>CAZSDX010000091.1:0-16432 GCA_964605685.1 uncultured Polyangiaceae bacterium
TTGCCCGGCCACCCCACCGGCGCCTGCGCCCGCCGAGCCTCCGGCGTTACCGGCGCTCCCCCCGCTCCCGGAGGTGCTCCCGCCGGATCCGCCGGCGTCCTCGCCGGCGGCCCCGCAGGCGTCACCCACGCAGTCGACCTCCTCGAGGTTGTTGAGGCCGGCGATGCTGTTGCACCCTGCAGCCATCGCAAGTAGGGGGATAAGGAGGGAAAGGGAGCGTCGCGTCATCGGGAAGTCCTCGGGATGAAGGTAACTTAATCTGCCTTGTTCTGTGCCACGCGGGAAGGGGAGTTTCCAGCCCCTGCGGGCTCACTCGTCGGAGTCGCCTCCGGGCTCTGCCTTCTCGGGGGCGAGCAGGCGCCTGGCGGGGGGGCGTTTTCCCTGGGTCGGGGCCGGGGCCGCCGGGATCAGGGAGACCGGCACAGGCCGCCAGACCGCAGAGGAAGAGCAACCAAGCAGTAGAACCGGGCCCAGCGCGATGAGGAGGGGAAGGTGCGGCCTCATGGCCCCACAAGACCCCCAAACGCCCCCCAGGTCAAGCCGCCAGAGGGCCCGCCGAGGAGAGAATACGCAGGCACCCCGCGGCGGCGGTCCCCAGGTGGTCGTCGGCGGACTCAGGGGCCGCGCCGCGAGCCGCCAGCAGCACCGTGGCCCCCTGGAACCGGAGGGTTTGGAGTTGGACCTGGGGCCTGAGCCTGTGGATCTCCGAAGGCCAGCCCCGCAGCCGGGGGGGATCGTCCGCGAGCAGCGGCGCGAAGGCGGCCAGCTCCTCGCAGAGCGGCCAGGCCCCGGCGCCGGCCACCAGGGTGCCGGCCTGGTCCACCAGCACCAGCGCGTCGAAGCCCCCGTGGTGGCGGGCGTGGGCGAGCTGGTAGTGCAGGGCGGTGATCGGGTCGTTGCTGCGGCGCTGCCGTCGGTCCGAGTCGGAGGGAACCATTGCCGGAAATTTTCCGCGTCTTGGCCCCAGGAGACAACTTTTCGGTCTTGTATGCCTCCTGCGGGGGGTGCTACGGGCTGGAGGCCTTGTCCCTGGAACCGTTGCTCGCTTCCCGCCGTGTGATCCTCGTCGTCGGCTCCGGGGGTGTCGGCAAGACCACCACCACCGCCGCCCTCGGCCTCGCCGCAGCGGCCCGCGGCAAGCGGGTGCTCTGCCTCACCATCGACCCGGCCCGGCGCCTGGCCAACAGCCTCGGCCTCAAGGCCATGACCACCGAGGCCCAGACCGTCGACGCCCAGCGGTTCTCCGAGGCCGGGCTCCAGGTCGAGGGCTCCCTCACGGTGATGATGCTCGACACCAAGAGCACCTTCGATGAGCTGGTCCACCGCTACGCCTCCAGCCCTCAGGCCCGCGACCGCATCCTCCACAACCGCCTCTACCAGTACGTCTCCACCTCCCTCGCCGGCACCCACGAGTACATGGCGATGGAGAAGCTCCACGCGGTCAAGGCGGACAATGTCTTCGACCTGATCCTCCTCGACACCCCTCCGACCGCCAACGCCCTCGACTTCCTCGACGCCCCCCAGCGCCTCGTCGACGCCCTCGACAGCGCCGCCATGCGCTGGTTCATCGAGGCCTTCCAGGAGTCCGGCAAACTCAGCTTCAACATCCTCGCCAAGAGCGCCGCGGTCGTCCTCAAGGGCATCGGCAAGCTCACCGGCGGCGACTTCCTCGAGCAGGTGGCCCAGTTCGTCACCGAGCTCAACGACCTCTTCGGCGGCTTCAAGGAGCGCGCCCAGGAGGTCGCCCGCACCCTCCGCGCCCCCGACGTCGCCTACGTGCTCGTCACCAGCCCCTCGCCCATGGCCATCCAAGAGGTCCTCTTCTTCAGCGAGCGCCTCGAAGAACAGGGGATGCCCCGCGACGCCTTCGTGGTCAACCGCCTCCACGTCGCTCCTCCCCGCCGGACCTCCCCCGAGGCAGCCCGCCAGGCCATCCAGGCCCTCCGCCTCTCCCTCGACGACGACGCCCCGGAGCGCCTCTCCTCCGCCCTCGACGACGAGCGCCGCCAGGCTCAGCTCGACAACTCCCGCCTCCTTCGCCTCGACGAGGCCCTCGCCCGCTCCCCCAGGAGACCTCTCCGGGTCAACGTTCCGGCGCTCCCCTACGACGTCCACGACCTCCGCACCCTCGCCGAGGTCGCCCGGGTCCTCGTCCCGTAGGTCTTATTTGACCCTTGGCCACCTCAGCTCGAAGGTGGTCCCTTGCCCGGGCTGGCTCTCCACCACCACCTGGCCTCTGGCCCGCCGCATGGCGCCGTACACGATGGCCAGGCCCATCCCTGTCCCTCCCTGATCGCGCCGTGTGGTGAAGAAGGGCTCGAAGGCGCGCCGGAGGGTCTCCTGGCTCATCCCCTCGCCGCCGTCGGAGACCCGCACCACCACCTCCTCGTCCTCCTGCCGGGCCTCGACCCGGAACACCCCGCCCCGGCTCTTCATCGCGTCCCGGGCGTTGAACGCCAGGTTCAGCATCACCTGCTCGAACTCGCCGCGGTTGAGCCGCACGTTCAGGGGGACGAGGCCCGGGTGTAGCTCCAGCGTGATCCCGGGGCCCAGCGCCGAGACCAGGAGGACTTCCATGCGCTCGAGGAGGTCCCGCACGTCGGTTTGCTCCTCTTCCGGGGGGTTGTCCCGGGCGAACGCCAGGAGCTGGCGGGCCAGCCGGGAGCCCGCCTGGCATTGCTCCTCGATCATCTGCGCCTGGGGGCTCGGCGGGAGCATCCCTGCGTTGAGCAGGATGACCGACAGCAGGTTGTTCAGGTCGTGGGCGACGCCCGCGGCGAGGCGGGCCAGCGCATGCATCTGCTCGGCCCGGGCGAGCCGCTCCCTCATGCGGGAGACCTCCTCCTCGGTCAGCAGCCTCCTGGCCTGCTGGAAGAGGGACGAGACGATGTCGGCCACGGACGCGGCGAAGTCGCAGTCTCCTTCGGTCCAGTCCCGGCGAGGACCGACGTGCTCGCAGCAGATGACGCCGATGATGTCGCCGTCGGCGTACACGGGGACATCCATCATCGACGTGATCCCCAGCGGCACCAGGTAGCTATCGCGCATCTCGACGGTTTTCGGGTCGCTCTGCGCGTCGCTCACGGCCACCACCCGCCTCGACCGGATCGCCGCGTGGTACACCGGGCAGGCGGTCAGATCGAAGAGGCCGCCGGGCTCCGCGTCGAGCCTCCTGTCGTCGTGGGTCACCACGTTCCGGAGCGCGCTGTCCCCCTCGAAGACCCAGATCCCCACCCTCGCCACCTGCATCGACTCGGCGCAGATGCGCGCGGTGGCGAGCAGCGACCGCTCCAGCTCCGCGTTGTGCCGCAGCCCCAGCCGGAGCAGCGACAGCCGCGCGCCCTCGAAGGGCTTGAGGGATGGGGTTGTGGCGGCTCCAGGTTCCCCCTCGGGCATGGCGCTCACCCTAGCACAACGGGGCGCAGGCGCCTAAGCCGCCCAGGTACGCCTTCTGGATCTCCGGGTCGTCGGCCAGCTCGCGGGAGGCCCCGGTGCGGAGGATCTCGCCGGTGCGCAGCACGTAGGCCCGCTGGCTCGACCCCAGCGCCACCCGGGTGTTCTGCTCCACCACCAGGATCGTCGTCCCGGAGGAGGCGATGGCGCGGATCGCGCGGAAGATGTCCGTCACCAGCTTGGGGGCGATCCCGAGGCTGGGCTCGTCGAGCAGCAGCAGCGAGGGGCGCGCCATCAGCGCCCGCCCGATGGCGAGCATCTGCTGCTCGCCGCCGGACAGGGTGCCGGCCTCCTGCTTCACCCGCTCGCCCAGCCTGGGGAAGAGCTGCACCACGTCCTCGAAGGTCTCGCCGAGGATCGCCGGGGAGCGGTGGTTCCAGGCGCCGAGCTCCAGGTTCTCCCGCACGGTCAGGTTGGGGAAGACCCCCCGGCCTTCCGGCACGAGCGACACCCCCCGGTCCACCGCGTCCTCGGCGCTGAGGGCTGCCAGATCCTGGCCGTCGAAGGAGATGGTCCCGGCGCGGGGCTGGAGCAGCCGGGCGATGGCCCGCAGCGTGGTGGTCTTGCCGGCCCCGTTGGCGCCGATGAGCGCCACGACCTCGCCGCGGCGCACCTCCAGGCTCACGCCCTTGAGCGCCTCGATCCCCCCGTAGTTCACCTGGAGCCCCTCGACCCGCAGCAGCGCCTCGCCTACCGGCGTCGACGGGGGCTTCCTGGTCGGGTGCGCCGTCCTCACGGGCTGGCCTCCTCGCCGTCTTCGCCCAGGTACGCCGCGAGCACCTTCGGGTGCCTCTGGATCTCCTCCGGCGTGCCTTCCGCGATCGTCTCGCCGTGGTCGAGCACGTGGATCCGCTCGCACACCCCCATCACCACCTGCATGTTGTGCTCCACCAGCACCACGGTCACCCCGAACTCCTCCCGGAGCCAGCGGATCTGATCCTTCAGCCCCTCGGCCTCGCCGTAGTTCATCCCCGCCGCCGGCTCGTCCAGCAGGATCACCCGGGGGCGGAGCATCATGGCCCGGGCGATCTCCAGCCTCCGCTGGTTGCCGTAGGAGAGCGAGGTGGACGGGAGATCGGCCATGCCGTCGAGCTTGAACACCGCCAGCAGCTTCATGGCCCGGTCCACCAGCGCCGCCTCGTCGTCGAAGAACGCCCGCCCGCGGAGCAGCGCGGCGCCGAGGCCGGTCTTGCGGGTGATCTCGCAGGCCACCAGCACGTTCTCCAGCACCGTGAGCCGGGCGAAGAGCCGGATGTTCTGGAACGTCCTGGCCACCCCCGCGGACGCCACCCCCGCCGGCGAGAGCCGGGTCAGGTCGACGGCGTCGAGGCGGATCGTCCCCCCCGGGTCCGGGCGGTAGACGCCGGTGATCAGGTTGAACACGGTGGTCTTGCCGGCGCCGTTGGGGCCGATGACCCCGAAGATGGATCGCTCCGGGATGGAGAAGCTCACGTCGCTCACCGCCCGGAGCCCCCCGAAGGTCTTGGAGACGCGCTCCAGCTTGAGGGCGCTCATGAGCGCTTCTTCTCCCAGATCTCCCGCTCGCCCAGCACACCCTCGGGGCGCAGGATCATCACGGCGATGAGGGTGGCAGCGTAGATGACCATCCGGAGCGCGTTGAGGTCGAGCCAGGGGTTGCTGGCGCGGAACTCCTGCATGGAGGGGGTCGACTGGAGGTACTCGAAGAACTTGATGGAGAAGGTGACGAAGAGGGCGCCGAGGGTGGCGCCCGACACGCTGCCGGAGCCGCCGAGGATGACCATGGTGATGGCGTCGAAGGAGGCCTGGAAGTTGAACTGGTCCGGCTGGGTGATGGGGGAGCCGTCGTGCATGGTCGCCAGCAGCCCGCCAGCCACCCCGGCACCCGCCGCCGCCAGGACGAAGCTGGTCACCTTGTAGCGGGTCGGGTCGACGCCCACGGCAGCAGCAGCGATCTCGTCCTCCCGGAGCGCCCGGAGCGCCCGACCCCACCCGGAGAACTTGAGCCGGTGGCAGACGATCAGCGCGACACCCACGGCCCCGAAGACCCAGAAGGGCCCCGCGTACTGGGGGATCCCCTGATCCGTGGGCCCGGCGTAGCCGTTCTGCCCGCCGAGCCTCCCCAGCAGCCCGCTGTCCCCCGCGGAGGCGGTGGCGATCAGGAGCCGGAAGATCTCGGCGAACCCCAGGGTGACGATGGCCAGGTAGTCGCCCCGTAGCCGCAGCGACGGGAGCCCCACCAGCACCCCGAAGAAGGCGGCCAGCAGCGCGCTGGCCCCCACGGAGACGGGGACCACCGCCAGCGAGCGGGCGAAGGAGATGTCGCCGGGCCAGGCCTGGTGCAGGTTGGCCATGACCACCGCCGCCGTGTAGGCGCCGACCCCGACGAAGCCCGCGTGGCCGATGCTGAACTGGCCGGCCATCCCGTTGATGATGTTGAGCGAGAGCGCGATGAGCACGTTGATCGCCCCGGTCATCACCAGTTGCCGGAGCGACGAGTCGCTGATCGCCTCCTTGAGGCCGAACTCGGCGGCCAGCGCCACCACCAGCACCACCGCGTAGCTCACCGCCGCCCTGCCGCGCGCGTTCATCGCGTCACTTGATGACCCGGAGGTAGGACGGGAGCTGCCGCTTCTTCTTCCCCGGCGGAAGCTCCTCGATGACCTCCTCGCTGGCCTTCGGGGGCTCGGGGGCAGGGGGCGCCTCCTCGGCCTCGTCTCTCCTGGCCGCAGCGACCTGGTCCGGCGGGGCCGCGGGCTCTGCCGCCGGCTCCGGCGGGGGTTCGGCGGGGACCGCCCGGAGCACCGGGGGCATGCGCGGCGGCGGTGGCGCCTGGGGGACCGCCACGAGCTCTGGAGGCATGTCCTCCACCCACTGATACCCCCGGCCGTCGCGCTTGCCGATCAGCGCCCAGATGGAGGACCACGGCAGCGTGCAGTGGAAGGGCTGCTTGGCGAAGGACAGCGTGCAGCGCACCCCGTCCCCTTCGGTGTCGAGGTCCGGGATGGGCGGGTTCATGTTCAGCCCGATCTCGAGGATGAGCTGGGGAGCCCCCCGGAAGCGCGCAGGGACGACCACCCCGTCGCGCCTGGCGTCGAGCAAGATCCGCACGGGTTGCCCTTGTTCGAGGAGGAAACGAAACACCTCTCGCTTCGAGTACGGCGGGGACATCTTGCTAGACCCCTACCCCGATGGCCCCCCGGTAAGCAAGGGTAGGCCGCCGTGCTCTTCCCCCCGGCGGCAAAAAATTCGCGGGACCGCAGTGCGCAAAATTCCTCGCAACAGGCCGGGTGTTCTGCGACCATGACCCTTCATGACCAGACTCCTGTTCGCCCCCTGGGGGCTCGCCCTCGCGTCCGGATACGCGCTGGTTTCCGCCACGCTGGGCTGCGCCCCTCCCCCTCCGAAGGTTGACTACGATACCGGCAAGGCCTGCACCTCGTCCGCTGGCCACGGGGAGCCGCTGGTGGTCGACTGGCAGCCCGGCCAGCGGGTCGACCTCGAGGCCGCCATGAAGGACGGCGTCGCCCTCGTCCACTACGACTGCAAGACGATCCGGCTGGTGCGCGGGTGCCGCATCGAGGGGGGCTACGGCTTCATGGCCACCACCACCAAGGAGGAGGTGGTCCGGCTGGTGAACGCCGACGAGGTGCGGGCGAACCTGCCGCTCTCGGGGCCCAAGCTGGGGGCCGAGCTGGGGGCGGATTTCCAGCGGGGGGCCACCCTCGACATCGCCCTGGTCATGATCGGAAAGAAGGCGACCACCTGGCGCTCGGTCAAGTCCACGGACCTCCAGGGGGAGGCCTGCGGCGACGTCACCCATTTCATCGCGTCGGCCTCCCTCGGCGCCTTCGTGATGCAGACCGGCGAGAACTCCTCCGCCAAGACCGCCATGGAGCTGTTCAACGCAGGTGGCAGCGTCTCGTCCAAGAAGTTCAAGCACATCCGGAATACCGACGGCCTCATCGACGAGTGCAAGAAGGCTTCTCCGGACTCCAACGCGCCGCCCCAGCAGTGTGGTGCCCCCTTGCGCCTGGAACTCATCCCCCTCGTCGACCGCGTCGCCAGGCCCGACAAGCCGGAGGGAGACGGCAAGGGGCTCCAGGCGGCCAGCGACGAGGTCCAGGCCCCGAGCTGCCCCGAGGGCTTTGCCCTCTCCGGCGGCAAGTGCATCCGCGCGACCCAGGGCGCGGTGTTTGCCTGCAAGGGCAACGACGCCAAGGAGTGTGAGGCCCAGTGCAACAAGAACGAGCCCAACAGCTGCCACAAGCTCGCCATGGCCTACCGCTTCGGCCGAGCTGGTGTCCGCCAGGATCTGGCCACCGCCCGGACTTTTTACAAGAAAGCCTGCGAGGGGGGCGTCGCCATGGCCTGCGCCGACCTCGGCGTCTCGCTGGAGCAGGGCCTCGGCGGACCCAAGGACATCGACGGCGCCTACGCCATCTACAAGAAGGCCTGCGACAACGGCGAGCCGGTGGGCTGCTCCTGGCTCGGTACGCTTTACACCAAGGGCCTCGGCGTCGAGCAGAACATCGCCAAGGCGATGCGCCTCTACGAGAACGGGTGCAACGGCGGCCACTCCGCCGGCTGCACTTTCCTTGGCCTCTTCCACGCGGAGGGCCGCGGAACCACCAAGGATGAGTCCAAGGCCATGCAGCTCTTCGAGCGCGCCTGCCGGGGCGAGCACGGCCAGGCCTGCCACCAGCTCGCCATGCGCTACGACAACGGTCAGGGCGGGGCTGAGCGGGACGAACTCCAGGCGTTCAAGCTCTACGTCCGAGGCTGCAACGAAGGCTTCGGGATCTCCTGCACCACCCTCGCAGATCGTTACCTCTCTGGCCGAGGGATCCCCCCGGAGGGCCGCCAGGGGAGCCCCACCGACAACGCCCTGAACCTCTACGAGAAGGCCTGCACCGCCGCCCGCGCCGACCCCGAGGGGTGCAACAAGCTCGGCGTCGCCTTCAGCCAGGGCAAGATCGTCACCAAGAACCTCGACACCGCCAACAAGCTCTTCCAGATGGGCTGCGAGGGCGGCAGCGGGTACGCCTGCCAGAACCTCGGCTTCAACGTCTTCTGGGGCGACGGCGTCAAGGCCGACAAGAAGACCGGTCTCGGCCTCGTCCAGCGCAGCTGCGAGCTCGGCGTCGGCGCCTCCTGCACCCAGCTCGGCCGCTGGGTTTACCGTGGCGACGGTGTCCCTGCCGATCACAAGCTCGCCGCTTCCTTCTGGGACAAGGGTTGCGATCTCAAGGATACCGAGAGCTGCCTCGCCCTCGGCTACGCCTTCCAGCACGGCGACGGCGTCCCCAAGAAGCCCGCCGTCGCCGCCGAGCTCTACGCCCGCTCCTGCGGCGGCGACGAGGTCGCCGGTTGCCTCAACCTCGGCGTCCTCTACTACTTCGGCACCGGTGTCGCCCGCGACTACACCAAGGCGTACAAACTCTTCCAGCTCGGCTGCTCCAAGGGAGACAAGCAGTCCTGCTCCAACTCCGCCATCATGCAGCTCCACGGCGAGGGCACCGCCAAGAGCGAGGAGAAGGCCGTCGAGATCTTCCGCGAGCTCTGCGACACCCAGCGCTACATGAGTGCCTGCAGCACGCTGGGCTACCTTGCCAAGTACGGCAAGGGCTTTGCCAAGGACCCGGCCCGCGCCACCTCCTACTCCGAGCGCGCCTGCTCCGGCGGGGACCTCCTCGGCTGCGTCAACCTCGCCTCCTGGATCGACGAGAACCCCGCCGCCAAGAAGGAGGAGGTCGACCGCGCCTTCTCCTTGCTCCAGCGCGCCTGCGACGGTAACGAGCGCAGCGGGTGCGCCTACCTCGGCTACATGTACGAGCGCGGTCGCGGCGTTGCCAAGGACCAGAACCGCGCCATCAACCTCTACCGCCGTTCTTGCGACCAGGGCTACCCGATGGCCTGCAGCTCCCTCGAATTCGTCCAGGAACTCGGCACGGGCGGCGTCCCCGCTTCCCCCATGGTCGCTGCCATGCAGTACGAGAGCCAGTGCAAGAAGAAGGACAACAAGGACGGGCGCGCCTGTGCTCAGGCCGCCTTCCAGTACCTCCTGGGCCGCGGCGTCAAGCGAGACCGGAACAAGTCCGTCACCCTCTTTCGCCAGGCCTGCACCCTCGGGGAGGGCCGCTCCTGCGAGCAGCTCAAGAACATGGTGGAAGCGATGAACTGAGCGGCCCCCGCCCCGCGCGCTGGCGGGGCCTCACCGGGGAATCCTTTCTGTACGTGAGCAAGCCACTTCCTCCCCGGCGTTATGACGGTTGCGAATCTGATCAGGTAGTTTGAGCTTTGGGGTCTGGACTCGACGTTCGCCGTTTCTTGGGGAGGGCTCCGGTCGGCTCCCGGCTTCCGGACCCCGGGCTCCGGCTTCCGGCTCCCGGGTCCCGTGAGCGGGTGCCGGACACGGCCACGGGAACGCGAACGAAGGGTTCCCCCGCACGCTCCCTCTCCCCTCGCCGAGGCTTCCGCCCCGCCCGACAGGCCAGCCCGTCGGCCCGGGGGGTGGCTCAGCAGGGCGTTGGGTTCGTGGCTCGGACGCTCACGTTCACGCTTACGTGTCCGGGAACTGCTCACGGGACCCGGAGGCCGGGAACCGGAGGCCGGAGGCCGAGGCCGGGGGCCGGAGGCCGGGAGCCGACCGGAGCCCTCCCCAAGAAACGGCGAACGTCGAGCCAGACTCCAAAGCTCAAACTACCTGATCAGATTCGCAACCGTCATCAGGCCGGGGATGGTTTACTTCAGCCGCTTGATGATGTGGTAGCCGAAGGCGGTCTCGACGATCTCGGAGGTCTCGTTGGCCTTCAGCTTGAAGGCCGCCTCTTCGAAGGGGGGCACCATGCGGCCCCTGGTGAACATCCCCAGGTCACCCGGGGGGTTCTTGTCCTTGGAGCCGGGTTCGTCGGTGTACTCCTTGACCAGCTCGTCGAAGGAGGTCCCCTTCTTCATCTTGGCGAGGGCCTCCTCGGCGCGCTTCTTGGCCTCCTCCTTGGTGCGGGTGATGCCGGGGGGCGCCCGCATGGACTCCTTGTGCATGATGAGCAGGTGCTGGGCGCCGATGGCCTCGCCCTGCTGCGCCGCGCCGGGGAGCTTCGGGGGGATTCGCAGCGACGCCGCCGGGTTGGGCTTGGGCGGCGCAGCGGCGATGGCGGCCTTGGTCTCCTTCGGGGGGGCGGCCTCGGCCTTCTTACCGACGAACTTGGAGAACGCCCCGAGGTAGCCGAGGAAACCGATGGCGATCAGGACACCCATGACCGCGTGAGGCGTCCACCAGTACGGATCTTCCTCCTCGTCGTCCTCGTCGTCCTCGTCGTCCTCGTCGTCCTCGTCGTCTTCGTCCTCGTCGACCTCCTCGCGGGCGGCGCCGGCCTTCTTGCGCTTGCGGCGCTCCTCTTCGTCGTCTTCCCGCTCGTCGCGATCGTCGAGATCGTCGTGCTTGTTCCGGTTTGCCATAAGAACCCTCGTAACCTAGAGGGGGCCTCTTAGCCTACTTTGCCGCCCGGCGCAGCCCTCAGACGCCCCCCCGGGATCTTGCTACCCTCGGGGGATGCTCCTCCCTGCCTCTCCGCGGGTTGCGCTCGCGCTCGCGCTCGCGGTTTCTTCCTGCCGGAACGAGGCGCCTCCTGCAACCCCCGCCGGCGATCCGGAGCCCCTCGTGCTCCTCCCTGCCCCCGACGCATCGCCCTCCGCTGCGGCCCCGGCGGAGTCCACGAGGGGCTGGCGCGTGGCGCCTTCGCCTCACCGGACGCCGCCTGCTCAGGACGAGCTCCCACCGCTCCCGCCGGGGGCGGGCCGCTGCGGTCCCGGTTCCCCGGCGCGCTCGGGGGAGCTGGGCTACCGGGCCGTCGCGCCGCTCCAGGCCACCCTGGCCAGGCTGAGGCCACGCTGGGTGGCCTGCTACAACCGGGCGCTCACGGGCGACCCTGGGCTCGCGGGCAAGGTGGTGCTGCGCTTCGATATCGAGGCAGACGGGCGCGTCTGCCGCGTCTCGGACGCAGGCTCCACCATCGAGGCTCCCTGGCTGGTGGAGTGCATGGTGCGAGGCTCCTACAGGGCGCAGTTTCCCCCGTCCGACGCTCCTTTCTCCGTCGTGTACCCGATCCAGCTCCGCCCCTCTCCGTGAGGTTCAGGGCGTGAGCAGCGCCCAGGCTCCGGTGAGGACCGGCTCGGGGCGCCCTGTGGCGAAGGTCTGGAGCGCCACCCGGTCGCCGACCCAAAAACCCTCGGTGACCAGCGTGTCGCCGGGCCAAACGGGGCGGCGAAACTGCGCCCCCAGCTTGCGGAGGCGGCGCGCGTCGCCGCGGAGGCCGCCGTGGATCAGCGCCCGGGCCAGGTGCCCGAAGGTGCAGAGCCCGTGGAGGATCGGTCCCTGGGGGAAGCCGACGCGGGCCGCCAGCTCCGGGTCTGCGTGGAGCGGGTTCGTGTCGCCGGTGAGGCGGTAGAGCAGCGCTTGCTCCGGGGAAGTGGCCTCCTCCACGCGAAAATCGGCGGGTCTATCCCTGGGGATTGGCGCCTCGTCCGCCCGACGCGGCGGAGGCTTCCCTCCGAAGCCGCCGGCCCCCCGCGCCAGGATGGTCCACTCGGTCTCCGCCAGCAGCGCGCCGTCTTCCCCGCGGGTCTCGGTGCTCACCACGATCTGCGCCAGCTTCTTCATGTCGAAGATGGCCCGCACCTCGCCGGTGGTCCAGAGCGTCCCCGAGGAGGGGAGGGGGGCGTGGAGGGTGATCTCCTGGGCCCCGTGGACGATCTGCTCCAGCTCGACCCCGGTGCGCGCCAGCCCCTCGTTCACCGCGGCCATCGCCGGGATCACCGCGAAGGTAGGGTAGACCCGGGGGCCTCGCGCCTCGTAGAGGTAGTCCAGCTCCTCGCGCCGGGCGCCGATGGAGAGCGCGTAGAGGACGGTATCCCGCCAGGTACAGGAGAAGACATGGGGGGCGGTGCGGGCCCCCACCGCCGAGAGATCGAGCGCCATGGGCAGGGCTGCTAGCCCGCGGCGCGTCGGGCGTCCATCCTGGTTGCGGCGCGGCCTCGCTTCGGGGACGCTGTGCTCCCTTGCTGCCCCTCCGGTGCCCCTCCTCGCTGGCGCTCTCGCTGCTCTGCCTCGCTTGCAAGCGCGACCCGGTCCCCGCCACCACGGCGCCCTCCGCCGCCACCACGGCCTCGCCCCCGGCAGCGACGCTTCCCTCCCCGGGGCCGACGACCGCGCCCTCCTCCTCGGGCTCGACCGGGCCGCGGAGGCCGGCGCCGCCGGGGCCACCCCCTCCGTTCAAGGGAGGGCTCGCCCTGGACCCGAAGCCCGTGGACATCGGCACCGGGGCCTTGGTGGAGCTGGGAGCGGTGGGGGCGGTGGTGCGCCGCAAGGACGACGAGATCCTGCTGGTGAGGTTGGGGGAGAAGATCGCCCCGCTCAGCGACGACGGGAAGCTCTACGCCCGGGGGAAGACCCTGCTCATCGACCGGGGAAAGGACACGATGAGCTACTGGATCACCGGCGGAAAGCTCCGGCGCCGGCTGATCGACGCCGAGGGCAAGGCCGCCCCGGTGGAGACCGTGGCCGACGACGCGGAGGACGGCACCGTCCCCCACGGGGTCCGCAACGAGGGCGGCGCCGCGGCGCAGGATGTGGTGGCCTACGTGGCGCGCAAGCGCTCCCACGACGGGGAGCGCCACGCCCGGGTCTGGATCGAAGGCAAGGGGGCGCACCCGCTGTCGTCCGAGGGCTCCGGCGCCGCCAGCGCCTGGGTCACCGCCGTCGCCCCGGGCCGCCTCGTGATCGTCTGGAACGACGCCCGCTCGGCGCTGACCCCGGTGCACGCGGCCTCCCTGGAGCTGGACGGCGCCGGCGAGCCCCGCGTAGGCCCCGAGACGGTGCTCTGGATGGGCTCTCCCTCCGAGTCCTTCCCCTCGATCAGCGCCGTGCGGGCCGAGGGCGGCGTGGTGGCGCTGCTGCCGCTCCCGCGCAACGGCCTCGACTTCGGGCTGGCCGCGGTGCCGGTGGTCTTCGGAGCCCGCCCCGCCGAGGACGCCCTCTGGCTGGATTACCCCAACGGCCTCGACCCAGCCCCGGTGCTCCCGGCTCGCTTCTGCGACAGACCCCTGGTCGCCCTGGTGCGCCCCACCGCCCAGCCTCCCTCGGCCCCCAAGGCCGTGGAGCTGGCCTCCGTCGAGTCCTCGGGCCGCCTCACCGTCCGCCTCGAAGCGGGCCGCGCCGGCCGCGTCGATCACCTCGCTACCTGGGTCTCGCCGAAGGGCGACGGCTGGATCGCCTGGGTCGGTGACGGCCGCACCTGGGTCCGCCACGTCCGCTGCGGGAAGTGAGCCGTGGCCCCTCCGCCGGACGATCTCGCCTCTGCCCTCGTCGAGCTGCTCCGGGTCGAGGGCGTCGAGCTGGGCTCCCTCGGGCTGGCCTGGGCCCGGATCGCCCCCACCGTGGCCCTGGTCCCTGCCTTCGGGCTCCGGGCCACCCCCGCCTCCTTCCGGATCGCCTCCGGGCTGCTCCTGGCGGCCTCGGTGGCTCCGGCGCTGACCTCCAGCGTCCCTGCGGGGCCCTGGGCCGAGGTGCTGCTCCGCTCCTTGCTCGCCGGGGTACCCCTGGCCCTCGGCGCCGCGATCCCGATCTGGATCGCCACCACTGCGGGTGGCGTCGTGGATGCGCTCCGCGGGGGCTCGGACTCCGCCGCGCTGCCGGTGCTCGAGGGCCGCCAGGGCGCCGTGGGGGCCCTCTGGGGTCTGCTGGCCTGCGCCGGCTTCCTGGCCTTCGGAGGGCCCGCGCGGGTGGCCCTCGCCGCCCTGGAGCCCCCCTCCCTGGACGCCCTGCCCCGGGTGGTCCTCGGCCTGTCCTCCGGGGTCACCGTGGCGGTCGCCGTGGCGGCCCCGATGCTGGCGGCCTCGGTGCTCCTAGAGGTCTCCGTGGCGCTGGTGGTCCGGGCCGCCTCGCCCGCCAGCCTCGCGGCGGTCCTCTCCTTGGGTCGCAACGCCGTCCTGCTGCTGCTCTGCGCCCTCTTCTTCGAGCGGATGGCGGCGCTCCTGCTGGCGTTCTCCGCCGGGGGGTGAAGAGGCTGGTCTTGCTCGCGGGAAAAGGTACGATGAAAGCGACTCCACGGCCCAGCCAGCAACACCACTTCCGCCGCTTGAAACGACCCTTCCAGAGCGCCTCACCGCGCTGCTTCCTGGCGAGGCGCAGGGGTTGTCGGGGGTGACATCGATCTTGCTGTCTGCAGATGGCCTGGAGGTCATCTTTCTGGGACCGCTGGCTACCCGCGAGATCTCCGTAGCCTGCCAGCAGGTGCTCCGCCGCCTGCGCCAGCAGCTCGGAGAGGGGCGGCTTACGGGGGGTTCTACGTTCGAAAAACCGAGGAGTTTGAAGGATACAAACTGCTGCCCGGGTTGCTGTGACGCACGGCCATTCACCGGCCTTGCACCTAACCCCGACAGAAGTAGGGGCGCAACCTGTTGCGCCCCTACCCCCTCCGCATGGGTAAAAAATAATCCCCTCCTTTGTCGAGGTTAGATACAAGGCCGGGCGCCGGGGTGGGGACCGTTCAGGGAGATGCCAAAAGCCCGAAAAATCGTTGAGTTGAGATCGTGAGAAGGTGTTGAGGCTCCAAGACGAGCAAATGACGCACCCCGGAGAGGTGGAGAGGCCCTCTGTCGGCGCCGGCTCAGCAACTTCTATCCTAAAATTTGGCTGGTTCGTGAACATCCAAAAAAGTGACCCAGGGCTCCCAGGAGTTCGTGGATGCACGCGATGCGTCATATGCCTTTTTGCCGAATTTCAGGCTCGCTTGCCTGGCTTGACCTTCTCACGATCTTTGAACGGTCCCCCGGGGTGAACCCCGGCGCCGGAACGAGTGCTGGGGCGACGGCAGGGAGAAGGCCGCCTTTGCGGCCTCGATTCGTCCCCAACCGAGCCCTCGGCGGAGGGCTTCCCCGCCTCGTTTCCCTTCCCCCCACGTCCCGGCGCCGGGGTTCACCCTGGCGGCCTCATCGGCGGGCCCGGGGTCGGCTTTGTGAACAAGGCCGGTTCTGCATCCAAGAGGATCGGTTCCAGGTGGGGGACATGGCGACTCATGGCGGTCTCCCAGTCGATTCCCTGGGTCACAACCCACATCGCACGGACGAAGCCAGCGTGGGCAAGGAGCAGGTGCGTACCTTCTTGTGGCAACGCGGAAAGCCAACGACGGGCTCGCGCCTCGATACCAGCAACGCCCTCTCCTCCTGGTGGAGACAGGTTTTTCCAGTCAGCCATCCAGGCGCGGTAATGTTCGGGAAAATTTTGCTCGATGACCTCCCAGGGGAGACCTTCCCAGGCGCCCTGATCCAGCTCGGCGAGGAGGGGATCCTGCCGGTGAGGGAGCCCCAGTGCGCAGGCCACCCGCGAAGCCGGACCACGGCATCGAGCAGCCAGCGATGACCAGACCAGCGAGGGGGCTTCGGGGAGCGAGGAAGGCAGCTCCGCGAGCACCCGGCGTGCGGCTTCTTCGTCCGCCAAGAGCGTGGGCACATCGGTGCGACCGTAGCAGAGGCCAGAAGCCTCGACGGGGGCGTGGCGAAAGGCGAGGATACGGGGGCTCACGCGAGGCACATCGCCAGCAGCATGGCGCACTCGCCTACCTGCTCGGTTGCTCCGAGGAAATCCCCCGTGATGCCGCCCGCTCGAAGCCAGAAGCGCCAGCCGCACACCAGGGCCACCGCTGCGGCGGTGCCCCCGACCGCCACGGCTCGGGTGGGCGTCAGGAGATCGAGCCCCACGAGTCCACCCAGCAAAAGCGTCGGATAGAGCGTGGCGACGGCGACCTGGGCCGTCCTTGCGCGGACGACCTGGCGGCTCTTGGCTGCCTCGTCGGCGGTGACGTAGTCCATCGCGCCCATGAGCCAGATCGGAGGAGTGCGTGCCGTGCATTGGGTGAGCACCAGCGCAAGGGGCGCCTCGACTTCGAGCCTCCCCAGGAGCACCACCCGGATCAGGAGTACGATGGTCAACGCGCCTGAG
>CAZSDX010000092.1:0-16421 GCA_964605685.1 uncultured Polyangiaceae bacterium
AAAACCCGGGGAGAGGTGCGCCGGGTCGCTTGATCAACAATGGCGGACAGACCCGGTTCATGCGGGGGAGATCCATGCACCGGGCAAGACGGTGCGGTGCGGGCTCGGGGTCCGAGAAAAAAATCGGGAACCCACCGGCGCGTCGTTCCGTCTCCCTGGGCATGAACGAGCATGCACCCCGGGCGGCGCTCCGCGCGGACCTGGTCGCTGGCTTTCTTGTGTTCCTGATCGCCTTGCCGCTCTGCCTCGGGATCTCCATGGCGAGCGGGTTTCCTCCGGTGGCGGGGTTGATCACGGCGATCGTCGGCGGCCTGCTCTCGACCTTTCTGGGGAGCGCCCCCCTCACCATCAAGGGGCCTGCGGCGGGGTTGATCGTCATCGCGCTGGGGGCCGTTCAGGAGCTTGGTTACCGGAGGGCGCTGGCGACGATCGTGCTTTCCGGCGCGATCCAGGTGGGCTTCGCGCTGCTGAGGGCAGGGCGGCTGGGGGACTGCTTCCCGGGGGCGGTGGTCCACGGGATGCTGGCGGCGATCGGGGTGATCATCGTGTCCAAGCAGGGGCATGTGATGCTGGGGGTGACGCCGCAGGCGAAGACGCCGCTGGGGTTGCTGGAGGAGCTGCCCCGGAGCGTGCTGACGCTTCAGCCCGAGGTGGCGCTCCTCGGCGTGGTGAGCTTGGCGGTGCTCTTTGGCCTGCCGAAGTTGCCCTGGAGGTGGGCGAGGCGGGTGCCTGCGCCGATGGCGGTGCTGGTGCTCACGGTGCCCCTCGGGATCTGGTTCGATCTCGAGCACGAGCACACCTACACCTTCGCCCACCACCTCTACAGGATCGGGCCGAGCTACCTGGTCGAGCTCCCGGGGAGCCTGCTCAACGCGGTTACCTTCCCGGATTTCTCCGCCGTCCTCGCGCCGGCATCGGTGAAGTACGTAGCGATGTTCGCGCTGGTGGGGAGCATCGAGTCGCTGCTGAGCGCGAAGGCCGTGGACGCCCTGGATCCCTGCAAACGCTCCTCGGATCTGGACAAAGATCTGCTGGCAACCGGCCTCGGCAACGTCGTCTCCGGGTTGCTCGGGGGTCTGCCGATGATCTCGGAGATCGTCCGCAGCTCGGCCAACATCAGCAGCGGTGCGACGGGGCGCCGTGCAAACTTCTTCCACGGTCTCTTCTTGCTGCTCTTCGTGGCGCTGTTGCCGAACCTTCTGCACCGTATCCCGCTGGCCGCGCTGGCTGCGATGCTGAGCTACACCGGACTCCGCCTCGCCTCTCCGCGGGAGTTCATCCACACGTACAGGATCGGGCCGGAGCAGCTCGTCATCTTCCTCACCACGCTCCTGGTCACCCTGGCGACGGACCTGCTCGTCGGTGTGGGAGCGGGGCTCGCGGTGGAGGTGCTCCTTCACTGGAAGAACGGCGCCAGCGCGGGCCAGCTCCTGAAGGCCTCGTTGCAGGAAACGGTCCCCATCGGTGAGGAGACGATTCGACTCTCCGTGGGCGGCGCCGCGGTGTTCACCAACTTCCTCGGTCTGCGCAAGAAGCTCGATGAGCTCAGGCCAAACGCTCGCTGTGTGGCGCTGGATTTCAGCCAAACCAGGCTGGTCGATCACACCACGCTGCTGAGGCTCCAGGATCTCCAGGGAGAGTGGGCCCGGGAAGGGCGCGAGCTCCTCGTTCTTGGCCTGGAGCACCACGTTGCGCTCTCGGATCACCCGCTCGCCGTCCGTGTCAATCGTACCCCCGTAGAGGCCACGTGACAGAGCAAGAGTGCAGCACAGATCCGCTGGAACGGGCCCTCGACCACCTCCGGCACCTGCTTCCGGATCAGGGGCCCATCGGGGTGTTCATCCACCACAACACGCTCCACGCCTTCCAGCGGTTGCCCTTCCACGAGGCCGTGCAAGAGGCCGCCCATATCTACGGCGCCGAGCCCTACTGGCCTGCAGCCCGCTACCGATCCTTCTTCGCCATCGGTCGTATCGAGGAGCGCGACCTCCGGGAGTCTCTCGGGGCCTTCGAGGAGCAGCTCCCGCCGGAGCGCAAGGGCCCCCCCCAGGCGTCGCTCCCCCGGGAGGGGCTGCGCTGGCTGCTGGCGCGCCACGGCGCCGAGGTGCCGCCGCCCTCGGCCTTGCGGTGGTGGAAGAGCGAGCGAGGGAAGAGCCCCCTGGACGAAGATCTGTGCGCGGTCTGCGAGGAGCGCTGCCGGCGCCTGCCGAGGCGCTCGGCGGCCCCGCCGAGGCTGCCCGTCCGGATGAGGGACGCGCTGCTGGCCCGGTGCGGGGTCGATCTGGATGAACTGGTGCATCCGCTGCTGATCCGCTGGATCGCGGCGTACCTGGACGAGGGCGTTGCCTACTGGCCGATGCCGCGCCGCCGGGAGGGCTTCTTCCGGGCGACCCTGGCGCAGTGGGCCAGCAAGGCGCCGGGGCTGGAGCCGTGGCACCGGGAGGTACGCCAGGAGGCCCGGCGGCTCCTGGAGGTCGGGGCCTCGCCGGGGCAAGTCGTCCGTGCGGTTGCGGAGGAGTTCGGCGTGGAGGACGAGGAGCTGGCCGTGTGGCTCCAGGAGAACGCGCTGGCGCTGCGCGGCTGGGCGGGCATGGTGAGCCGCCTGGAGCGACACCCCGAGGACCGAAGCTCCACCGCGCCGCCCGCCTCGCTGGTGGAGTTCTTGGCGATCCTTTCCTTGCTCCAGCGGCATGCGGCCCGGTGGGTGGCGGGGCACTACCTGAGGCACCGAGGCCCCCTGGCCTCGCTGCGCCGCCAGCTCGCCTGGGAGCGAGGGGAGCGGGGAGCCTACGAGGCGGTGAGGTACCTCCGCCTGGCCAGGCTCCTGGGGCTGGCCGGCCTCGACGCCGAGGCGGCGAGGAAGCTGTCCGGCGAGGTGATCGAGCGCGCCCTGGAGGAGATCGAGCTCTTCGATGACATCGCGCAGCGCCGCGTGCTCCACGAGGCTTACGAGGGGACCTACCGCCGGGGCATCCTGGACGCGGTGGCGAGCAACCGCCCCGCGGACCAGAGCCGCCGGTCTCCTCGATTTCAGGCGATCTTCTGCTTCGATGAGCGAGAGGAGTCCTTCCGGAGGCACCTGGAGGAGGCCCACCCAGAGTTCGAGACCTTCGGGGCTCCTGGCTTCTTCGGCATGGCGATGCTTTTCCAGGGGATCGACGACGCCGGGACGAGGGCGCTATGCCCGGTGGCGCTGCGCCCTCGCCACGCGGTGCGAGAGGTACCGGCGCCGGAGCACCGGGAGGCCCTGGCGACGAGGAGAGCCCGGTCGCTGCGCCGGGCGCGGATCGAGCACCTGACCCACACCGGCGCGCGGAGCCTTCTGCGGGGGGCGCTGGTGAGCCTTGTCGGGGGCTTCTTCTCTGCCTTTCCCTTGCTCGCGCGGGTGCTGGTCCCGAGGGCCACGGCGCGGCTGCTCGCCCGGAGCCAGAGGCTCTGGTTGCCCCGGGGGGAGACGACGCAGACCATGCTTCGAGTCGAGGGAGAGACGCTGGAGGGGCTCCCCCTCGGGTTCACCCCGGAGGAGCTGGCAGAGCGCGTCGGGAACCTCCTGGAGAACATCGGCCTCACGAGGGGCTTCTCCCCGCTGGTTGTGATGTTGGGGCACGGCGCGACGACCAGCAACAACCCCCACGCGTCGGCCTACAACTGCGGCGCCTGCGGGGGGCACCACGGCGACGCGAGCGCCCGGCTCTTCGCGGCGGCGGCCAACAACCCTCAGGTGCGCGGGCTGCTCCGGGCGCGGGGGATCGACGTGCCGGAGACGACCTGGTTCCTCGGTGGGTACCACGACACCTGCAGCGACGATCTGATCTTCTTTGACGAGGATCGGGCGCCCGGGGCGCTCCAGAGGGAGCTTGGGGCGCTCAAGGAGGCGCTGGCGGACGCCCGGTCTCGTGCCTCCCTGGAGCGGTGCCGGCGCTTCGAGGCTGCGGAAGGCGTGGAGACGCCGGAGGAGGCGCTCCATCACGTGGAGGAGCGCGCTCACCGGCTGGACGAGCCCAGGCCGGAGTTCGGTCACGCCACCAACGCGGTGGCGATCGTGGGGCGCAGGGAGTTGACGAGGGGGTTGTTCCTGGATCGCAGGGCTTTTTTGATCTCCTACGACCCGACCATCGACGGGGACGGTCGTGTGCTGGAGCGGCTGCTGGCGGCGGCCTCCCCCGTCGGGGCGGGCATCAACCTGGAGTACTACTTCTCCTGCGTCGACAACGAGGTCTACGGCTGTGGGACGAAGCTGCCGCACAACCTGGTGGGGTTGCTGGGGGTGATGAACGGCCACGCGGGGGATCTGCGCACCGGGCTGCCGCTCCAGACGGTGGAGATCCACGAGCCGATGCGGCTCCTGATGGTGGTCGAGGCGACGCCGGAGCGGCTCCTGGACATCGCGGGGCGCCAGCCGGAGGTGCGGGAGCTCGTGGTCAACGAGTGGGTCCAACTCGTGGCCATGGATCCGGAGAGCGGGGCGCTCTGGAGGTTCCAGGGGGGGACGTTCCGGCGCTACCTCCCGGGGCCGCCGCCCCCTGCGGTTCCCTCGTCGGAGGCCTGGTTCCGCGGGCACAGGGGGCACCTGCCCCCCTGCGTGATCCGCCCGGAGGGGGCCGCTCATGCCGCGTGAGACCTGGCTCCTGGTGGCCTCCCTGGGGGTCCTGCTCCCGCCGTTCCTGGCCTTCGCGGCCCTCGGGGTCTCCGCGATCCTTCGCCTCGGGTGGAGCGAGCGGACCACCGGCCGCGTGGCGGCGGTGGCCTTTGTCTCCTCGCTGGGGGCCGCGTTGGCGATGGACACGCTGTTCTCTGGCCTGGGGCGATCCTGGTTCGAGGTCCGCCTGGGGGACTGGTTCGGGGTCCCCGGCTACTCCTTCCCCCTGACCCTGTTCCTGGATCGTACGTCCCTCGTGGTCTCCACGTTGACCGCGGGGGTCTGCGGGGCGATCGGTCGCTTCTCGTCCAGGTACCTGCACCGGGAGCGCGGCTACCTCCGCTTCTTTGTCCTGCTCTCCCTCTTCGCGGGCGGCATGGAGCTGCTGGTGCTTGGCGGGAGCTTCGACCTGCTCTTCGCCGGGTGGGAGGTGGTCGGCTTCTGCTCGGCGCTCCTCATCGGGTTCTTCCACGAGCGCGAGGAGCCAGCCCAGAACGCGCTCCGGGCCTTCGTCACCTACCGCTTCTGCGACGTCGGGCTGCTGCTCGGGGCCATCCTGCTGCACCACCACGCCGGATCCGCGGAGCTGGCGGCGATCCAGGGGGCCCCGGCCGCCCACGGCTGGGAGCTGACGGCGACGGGGCTCCTCTTCCTGCTGGCGGCAGCGGGGAAGTCGGCCTTGTTCCCGGTGGGCGGGTGGCTCCCCAGGGCCATGGAAGGGCCCACCCCGTCGAGCGCGATCTTCTACGGTGCGCTCTCGGTGCATGCGGGGGCGTACCTGCTGCTCCGGGCGGCGCCCCTGCTCCGCGAGGCGCCGCTGGCCTCGGCGGCGGTGGTCGCGCTGGGGGCGCTGACGGCGGTGACCGCGACCCTCGTCGGCCGAACCCAGACCGACGTGAAGAGTTCCCTGGCCCACGCGACCATGACCCAGGTCGGCCTGATCTTCGTGGAGATCGGCCTGGGCTTCACCGACCTGGCGCTGCTCCACCTGACCAGCCACGCGCTGCTCCGGGCGACGCAGCTCCTGCGGGCTCCCTCGGCGCTCCAGGATCTCGGCCGTATCCGCGCGGTGGTTGGCCACGCGCTGCCGACCGGAGTCCACTACGAGTCGCTGCTGCCGGAGCGGCTCCGTGCCTGGCTCTACGGCCTCGCGCTGGCTCGTTTTCACCTGGATGAGCTCCTGGATCGCTTCCTGGTGAGACCTCTCCTGGCGCTGGCGGCGCTGGTCGTTCGCCTGGAGCGCGGGTGGGCTCGCCTGCTCGCGGGGGAGCACCAGGAGGCATCCGGGGCGTCGATTCCCTCCACCGTAGGTGGTGAAAAATGAGACACCTTGGCTGGTTGCTCCTGGGGGTGGTGCTGGTTCCTTTCGGGGGAGCGTGGCTGGCGGCGACGCGGCGTGGGTCGAGGGAAGCGCAGTGGGCGGGGGGGTTTGTCACGCTGGCGGTGCTGCTGCTGTCGGTGGGCCTGTGGGCGGGCTACCACCTGTCGGGCCTGGATGGCTTTCTGGAGGCGCCGCTGAGGCTTCCCGGGGGGCTGGCGCTGTTCGGGGTGGATCACCTCTCGGCGGTGCTCCTGCCGTTCGTGGCGTTGCTGGCGGCGGCGGCGGTGCTGGGGGGGCCGCGGGCGGAGCTGTCCCCGGGGGCTGTCGGGCGGTTGCTGGCGGCGGAGGGCGCCTACCTGGGGCTCTTTCTCTCCCTGGATCTCCGCCTCTTTGCGCTCTTCTGGGTGGGGGCGCTGGCCCCGATCTTCCTGGAGCTACGTGCCCACCCGGATCCTTCCGTCCGGCGGCGGACGACACGGTTCTTCGTGCTGTTCCCGGTGCTGGGGTCGCTGCCGCTGCTGGGGGCGCTTTTGCTGATGCACCGGGGAGGGCTCCAGGAGGGGCTCGCTCACCCGTTTGCCGTACAGGAACTGCTGCGCCGTGGGCTCCCGCAGGGGATCGAGTCGCTGACCTTCGGGCTGCTGTGGGCGAGCATCCTGATGCGGGTCGGCGTGGCGCCGCTGCACAGCTGGCTCCCGGAGCTATTCGAGCGGGGGTCGCTCTGGGTGGCGCTGATGATGGGGGCGCTGAAGCCCGGGCTATTCCTGCTGTTGAGGCTGTCCTGGCGGCTGCTCCCTCACGCCTCGGAGCGCTGGCTCGGGGCGCTGATGGTCCTGGGGCTGGCGACGACGCTCTACGGGGCTCTGCTCGGGCTGGGTCAGCGGACGCTGCGGGGGCTGGTGGGGGCGCTTGCGGTGAGCCACAGCGGGCTGATCCTCGCGGGGCTTTGCTCCGGGACTGCGGAAGGGAAGGCCGGAGGGCTGACCCAGTGGCTGGCCATCGGGGCCTCCATGGCGGGGCTATCGGTGGCGGTGTGGTCGCTGGAGGCGCGGCTGGGTAGCTCCCGGGTTGACGACCTGGGGGGCATTGTGAACCGGGCTCCGGCGCTCTCCTTCTGCTTTCTCTTCTTTGGCCTGGCGGCGCTGGGGCTGCCCGGGACGCTGACCTTCCTCGGGGAAGATCTGTTGCTCCACGGCCTGCTGGCGTCGCACCCCGCCAGCCCCGTGGCGCTGGCGGCGGCGCTGGCGTTGAACGCGGCCTCGGTGTTCCGGGCGTACAGCCGGGCTTTCCTCGGAAAGCCCCGGAGCCTCTTCGAGGTGGAGGATCTCTCCAGGCGGGAGCGCCTGGCGGCGGCGGGGCTGGCGGTCTTGTTGGTGATGGGGGGCCTGATCCCGGGGACGCTGGTGAAGGAGGAGTCCCGGGTGATCGACCGGAGTCTGACCCTGGGAGGGAGCACGGAGAATTTGGCCCACCGCTGAGGGGGCTGCTAGGCCCCGCGGGGATGAAGGCGGTCCGGTGGCTCGGCTGGTGGGTGGTGCTCTCGTGGGCGGGGGCGCTGGCGGGGCCTGGCTGCGGCACCGAGCCGGTGGCCCCGGACGCCTGCCGGAAGATCGAGGAGGCACGCTGCGAGCTGGCCCCGGGCTGCCCGGGCCTCAACGTCACCGACGTGGACGCCTGCAAGCGGTTCTACCGGGACCAGTGCCTCCACGGGCTGGCGATCGCCGGCGACCCGGGGGCCCCGGTGATCGACACCTGCGTCGCCGCCCTCCGCATCGCCGCTGCTTGTACCACCCCGGACAGCGGCTGCGTGGCCACGACGATCCCAGTGAAGTCCGGCTGCGAGGTGGTGGCCCGACCGGAGCTGGCGAAGGACTGCGAATTCCTGATCCCCCCGGCCACCCAGGCCTCCACCGGGCCCACGCTGGCGGCCGGTAACGGGGGCGCCGCAGGCAGCGAGGGGAGCGCCGGAGCCGCTGCGGGCGCCAGCGGGGCCGGGATGTGATAAGCCCCCCGCCGTGACGGTCCTTTCCTGGTTCCTGCGGCGGTGCGGCCTCCTGGGGGTCTGCCTCCTCGGGGCGGCATGCGAGAACCCCTCCTCTTCTTCGGGCTTCACGCCCTACACCGCGGTGTACATCGAGCCCGCTGACTTCCGCGGCGGCGTCGTCTGCGGTGACACCGAGGGGGCCATGCAGAGCTACGTGGCCACCCTCTACGATGTCTCCTCCAACGACCCGGAGGCCATCGTCACCGTCGCCTCCACGCCGCCCCTGCCCTGCAACGCTCCGGCGATCTTCTCCCAGGTGGTCCCAGGGCATTTTTACATCGCCACCCTCGACGCTTACCGGGAGCCCGCCTGCGCCTTTGGCCGCTACGACCCCGCCGGGTGCCTCGTGCCGGCGGGCGGCTGGGGCTCCGGCGCCCGCACCCAGCTTCTCTCCGCTGGCAACGGCGTCCCTCCGACCTCTGCATACACCTCGCCCGCCTGGACCACCCACTGCGGTCGCCTGGCCAGCGCCGAGGCGCCCGGCGAGGGCGAAGGGCAAGGAGGCGAGGGCGGGGCCGGTGAGGAGGGGGAGGGCGGCGCTGCTGGCTCGGGAGGGCAGGGGAGCCCGTTCTACCAGTACGATCCCAAGGGCCCCACGGAGGCGGTCTACCGCACCTCGGCTCGCATGGGCGGCTGCGAGCCGCTGCTGGCGCCGACCGGACCGGCGCGGGTGGTGATCCGGGCCGAGGCGCTCCGGGGGAACCTCTCCTGCGGGAAGGATCCAGGGAAGATCGCCCGCTTCGAGGTGATCGGGGGCGGCGAGGGCCCTCGCCTGGTGGACTGCGGCGCCGAGGTTCGTTTCGAGGAGCTTCCTCCGGGGCAGAACTTCGAGGCGCAGGTCTTCGCCTTCGAGCAGGGGAGCTCGGGGCCCCGCTGGGGAGGCCGCTGCACCGCCCGCACCTCCGCCGGGCAGACCACGGCGGCGCGGTGCGATCCGCTGTCGGAGCGGGGGTCGCTGCGGCTGCTGGGGGCCTCGCTCTGCCAGGGGGCATCGACCTACCGGGCCACGGTGGTCGGCCTGCTCAAGCCCGCGGCCATCGCCACCTGCCCGGCGGATCTCGTGCTTCCGGATCTGCCCGCGGGGCTCCTGGACGTCTCCGTCGAGCGAAGGGACAGCGCGGGGGCGCTCCTGGGCGGAGCCCTCTGCGGAGGCAAGGTGCAGCCCGGGCAGCAGACCGCCGCCGCGTGCAGCCTGTAGACGATCCTCTTCTGGGGTAAAGAAGCTTCCGCGCCGTCGTCGGAGAGGACGAGCCCGTCCCGGAGGTCGATGCGGCGGGAGGCGCGGCGGGCGAATTCTCGCTCGTGGGTGACCATGACGATGGTGATGCCCCGCTCCTGGACCAGGCGCTCGAAGACCTCCACGACGACGGCGCCGTTCTTCGAGTCGAGGTTGCCGGTGGGCTCGTCGGCCAGCAGGATCGTGGGGTCGTTGGCGACGGCGCGGGCGATGGAGACGCGCTGCTGCTGGCCACCGGAGAGCTGGCCAGGGCGCCGGTCCGCCAGCTCGCCCAGCCCGAGGGAGGCCAGCACGTCGCGGGCGTGGCGCTTGGCGTCGCGGCGGCTCCGGTGGCCGCGGCGCAGGATGGGGAGCATCACGTTCTCCAGCACCGAGAATTCGGGGAGCAGGAAGTGGAACTGGAAGACGTAACCCAGCAGGCGAGAGCGCAGCTCGGCCCTGCGGTCGTCGTCGAGGACGCCGATGTCGGTGCCCTGGAGCAGCACCTGGCCGAAGCTGGGGCGGTCAAGGGCGCCGAGGAGGTAGAGGAGTGTGCTCTTGCCGGAGCCGGAGGCGCCGGTCAGCGCCACGAATTCGCCCCGGCGCACCCGCAGGTCGATGCCCTTGAGGATGCGGGTCTTCACCTCGGCCCCCAGCTCCCGGATGAGCCCGCGGGTCTCGATCACCGGAGGATCGCTCATCCGATCTGCCCCCGGAGCACGTCCACCGGCTCGACCCGCGACCCCCGGAGCGCCGGGATCAGGCTGGCCACGATGCCCGTCCCCAGCGCGAAGAGCACGCCGTACACGTAGAACTTCGGGTCGTCGTACACCAGGAAGGTCTCGCTCTTGACCAGGCCCTCCTGCTTGATCTTCAGGGTACCGAGGAAGGTGACGAGCTGGTGGCCCAGCAGATCGCCCAGCGCCGCGCCGATGGCCGCGAGCACCGCCCCCTGGAAGAGGAAGATGGCCAGGATATCCTGGCGCCGGTAGCCGTAGCTCCGCAGGATGGCGATGTCGCGGGTCTTCTGGAGGACGATCATGATCTGGATCGCCAGGATGCCGAAGCCCCCGACGGCGAGGATGGCGCCGACGACGAAGGAGATGATCGCGTTCTGCTGCTTGAAGAGGGCGAGGAAGTTGGCGTTGGTCTCCTGCCAGCTCTCCGCGTCGTAGCCAAAGACCGCCTCCAGGCGAGCGGCCAGGTCGATCGCGGCGTCCGTGTCGTGGAGCCGCACCTCGATCCTGCCCACGGTGTCGGGGCGGCCGAGGAGCGTCTGCGAAGCCTGGAGCGGTACGTAGACCCGGGAGTTATCCAGCGGAGGAATCCCCGCCTCGTAGACCCCCACGACCTTCATGTTCAGCCGGGCGCGGGGGCCCGAGACCACCAGCACGTCCCCCGCCTTGGCCCCGATGCGGCTGGCCACGCCCGAGCCCAGCAGGATGCCGTCGCTGGCAGCCATGAAGCTCCGGTAGCTCCCTTCGAGGATGTACGGGCTCAGCGGGGTGACCCGCTCCTGCCGGACCGGATCGATGCCCCGCAGATCGACGGGGAACTCCTTGCCGCCGTGCACCAGGATGCCAGACCCGTTGAGGCCCGCGCTCACCGCGGCGACGCCCTCCATCCGGGCGATGGCCTGCACCACCTCGTCCGGGCGCTTGATGCGGAGCTGGCGGTCGCTGGGGCTCTCGTGGGTGACCCGGGTGACCACCGGGGTCGGGTAGTACCGCACCAGGATGGGGGCCTCCGGCCGCAGCTCCTTGTCGAAGACGATCACGTGCGGCGACACCTGGAGGATGTTCTTCAAGAACTTCTGCTGGAATCCCTGCATGATGCCGTTGATCCCGATCAACGTCAGCACGCCCAGGGTGACCCCCACGATGGCGATGCCGTTGAGCAGCTTCCGCTCCCAGAGCATCCGGAGCGCGATGAACAGGACCACCCGCACCTCAGCGCCCTCCGCTCCGGTCCGCGGGCTTCTCCGTGGCGACCACCCGCTTGCCCTCCGCCAGCTTCTCCGAGCGCTGGAGCACCACCCGCTCCCCCTCCGCCAGCCCCTCGACCACCTCGACCCGGAGCAGGTCACGCATCCCGGTCCGGATCTCCTGCCGCGCCAGCTTGTCGCCGCGCACGGCCCACACGCTCCCCTCCTGCACCGCGTCCGTGGGCACCAGCAGCACCCCGGGCTTCTCGCTGGCGATCACGTTCACCTCCGCGGTCATCCCGCTCCGCAGCCCCGCCGGCGGCGCGTCCAGCCGCACCTTCGCGAGAAACGCCTTCCGCTCCCGGTTCGCGTCCGGCAGGATCTCGAAGACCTTCCCCGGAAAGATCGTCGCCCCAAAAGCCAGCAGGCTCACCGCAGCCACGCTCGGAGGCGCCCCATCCCGCCCGTCGTGCACCCGGGAAATGTCCGCCTCGTCCACCGTGACCTCCAGGATCAACCGCCTCGTGTCTCCGATGCGGAAGAGCGTCTGGTTCACCGCCACCACCTCGCCGAGCTCGACCCGCTTCGCCAGGACCACGCCGTCCATCGGCGCCCGCACCTCCGTGTCCTCCACCCGGGAGGCGAGGGACTGGAGGCTCGCCGCCGCCCGGGCGGCGTTCGCCCCCAGGTCGATCCGCAACGCCTTCTGCTGGGCCTCGTTCGCCGCGAGGTTCGCTTCAAGCTGCTGCACGCGGGCTCGCGCACGATCCACCTCCGCCTCCGGGAGCGCCCCGCTGCGGACCAGCCCCTCCAGCCGCTCCAGATCCTTGCGGGCCACGGACAGCTCGGCGCCCACCGCCGCCGCCTGCGCCCGCAGCGCTTGCACCTGGGGTCCAGATTGACCCGCCTGCGCCGCTGCTGCTGCCGCCTCCGCCTTGCCCCGCTTCAGCTCGAAGCTCACCACCGGGTTGTCGATCCGCGCCAGCAGGTCGCCCTTCTTCACGGTGGCTCCCTCCCGCACCAGAAGCTCGGCGATGCTCCCGGAGGTCTTCGCCTTCACGTCCACCCGCTCCTCGGCCTCCACGGTGCCGGTGGCGTACACCGCGTCCACCGCGGTGCCCCGCACCACCGGCGCCACCACGACCGGGATGGGCCGGGTCACCTTGTAAGCCACCCCCCCCGCGACCAACAGCCCCAGGGGAACCGCGAGCCAGCTCCTGTTCACGACGGCAGAGGGTAGAGCCGGCGTGACCTGGGGGGAAGAGCGCCCAGTCTTTTTTCACAATCCTGGCCCGCGCCGGGTCGCCGGCGCCCGCGCTCGTTGTTGGCGCCGCGGGGACGTGGTTGCCTTCCCCTTCCCATGCTTGACGTGACCTCGCCCATCGAGTTCCACGAGATCTGCCTCCCCCAGGACGAGGCTGCCGCCCTTGAAGCCCTCCGCCCCTTCGTCGAGCGCTTCCGCCTCCACCCCCTCACCGTCGAGGACTGCACCCACCGCAACCAGCGCTGCAAGCTGGAGACCTTCGAGGAGTACGTCTTTCTTGTGTGGCATCTCTACACGCACCAGAGGGAAGATTTCCAGGAGATCCACGTGTGCCTGCGGACGGACTCGGTGCTGGTGGTGGCGGACAGCAGGCCACCCACCGGAGAAAGCTGGAGGGAGTACCTGCTGCGGGGCCGCGCGGTGAGCGGCAACGTGAAGCAGGTGGCAGTGGCGATCCTGGATCGGTTGGTGGACGACGCGGAGGAGTACCTGGAGGTGCTCCTGAACGGCGCGGCGGAGCTGGAGAAGGAGATCCTCGACCGGCCCATGGACCCGGGGGAAGTCCTTTATCTGAAGCGGCTGGTGCGGCATTTCCACCGGGAGATGCGCTCGGCGCAGCCCATCGGCGGCCAGCTCCTGGAGCTGGCAGGAAACTTGCCCCAGGTCGGGGCCTTCTCGACGGAGGAGCGCCTCCGCCTGCGGAACGTGACCGACCACATGACGCGGCTCCTGGAGGCGACGCAGCTCCTGGAAGCGCAGATGAGCACGCTGATGGATGTGCACTGGGGGGCGCTCGGGGCGAGGACCAACAAGCAGATGCAGCGGCTGACCACCATCGCCACGCTGATGCTCCCGGTGAGCTTCTGGAGCGGGCTGTTCGGGATGAACTTCGAGACCATGCCCTTCAAGGACGCCTGGTTCTTCGTCGCCGGGATGGCTGCCCTGGTGACCACCTGGATCGCCGTGCTCGCCTACATGCTCCGGCGTGGGGTGTTCACCCGGGAGCGCCCCGCACAGCGGCGGCCCCTCTTCCCCCGCTGACCCGGCGTTCACCGCAGCAGCAGCGCGTCCGCCGTCTCCAGCGGGAAGGTGGCGATCCGCTTGCCCCCTTGCTCCTCGACGCGCACGGGGCGCCCGCTTGCCAGGGTCACCCTCCGGAACGACCCCGCGGGCACCGTCACCCGTACCTCCGTCGTGGCCGCGCCGGTCCAGTCGATCACAGGGACGAGCCAGCCGGAGGGGCCCTCCAGCAGCGCGGCCTCGACCAGCGGCGAGGAGGTCTCGACGGCGCGCTCCACGCCGGACGAGAGGCGCCCCAGGAGCGACGCCATCGCCGGGGACATCGCCGTCGGGAGGAGCTGCGCCAGCGTGTCCTCGCGGGAGCCTCGATCCACCGGCCGCAGCGGGAGCGCGGGGCGCAGGTAGGAGAGCCCCGGGAGGAAGGCCAGGGCCACCACCTCCCCCTTGCCCGCGCGGCGGCGTAGCAGCGCGGGCTCCCCGTCCTCGAAGCGCAGCTCCACCGCGGCGTCCTTCCCTGGCCGGAGCCGCCAGCGGGCCCCGACGACCTCCGCGCTCTGCCCGTCCAGCAGGACGCGCCCCAGGACGCGAGCCCGGGGGAGATCCTGCTTCTCCAGGGCCACGGTCGGATCCACCTCCAGCCCCGTTTCCTCGGCCCCCAGGAGCTTCTCCATGGCCTTCCCGGGGCGGTCCACCTCGTCGCGTAGCCCTGCTCCGGCGGTGAGCACCAGCGTTCCGCCTCGCTCCACCCACCGGGCGAGCGCGCCCACGGCGCGCCGGCTGACGTGGCGATCCGAGAGGAAGATCAAGCGGTAGCCGTCGAGGGTCCTGTCGAAGGCGTCCTCCTCGACCACGACGTCCAGCGGGAGGTGCCGGTGGCTCAGCCCCAGGTACAGCGAGCGGAGCTCCGCGCCGAAGGGCGCCGCATGATCGTTCCATACATCCCCGATCTCGCTGAACCACAGGGCCGCCGCCGCGGGGCGCGGGCGAGCGGCGTGGAGTAGATCCTCGAAGGCGCCTAGCTCGTGGAGCGCGTCCCGGACCGCCCGGTACATCGCCGGATCGTTGACGTAGTTCTCCGTGGGGGCGCCCGCCAGCGGGACGAGGTCGAAGAGGTTGAAGATCCGGACGCCGTGGGCCACCGCCGCGTAGAACTGCCGACGCCAGGCGCGGGGGTTGGTGCCCGGGGCGTGGGCCATGATGTAGTGGTGGATGGGCGTTTCGGGGCGCCCGCGGACCGCGGAGCGCAGCAGGTCGATGGCGAGGGAGCTGGCCTGGGGAGAGCCGATGGGGACCGCCCAGGCGTAGTCCTCGCCCCAGGGCAGGGTGAGGGCGCCCTGGCGGAAGGCGTGGACCCACTGATGGACGGCGCCCAGGTAGAGGGGGCCATGGTGCGGAGAGAAATTGGCCCCGATCAGCGCATGGGGCAGGAACTTCCGGACTACCTCGGTGCGCTCCCGCATCTCCCGCAGCCCGTGGGCGTGGCGGAAGAGCGAGGTGTAGAGGTGCAGCCCGGGGTTGTCCGCCGGATTTTGGGGAGGCGCGTAGCGGATCGCCCCGAGGTTCCCCTTGCTCGCGGGGTCGACCTCGTCCGGGCGGATCTTTCGCTCCTTCAGGAAGGCGCGGAACAGCTCGTCCGCGTCCTTCTTCGGCGCGCTGAGGTGGATCTCGTCCCCCATGCTGACCACGGCGATCCGCTCGGCCAGCTTGCCGTCAACCAGCTTGCGGCAGGCGGCCTCCAGCGCCGGCAGCGTCCGGTACGAGCGGAGATCCACGAGCCCACGCGGGGGCGGCCCGGGAGGAGGCGGCGGCGCGGGCGTCCCGTCGAGGGGCACGGTGATCCCCAGCAGCCGATCCAGCTCCCGGCGGTCCGCCTCGAACCCCTCGTCCGCGGGCCTCGGCCGGAAGGTGCTCGCGTAGACCAGCGTGCGCGACGGGGCGCGCCCCGGCGGCGGCGGCAGCCCCTTCAGGTACCCGACCAGCTCCGCCAGCGCCTCCGAGGAAGGACGGAGGTGTCGGCTCTTCCGGATCGAACCGTCGTAGAGAAGCTCCAAATCGGCTTGCTTCATCTCGAAGCGCCCGATCACCTCGGGCCCCGCGGCGCCGGGTACCGCGAAGGTCAGCCGCAGATCCACCGCTCCCCCCTTGCGCGCCGGCGCCGCCTTCAGGCGCCACTGGCCGTCGTTGAGCGTGTCCAGCAGGCTCCCGACCTCGATCCAGCCGGTCGGCTCCCCGGGCTTCAGCTCCAGCTTCCGCGGCTTCCACGAGCGGCGGTGTACCCAGTACGGCGAGTGCTCCACCCCCGGCGGTACCGTCAGCTTCTGCGGCTCCCCCAGCGCCTCCACCTGCAAATAAAGGTCTCCTGCCTGCGTCAGCAACCCGTCCAGCGGCAGGTGTCCCTCCTTGGCGATCCGCTCCTCCACGTCCGCCGTGTCCGTGGTGAGCAGCACCGCGTCCACGTTACGCCGCGCCGACGGCTCCGGATCCGCCTCCGTCACCAGCGCGAGCGTCGCTGGTCCAGCTTCCAGCTCGATGGGGCTTTCATGACCCTCCCACACCAGGTTCTCGTTGGCGCCCCAGGGCCACGCCTTCTCGTCGGTGACCCCGGACCGGAACGCCCACACCTTCCGGGCGTCGCGCTGGCCGTACACCCGGTCGAGGACGACCCGGTCGCCCTGCTCGACGCGGAGCCGGAAGGTCGCGGCGAAGCGGTAGAGGTACTCGTAGCGCACCAGCGGCAGGTAGTGGCCCCGTGCCGGGATCCGGATCGTCAGGCGAGCGACCGCGCCGCCCGCCCCGGACGCTGCCCCCAGGAACGCCTTGCGGCTGAGGAAGGTGTTGGCGAAGGGGCCGGAGAAGTAGTTCTCCCCCCAGGCCCCCCGGGACCACCCTGCGCCCTCCGGCGTGAAATCTTCCGCCTCGAAGAGCAGCGGCCCCGGCGGCGGCGGCGGCAGCACGATGGAGGGGTCCGCAGCGCTGGTGGCCGGGGGAATCTG
>CAZSDX010000093.1:0-16350 GCA_964605685.1 uncultured Polyangiaceae bacterium
GGTGGCCGCGAGGGGCGGCGAGCCAGGCGCGAGCGGCGGACAGATCCGGGAGCGGCGCGTCGGAGAGGTCACGGCCCGAGGCCGCCTGCTGGAGCCTGGGCAGGAGCGCGTCCGCCTCGTCGACCAGGGCGGCGGCCTCGTCGCTGGCCTCGGCGTCGGTGCAGCTCAGCCGACAGAGGGCGCCGAGGCGGTGGAGGAACACGTCCGGTGGCGCGTCGCCTTCAAGGAGAGCGGCGGCCTGGGTCACGATCTGGCGGCGGGGGGTGAGCTCGTTCATGGGGTGCCTCGGATGCCAACGCGGCGGAGTTCCTCGATCAACTGGAGTCGACCCTTGCTGATGCGCTCGCAGAGGGCCCCTTCCCGCTTGGGCATGGGCTTGTCCCTGCCGATGCGCGTCAGCTCGGCGATGGTGCGCCGGGACAGGCCCTGGGGTTCCTTCTGCTGGGCCTGCTCCAGCTCGCTCCGGTAGGCGTCGCTCCAGCCCTGGGGCGGGATGGGGCAGCGTCGACCGGCGTCACAAGCCCGACCTTCTGCCTGGTTGCCGGCGGTCTCGTGACAGAAGGCAAACGAGGCCACCCCGGAGACCTCAGCGAGATCGAGCTCGTAGTCCGGCCACAGCGCCAGGCGCAGCGGGATCCCCCGCCCCGGCGGGAGCCCCTGGATGACCCGGATGGCCACCAGATGATGGAGCGCGAGGCGCCGGCGGGCCTCGAATTCCTCGTGGGGGAGGGGAGGGGGCTCCTCCGAGGGGTCGCCGTCGCCGGACTGGTGCTCGGCTCGCTTGAGCTCGGCCTTGCCCGCGGGCGACCGGAGCCAGTCCAGGAGCAGGTTGTTCAGCACCCTCCGCAGGAAGCCGTGGAAGCTGCCGCTCTGGTCGAAGGCGCCGATCTTGTTCCCCTCCGAGAGGCGCCGCTCGACGAAGCGCAGGGCGGCGAGCCGGGCCGTGTCGTCGGCGCGGCGCAGCAGCGGGTGCTGCTCGGTGCGGGTGGCCAGGTCGACCACCGCCAGGGAGCGCAGCTCGCCCGCGGTCATGGGGCGCCCCTCGACCCGGAGTTGGACCTCCGGTTCGGGTTGAGGGACGACGAATTCGGCGCGGTAGGCGGCTTCCAGGAGCGCCTCGGAGGCTGCGGCAAGACCCTCGATCATGACGGGGGCGCATTGTTTCCTAGAACGACCGCGGGGGCCAGCCTCCGGGGGGCGCGGTCCCGGCTCTTCCCGACGTTGCACTTGTCAGATCCCGCTCCTTTCGGCTCTCCTGGGAGCGATGGCTCTCCTGGCGACCTGGAACGATGAGCGTGTCGAAACGGCTGCGAGACTGCTCTTGGACGCGGCTTCCGCCGAGGGGTGCCTCCACAATCCGTGGTCCATCGCCGAGCTGAGGCCCGACTCCGGGGATCTGGACCGGTTGCTCCAGTGCGCAGGGCGCCACGTCGCTTCCTGGGATGCCATGCTCCGGCGAGGCTCCCGGCTTGCCCAGGGCATTTCTTTGCCCGAGGAACTGGGGACCTTGCTCCCTACCCAGCGCGAGTGCCTGGGGCTCTTGATCCTGATGTTGCTGGCTGGATTCAGTCGGCGCCACGGCAATACCGAGGCATGCTTCCTTCCGTGCCGCAGGCACCTCGATCCCGCACTGGATCGGCTCCTCTTTCAGGGAGGCACGCTCCACCGGAACGTCCAGGAAGCCATCGTCGATGCCTGCGAGCGCTTCCGGCTCCGTTTGGCGGGGGCCGAGCACTCTGTTCAGCGCTGGTACCTCACCGTTCGTTTTCACGAGGGTATTCCTCTCAACGGGCTGTTGCGTCGTCTTCCCTTCTGGCTTCATGGCCTGGGAATGCCCCTGCACATCGAACTTTTGCGGCAACCAGGCGCACTCTATGCCCCATCCCTGGAGCAAGCCTGGCGCTCTCTGGAGAGGTTTGCCCGACGGCAGCGGTCCTGGGACAAGACCCGTGCTGATCTTTCCAGGGTCGCCTGGTTTCACGGGTGCGATTTCGATGCGCTCCTGGGGGCTATCCAGGTGTTTCAGCCTCCTGTATCCACCGGCGGAGGAGCTTCGATCGGTCCCTCGGAAAGCACCGTGGAGAACGAAATCCCCGGTGCGGAGTCCTTGGAGGATGTGGCGGACTGTTTGCTGTGTCTGGATACCTCAAAGCCTTCCCCAAGGCTCCTGGCCAGGCCCTCCCTGGACGTGTTTACCCAAGAACTCCAGGGAGATCGCTACGAACTGCTCCTCGAAGGACGTTGGAGTACAGCACTCCTTCGGGGACCGGACGGTTCGTACTCGTTGGATCCTCCGGAATTTTCGGTTCCCTTCCAGGCCACCTGTGTGGTGCGGCTCCTGGACGAAGAGGATCAACCTGTCCCTGGCGAGCGGACGCTTCCTCTCCTTCCCGAAGACGAGGTGTTGCTGTTCGATGACAGTGGCCAGCCTGCCCTGGCACCCTTGGCTACCTCCCAGGGGTACTGGATTGTAGCACCTCGAGGGACGATCCTGCTCCACGGACCTGCCGCCGCCAGGTCGGAGCTTCGCGGCGATCACGTTCTGATCTGGCTCCCACCGGGCTGGTCCTCGCAGACCTTCCTGAGCCTGGAGGGCGAGATCCTCTGGAGCCCAGGAACCCCTCGTCGGGTCTCTCCTCCTTGGCTGAAGCAGATCCAGCTCGTCGAGAACCCGGAGTCCCCCGGGGAGTTTGCCATCCAAAAGCCGACATGGGTCCACGTTGAATCCATCCGGGGTGCTGGAGTCGAGCTGGTGCGTAGCGGGGAGCGCTGGCGACTTCCCCAAGGAAATACGTTCCCTGCGCTGGTGGATCTCTCCCTGATGGTCCGGGAGGGGACGGAACGCTGGGTGCTTTCCCGGCGGGTGGCGACGCGGGCTGCTCTCCTGTTGCCGACCCAGGAAGGCTCCTGGCGTGAAGTCCCGCAGGAGGAACTGGAACGGGAGGTGCTTGCCTCCTCCTCGGTGCGGGTATGCGCTCCCGGAGGCTACGCTCAGCTCTACTACGGCGACATTCCCGGGCAACAAGCACCTCAACGCGCAAAAGCGTTGGTTGGACTCCCGGGACGAGGAGAGGAGCTTGCGCTTGGATCTTCTCGGCGAAAAGCCCCGCTGGAGCTCCAGAAGCTAGGGGTCTCTGTGGTCCATCGAGGACTGGTGCAACAAGGCGAAGTAGGCGGTGGGAAACTTCGCTTGACCCTACGCCGCCCGATCCAGTTGCGCCCAGAGCATCGGGTCTTGCTCTGGTTCCGGGGGCGAGCTCCGGAACTGGTCCCTGCGTCGTGTCACGAAGAACAGTGGGAAATTTCGCTGCCGGAGAAGGCTCAGGATCTTCGTGTCGCAGCCCTCCTGTTCAAGGAAACCTGGCAAGGAAGCTGGTGGCACAGCTCCTGGTGGGAAGCCGTCGAGGAGCATCCCTCGCCCCGGGAAGCCTTGCTCTTGCTGCGCTGGCTGTGGCTACCTATCCTTGCAGAACCTATCCGTGAGAGGCTGCGCGAGTACGTGGAGAAGCACCCCGTAGAGACGCTGATCTCCTGGGGACTTTTGCCCTGGACTGCGGAGGAAGAGAATCCGCAACGGCAGGAAAAAATCAAGGAAGCTGGTCGCGTGAAATTCGTCCAGGGGGAAACCCTTTGGCCATCGCTTCCGAACGATGATTCCTGGGAGCAGGCTGCACGCTCCATCCTGCTGGGTACCCGGATCTGCTCGCCGGAACTGGCCATGGCGCTCTACGAAAAAGTACACGTGGACCTGCTTCATCGGGTGCAACCGCAAGCATTGGTGCCGTGGGGCAACCTCATGCTGCGGTTCTCGGCTGTCTGGCCCGATGGATCCTGTCAGGGACGCTCGTACTCAGAGATCCAAAATGCGCGAGCACGCCGCGGGCAGTGGAGCCGCGCGTTCCGTTTCCTGGATCCCAATCAGGCCATCAACGACAAAAAGAAAAATAAGGCGCTCAACGAGCTGCGTCGGCAGGCGTGTCTCCTGATGGGTCTTGAGGAGAACCAGATGCTTGAGTGGATGAACAACGCCGCATACACTCCCGTGATCGAGCCCCATCTCAAGGTTTCCCTGCACCATGAGATCTTCCGCAGGTTGGTGGCTATTTCCCTGCTGGACAAGGAGGTCGTGCGATGAGCCAGCTCGATGCACTGGGGCTTGCCGAAGCCCTGAGGACAAGGTTGGTGGACTACGCCAGCAGCGAGCTGGCCACGCCCAACCCCAACATCAACGAGGCGGCCCGGATCCTCTGGAGAGGAGCCCCGGTGGAGGGGGGGCTGGTGGCCGATCTCTGGATCGAGGGAGCCTTCCCTGCGGTGGCCTCGGAGGACTCGCTGCGCACGCTCTGGGAGAAAAATCACTTCCCTCGGACGCTGGGCGAGCACCTCGACAAGCGCGGCGCCATCCCGGCGGATCGGCCCCTCTACCAGCACCAGAAGGAGGCCATCCAGAAGGCTCGCCTCGGCGGCGAACGGCGTCCTGTCGTGATGATCACAGCTCCCACCGGAGCAGGTAAAACCGAGAGCTTTCTGCTGCCTGCGCTGGACGATCTGTGGTGTCATCCGGGGGAGCCCGGACAAGGGATGTCTGCCCTGCTCCTCTACCCCATGAACGCGCTTGTGCTGGATCAGGTGATGCGCCTGGAGCGGTGGCTGGAGGGGCAGGAGAAGATCACCTTCTTCCACTTCACCAGCGAGACCCCGGAGGATAGCCGGGCCGCCGCTCATCGTGGCATCCTTCCCCGACCTCTCCCCTTTTTCCGTACCAGGAAGCAGGCTCGGGGAAGGGAAGATCCCACAGGAAATTCTTGCAAAAATGGACGGACCCCGGACCTCGTGGTGACCAATTACTCGATGCTGGAGTACATGCTCTGCCGTCCTCAGGATGCGCCCTTCTTTGGAAAAAACCTGCGCGTCGTGGTGCTCGACGAGGCACATGTCTACAACGGAACCCTCGCCGGCGAGATCGCCTTGCTCCTCCGGCGGCTCCTGAAACGCTGCGGCGTCTCCCCGGAGCAAGTCCTCTTCCTGGCCACCTCCGCCACCATCGGCAGCGGATCTCCCGAGGAAATTCGGAAGCAACTCACCGGATTTGGAGCCCAGATCTTTTCCCGAAACCCCGAGGATGTCTATCCTATTGCAGGGGCAAAAGCTCCCCCTTGCTTCGAGGTGCCTCCAACCCCTGCTCCGCAGGCTTTCTCGTGCCTCGCTGGCGCCTGGCCTTCGGTCAATACCCTTGGCGTCGACGAACACGGACGTCCCTTGCTGCTGGAGGATCCCCAGGCTTGCCAGCAGCTTGCCGGTCCGTTGCAAGTTCTGGGGCTCCCGATCCCGGACGAGGCGTTCCCCGCCAGGTTGCTGCATCATGCGCTTGCTCCGCTGGAACCTTTGCAGCAGACCGCAAACCTGCTCTTCCAGGAGGAACGCCTGCCTCTGGAAAAACTCTCCAGCACCCTGTGGCCTGGCCAGGAGCCCCACCTTGCCCGCGCTGCAACGCTGTGTCTGCTTGGTCTGGGGGCTTCGGCGCGTCGATCCCTCGACGAATTGCCACGGCTCCCTCATCGGCTCCACGTTCTGGTCCGTGGTCCCGAGGGGCTCTCGCTCTGCCTCAATCCGGGCTGCAACGGTCCTCACAAGCTTCCAGGACGAGGAGCGCTGCTCCCCTCTCTCCAGGATGGCTGTCCACACTGCGGGAGTATCGTGCTCACGCTCTTTCGATGCGATCACTGCGGAGAGACGGTCCTGGCTGCCCGCCAGGGGGCAGATGGCAAGCTGGTCGGAGAATTCAGCGATAAATGCAAGAAAAAAACATTGCTTTTTTCCGTCGATGCGAACGCAAAAATCACCCATGCCGTCAACTTGAAGAGCGGAAAATCGTTCCAATCCATGGGAGAGAACCGGGCACCTCTCTCCAGGGTGACCTCGTGCCCTCGGTGCAGCAACTCACCTCTCCAGGAGGTACCAAGGGAGGCGGACGACGAGGACGAGGAGACGAAGGATCTGCATGGGTTTTCCAGCTTCACTCTTTCCGATGCGATGGTCACGACCATCCTGGCGGAAACCGCCACGCTCCGGATGCCGGAACATCCTTCCGGGATGGTGCGCTGGCTTCCAGCTCGCGGACGGAGGCTCCTGGCCTTCAGCGATAGCCGCCGGGAGGCTGCTCGCCTGGGTCCGCGGCTCACGGCCTTGCACCTTCGTTTCCAGTTCCGTGCGCTGCTGGTCAGGCACCTCGCTTCCTCCAGCGAGCAGGATCTGGATTCGCTCCAGCAAGAGATGGCTTTCTTCCAGGGTCAACTCCTTCAAAATCCGAACAATGAACGAGCTCGCCAGCGTCGGAAGGAGATCGAGCAAACCATCCAGGCGATGACCGAAGGGATCCCAGCGACGGTGCTGATCGGGGATCTCAAGAAGCGCGATGACCTGGCGGAGATCCTTGACCTGGATGGGGGAGAAAATCACACGGTTCCATGGAGCCAGCAAGGTTGGGAGGAGAACAAGCGTCGGGTCGGTGAACGGGTCGTGGGCCTTCTGGGGCGAGAGCTGGCCCGACGCTCTCCGGGGGAGCAAACGCTCGAATCCATTGGCCTGATCGAGCTGGTCTATCCAGGACTTGGTGGTCATTCTGTGCCCGATACCCTCCTCGGTGCCCTACCTCCTGAGGTGGATGTACAGAAGCTCGAACAAACCTGGCCCTCCTTTCTGCGGCTGCTGCTGGATACGTTCCGCATCGACGGGTGCATCACCCTCGGGAGCGAGGAAGCAGACCGAGCCTACGAACTTGGTCCTTGGGTGCTCGGTCGCTGGATGTCGAAGGATCATCAGGGGACCCAGTTGACTCGCTTCCTTGGCCTCCAGGAAAAGCACCGGCGGCGTCGTTTTGCTTCCTTGCTGGCCCAGCGTCTTGGGGTTCCTGAGAGACAGGCGGACTCCTTTGGAAAGGAACTGCTCCAGGCCGCTTTTGCGCAGCTCCTTCAGCTCTCTGGCTCCGTGGCGTGGCTTCGCTCGGAGGTGCGTCAAGCGGGACGTACAGGGGGAGAGACCCACGCGCTCCGTATCCTGTTCAACGAGCTGGTTTTTCGGAAACCTGCTCAGCTCTTTTTTTCTCCCAGGACTGGGCAGATCTGGACCGATAGCGTCCTCGGTCTGGCTCCTGCGTTGGGGGTCGACGACCTGGAAGCCATCTCCCATGAGGAGCTCGATGGTGTTCTGTTCTACACGCGGGTTCGCCAGGAACTTCGCGAGGAAGCGGGATTCAGGGTGGGGCTCTGGGCCGAGGAGCACAGCGCACAGCGTTCGGTCCTGGAGAATCGTCGCGTTCAGCAGCTCTTTGAGGCCGGAGTACGGAACCTCCTCAGCGCCACGACCACCATGGAGCTGGGCATCGACATCGGAGGATTGAGCGGCGTCTTGCTGGCGAATGTCCCTCCTGGACGTGCCAGTTACCTCCAGCGAGCGGGTCGCGCTGGTCGCCGCACCGACGGCTCTTCGGTGGTTCTTGCCTTCTGTCGGTCCAACTCCTTTGATCGGGAGACCTTTCATCGCTTCGGCGACTACCTCGCCCGCCCTGGGCGACGGACTACGGTCATTCTGGACCGGGAGCGTATCGCGCGGCGGCATACCCATGCCTTTCTACTCGGAGAATTCTTCCGTTCCACCTGGCAGAAAGGCGATCACGAAGGTGCCATGGCTGCTTTCGGAAATATGGGGGAATTCTGTGGGTATCACTCTCCGGATTTCTGGGGAGATGGACCCACGCTGCCACCGCTACCGGATCTGCTCCCTCACCCTCGGTACGAGCAGTTCCTCGAATTCCTGGAGAAGCTCAAGGAGCAACCAGGGAAGTCTGTGCTTGCTGCGCTGGAGAGGCTGCTCCGGGAGACACCGCTCCAGGATACCTGGAAGCAGCCTGTGGAGTTTCTAGAGGAGGTGAAGCAACGATTCCAGCAAGCACTAGATCCTTTCCTGGAGGATGTGAAAAATCTCAGGTTGTCCTACCAGCAGCTTCCTGACCAGAGAGACGTTCCGTTGAAGGCTGCGGCGCGGGCCATCTGCAAGCAGCTTGATACGCTGCTGTCGCAGCATGTGATTGCCACGCTGGCAGAGCAGCAATTTCTTCCTCGTTACGGCTTTCCGGTGGGGCTCCACCGGCTCAAGGTCTTTGTGCGGGACGAGAAGAGACCCCAGCGGATCCGGGAGGAAGAGACGATCAAGCTGGAGCGATCTGCGCTTCTGGCCCTGGGGGAGTATGTCCCTGGGTCGCGGGTGCTCGTGGGGGGGAAGCTGGTCACCTCCCGTGGCGTGCTCCGGCATTTCGTTGGAAACCAAGCCAACGACACGCTAGGTCTTCGAGGAACCTATGCCACCTGCCCCAACGAACACGTGAGCTATTCTTACAGCCAGGATCCTGATCTGAACTGTCAGATCTGCGGAGAATCGTTTTCTCGGCTCCGCTCCATGCTTCTTCCTCGCCATGGATTCTGCTCCGCCGTCTGGGATCCTCCGCGCTGGAGCACTGCTGCCGAGCGGGTGGGCTCCACGGAGCGCGCCACGCTCAGCTTCAATCGAGAAGACAAGATTCCCTATGCAATGGAAAATCTCGGAGGCGTCCCTGGTTTTTCCGCACTGTACCGGGAAGATGGCGAGATCTTCGTCTACAATGAGGGAGCGTATCACCACGGTTTTGCTCTCTGTACGCGCTGCGGTTTCGCTCAGAGCGAGGCGAAACAGGGGGATGGGCGGCTTCACCTTCCCAAGGGTTTCGAGAGCCATGCCCCCCTGACCAGCAAGGAGCGCTATGTGCGTTGCTGGAAGGAGGAAGAAAGCCCGGTGCTTCGCAACCACACGCTGACCGCCCGGGAGACCACGGACATCCTGCTGCTGGATATCACCAGCCTCCCTCGGGACTTCGGCGAGGTCCGGGGTGATCTGGAGGATCGGGCCTTGCTGTTTACCCTGGGGCAAGCGCTTCGGATCGCCGGGGCTCGCTTGCTGGAGGTGGATCTCCGCGAGCTGGGTCTCCTCCCGGTGGCGCTGGGGGGGCGGTGGGTTCCGGCGCTCTTTGACAACGTTCCCGGGGGGGTGGGACACGTGCGAGAGCTGCTGGATTTTGGTCGAACCTGGCTGGAGCAGGCCCGGCGCCAGCTCTGGATCGACGAGGCACACGACGCCCGATGCACCCGGGCTTGTCTGGACTGCGTCTTGACCTTCGACAGCCAGAGAGAGATGGATCAAGACTTGCTGCAACGACGCCAAACCCTCGCTCTCCTGGACGCCTGGCTTTCCCTCTCTCCTGCTCCCCGATGAATACACCTTTCCCCTCCTGTGCCCGCTGGTTTCTCGAGCTCCTGGGCCATTCTGCTCCCTCGGAGGTTGCAGATCCCTCCTTGCAATCGGTTCTTGATGCCCTGTTCGGTGTCCTGGCCTTGCCTCATCCTCCGTCCTTCCTCGCCTTCGGGGAGCTGAGCGACGACGGGAGGATACAACCCATGCCGGAGGTTGACGTGGTTCGCAAGGCGCTGCTCCAGCGTGCTTCGTCGCTTCCGGTGATGGTACTGGTTTCTCCTGAGCTGGCTGTGGCGTTCCGTGGGGATCCAGAGATTCCGGCGCGGTGCGTTCTGGGGGTGACCGATTTCTCCGAGGCTTTGCTTGGGATGGGTCTGGCAGAGCAAGCGCGCGAGGGAGCATTGTGGGCCGAGAACCTGGACGTAGGATGGACCGTGGAGCGTCTCTTCACGCTTGCTCTGGAGTCGTCCAGCGTTCCCTGTGGATGGCCGGTGCTCGGTGCGCTGGCGGTGGGGTTGCTACGGCGCCTGCGGGAGCCTGTGCTCCGGTGGAAAGCTGCGTTTGTCCGGGATGTCGCCCGTCGTCATGGTGGTGAGCCTGCTCGGATCGATGGGCTGACCGACGATCTGCTGGAAGCCTTTCCTGTCGAGATCCGGCTTCGGTTGCTTGCCCACATGTTGCAATCCGCGGCGGATGGTGATCCGGGGAAGATACCTGAGTACGCGGAGGTTTGCCGACAGGAATTGGAGCACAGGACAGCTTCCTTGTCTCCAGGGAGGGCTGTCCTTCACGGTGCGTTGGGTCGCGCCTTGGCGGCGGTAGGTCGCTACGAAGATGCGCTGCTGCCGCTCCGGCAAGCCATGGAGGACTGGCAACGTCTCGATCCGGCCTCCGCCTCGTATCCACTTTGCGAGCTGCTGCGTCTCCTGGGAATTCTGGGGCGTCGGGATTCTCTTGATGACCTGGAATCGAGGGTTCGACCTTTCCTGGAGCAACGTCCCTCCACGGTGTCTGCCTCGTTCGTGGCGCTGGCCTGGGGTCGAGCGCTGGAGCAGGTCGGTGATCACGCGGCGGCGGCTGCGATCCTCGACCAGGAGACCTTCTTCCAGACGGCGCCGGAGCATGTCCGGACCGCGCGGCTTCGCTGGCTGGCTTCGGCGCAACGCCATCAGGGGAAGGCCACCGAAGCAGCTACGATCCTGAGCAAGTTGGAGGCGCTTGGGGATACGGATCAGCTCCACCTGGCCCGTAGGGATCAAGCACGAGCCCAGGGCGCTTCCGAGGCGGAGCTTGAGGCGATTGCGCTTGCCTTGCTGGAGTCCAGCGGCGGGGATGAGGCGAAAAACACGCTGGCCAGCCTTGCTCCTGGGCTGGAGGTGCGCTGGGCCGTTCGCCGCCTGGATCTGCTGGATCGGTTGTGCAAGGAGTACCGCTATTGATTTCACCTCCCCACGGGCGCCCAGCGCGAGGCGATCCTGCGCTCTGGCAGCGGGAGGTGGGCGCGCTCGAAGGCCAGGGCGGCGCTCAGCTCCGGTCCCAGCTCCTCCTCGCGCAGCCGGTGGAAGCCGTGGCGCTCGTAGAACGGCGCGTTCCACGGCAGGTGTTCGTAGGTGGTGAGCAGGAGAGCTGTGGCATCGTCGTCGATGGCGATGGCGTCCGCCAGATCCGCGAGGGTGGAGGGGGGCCTCACCCCCCCGGCCCCCTCTCCGTCTCCCGCGGAGAGGGGGCCGGGGGGGTGAGGAACAACGGCTCAGCCTCCCTCGGCCAGGTCGGGCGCAGGAGGCCGCGCGGAGAGCACGCGCCGCCCTGGGAGCCGCTGCCCCAGCCACGCCTCCAGGATGGCCCAGGTGGTCAGCGGCGCCTCGTGCCCCACCAGCAGGTCGATGTGCCCCGCGGGGACGCAGCGGTAGGTCTTGTCCCGGGCCTGGCTCCGGTCGTAAGCCGTCTTGACGCCCTCCGGCGCCGCCAGGTCGTCCTTCGAGCCGGCGATCACCAGCAGCGGCGTGTCCCGCATGCGCTCGAAGGCCTCGCCGAACCCCTCGATCCCCCCGGGAACGTCGCTCCGACCCCCGCGGCTCCGGGCCTCCCGGAACATCTGCCGCGCCACCCGGATGCTGCCCGCGTCCATCGCCAGCGCCATGTGCTGCGCCAGCACGTCCGGCTCGATGTTGGCCGGATCGTAGCCCCGGAACGGCAGCGGGTAGAGCGGGCTGTCCACGAACATCCGGAAGTTCCGGACAAGCTCGCCGAAGAGGCGGTGGTCCAGGGCGAGGTCGCCCCGGAGAGCGTCGACGCGGCTCTCCAGGAGGTGGACGAGGTTGCCGAGGCGCTCCATGCCGCGGAGGCCCTGGGTGAAGTGGTAGGGGCTACCGATGGCGACGACGCCGGCGACGGTAGAGCCGAGGGCAGGGGCGGCGGCGTAGCTGACCAGGCCGCCGAGGGAGTGGCCGACGAGGAAGACCGGGCGTGGCCCGGAGATCTCCTGGATCTTGGCGACGGCGGCGGGGACGTCCTCGCGGACGTAGTCGGCGGTGGTGCTGGGGCGGGAGGCGCCGAGGTGGGCGCTGCGCCCGTGGCCCCGGAGGTCGAGGTTGAAGACGTCGTAGCCGACACGGGCCAGGAAGCCGGAGAGGCTGCGGAGCGGCAGGTGCCAGGCGTAGCGGTTCTGGCCGTAGCCGTGGATGAGCAGGAGCGGACCGAGGGAGCCCCCGGTCTCACCCCGGGCAGCGTGGGCGCGCTTGCGCACCATGGCCAGGGGAACCGGCCCGTCGACCATCACGAGTTCCTTGACGAAGCGAGCCCGGTCCGTGCGGTTGACCGACTGCTCGACGACCTTCTCGCTCAGGATCATGGAGGGGCGAGCTTACGACAATTTTCCAGAATTTTCAGGGAAACTGGCGTCCTCCCCGGAGGAAGTACCAGGCCAGGACGGCGGTTGTGGCGAGCGCGAGCGCGAGCAAGACCCGGGGGACGACCGAGGCCGGGCGGTAGGGGGAGAGCCCGTAGGCCGGCTCGGGGACGTGGTTCTCCGACATGCGCGCCGGGGTGAGCCCGTAGGGGGGCCCCTCGGGGCGGAGCGACGTCGGCTCGGGAGCGGCGGCGCCGCCGAAGCCTCGACCCAGCAAGGAGACGGCGCAAAAAGGGCAGGTGACCTCCTCGGTCTTCACGTGGCGACGGCAGCCAGGGCAAGGGAGCAACACCGGCGCATCCTACCCCGTTCCTCGTGGAAGGCGCCCGGGTTCCTGGGTTACCCTGGAGGAAGTTCCATGCGCCGCCTCCTCGCCTCGCTTGCCTTGCTCTCGCTGGCCTCCTGCGCCGGGGAGGTCTCCTCGATCTCCCCCGACCCCGGGCCGCCGGCCGAGACCTCGACCCCGGCGCCCGCGCCGCTCCCCGCCGCGACCCCCGAGTTCGTCGAGGAGAAGCCGGCGAAGGCGCCCGGCGCGATGCCGGGGGTGACCGCGCAGGCCCCGAAGAAGGACGAGGTGATCCCAGCGGAGAAATCCGCCGATTTCGAGATCAAGTTCGCGCTACGGGGCTGGACCCTCAAGGAGGGAGGCAACGGCGTCCACCTGATCCTGGACAACCGGCGGGTCCGTGCCGTCCACGACCCGAAGCGGAAGCTCAAGCTCGGCGATTTCACCGGGGGCAAGCCCCTGGATGAGGGCTTCCACCTGCTGGCGATCCTGCCGGTGCATCCGAGCGGCGAGTCGGTCAAGCCGACGAAGTTCCGTTCCCCGGCGGCGATCCTACCGTTTTACGTCGGCAAGAAGACCGAGCCCACCTGGACGCCGAAGGAGCCGCTGCTGCTGCTCAACGCCCCCGCCAGCGGGAAGATCCCCCCTGCCGGGGCGCTCTTCGACGTCTACCTGGTGAACGCGGAGCTGGCCCGGGGCAAGGTGGTCCTCCACGCCTCCATCTCGGGGCCCGACCTGGCCAAGGGGGAATCCATCAGCCAGTGGAAGCCCTGGCGCGTCAAGAACGCCCGGCCTGGCGAGTACCTCACCAAGGTCGAGCTGTTCCACTACGTGCCCGACTCCTTCGAGTCCAGCTCCTCGGTCTCCGTCAACCTGGTGTCGAAGCCGATGCCCGGGAAATGGACCAGCGTCACCCGGGAATTCATCCTCGAATTACGCCGGTCGCCGGCGGGCCACCTCGCCGGCGGGAACCCACCAGGCGTGGAACCCGGTGGGCACCCGCGCCGGGAGCTTCACCCGCGCCACCGGCCCTGCCTCGATCCGAGCCGCGTCCAGGATGAACACCTCGGAGCGCCCGGTGGCCTCCTCCACCACGAAGGACACCAGGTACCCGTCGTCCTCGGCGCCCTGGGCCCGCCGCGGGGCGAAGGGCGCCTCGCTGCCGTACCACCCGGCGGGGAATTCGTAGGCCGCCCGCGTCCCCGTATCCGTGTCGTACTTGACCAGCGCCTCGAAGCGCATCGTGGGTGCCGCTGCTGCCCGGCACAGGTATCCCTTGCGGCTCCGGCGCCCCATGACCCGCTGGTCGATCCGGGGGAACTCGGCCCAGCCGTCGTCCAGCGGCTCCTCGGTGGCCTTGCCGGTGCTCAGGTCGAGGATCCAGCGGTAGAGGCGGGGCTGGAGCCGCAGGAAGCCGATGGCCGGGACCACCGGACCTCCGGCCGGGTTTCCGGGGTCATCCACCAGCGGGTTCTCCGCCTTGCACCCCAGCAAGACCACCCGGTCCCCTTCGTCCCAGGCGTTGACCGTGTGGTACATGTAGAAGGGCCCGACCTCGAACCAGCGCACCTGGTCCCCGGGGGCATGCCGGGGCAGCACGCCGATGCGGGACGGTCGATCCCGGAAGTACCCTACACGGGTCTTCCCTACCTTGAGCAGCTCCGGATCCCACATCATCGACATGTCGAAGAAGAGGGCGTGGCGCTCGGTGATGGCCATGTCGTGCTGGAGCCGCGGCCCCGGCAGGTCGATGGTGGTGTGGTGGGTGAGCCTCCCCTCCGCGTCGGCCACGCCGTAGGTCAGGTACGGAGGGAAGGGCTTGTAGTCGAAGAAGAGAAGCTCCCCGGTCGCCGGATCGAGCTTCGGGTGCGCCGAGAGGGTGGGGACCTTGCCGCCGAAGGTCTCCACGCCGCGGGTCTCCAGGGAAGGGAGATCGACAACGTACGCCTCGCCCCCCAGCCACCAGAGCGCGAGCAGCTTCCCCGCGTGGTAGATCAGGTCCGTGTTGGCCGAGTCCTTGAAGGGGCCGCGGGGGTTGGTGAAATCGGGCCGCTCGGTCACGCCGGTCCAGAGGGCCTTGCCTGCCTCCTGCTCCGCGGCGAAGGCCCGCGTCCGGACCCACCGGTTCCGGTAGCTCGCCCGGCCTCCCTCGAACTGCACCGCGTGGATCATCCCGTCTCCGTCGAACCAGTGGTACCTCCCTGGCGCCCGGAACCGCGGGTTCGACCCGTTCCGCACGAAGAACCCCTCCAGATCCCGGGGGATCTCCCCCTCGACCGGGAGATCGGACGCCTCCACCTCGTCGAAGACCGGGGCAAAATTTCCCTCCAGGTAGGCAGGCACGGGCGCGGTTTCCATGCCGTCCATCGCATCAGCCCTCCCCCGGCCCTGTCAACGCCTCGCCGCTCAACGGGCTCTCCTCCTCGCCCGACCCTGTGCTACTTCCACGATTCATGAAGCGTGAGAAGCGGCTGACCAAGCGGGAGCGCAAGGCGCTCAGCGCCCCCACCCCCCACCATCATCACCACGAGGAGGCCCACATCCACTGCATCGCCTGCGGTCGCCACCTCGACGCGGAAGAATTCGAGGAGCCCGCCCGGGCCAAGTGGATCCGCTGCAACCACGGCTCCGAGTTCCCCTCCTGCGTGGGCTGCGAGGCCAGCTCCCGCGTGTTGATCGAGGCCCACGACCGCAGCAACCAGCCGGTCAAGAGCGCCGCCGCCTGGCACTGAGGCTCAGCCCATCTCCCCGCTGACCGCCCCGAAGTGCACCCGCACCCGCGGCACGACGGTTGAGGCGCCTCCCTGGGAGGAAGACGGTCCGCAGTCGCGTGCCGCGAGGATACCGCAGGTGACCAGGTCCGGTCGGAAATCGTCGGGCGGTCGGGGTAGCTCCGGGCCTGCCGGTGGCGTACAACGACGGGCGAGGTGAGCCATGGCAAAGAAGGCAGTATGCGTGGGGATCGACGAGTACGCGGAGCGCACCATCCCGAGGCTCTCGGGGTGCCGGAACGACGCACGCGCGGTGGCCGCGGCGCTCACCCAGCGCTTCGGCTTCCCCGAGGCGGACGTGAAGCTGCTCCTCGACGCCCAGGCCACCAGGGAGGCCATCCTCCGCTCCGTCGACTGGATGCTGATGACCGCCGCCCCCGGCGACGTCCTCGTCCTCTACATCGCCTCCTACGGCACCGTGATGCCGGATCGCACCAACCCCGGTGAACTCGACGAGGTGCTGGTCGCCCACGATCACTCCTTCCAGTTCACCCAGCTTCGCGACGACGAACTGGCGGACAAGCTCAAGCGGCTGCCCCAGGGCACCCTGGCGACGGTGCTCCTCGACGCCGGACGCCTCGGACCCATGCCGCCCCCCTCCGGTCCCATCCTGTTCGGCGCCCCGCTGGAGACCCACGGGCGCTTCCTCGCTCCCCCGGCGGACCAGCCGGCGCTGGCCTCCCTCCGCACGCGCCCGGTGCCCCTGGCTCCTCGCCTCCGCTCCCGCCGCGCCGATGACCCCCCTTACCTCACCATCTTCTCCTGCGGGGAGGGCGAGGTCGCCCGCGAGTCCAGCGCCGGAGGCGCCTTCACCGTCGCCATGCTGGAGGCCCTCCACGGTGGCCAGGGCCTCCCCTGGGACGAGATCGTCCGCCTCGCCGGCCAGCGCATCCAGTCCTTTGGCGGCCAGCAATCCCCCTCCTGCGTGGTGCCCCACCCGCTCCGGAGCGCCCCGCCCTTCGGCGGTGCCTCTGCCGGCCCTCCCGCCGGAGCCGGGGGCTTCGCCGCCCCGGGGGCGCCTCCCGGCGTGCTCGATCCGCCCCTGCTGACCGAGGCCACCCTGACCAATTCTTCCTGGCAGGCCAAGGGGGATAACTATGGGC
>CAZSDX010000094.1:0-16337 GCA_964605685.1 uncultured Polyangiaceae bacterium
GGGCCCCGGCGGCGGTCTTCGCGGGCGGGGCGGCGGGGTCCGAACAGGCGGCGAGCGCGAAGGCCGCCAGCGCGGCGAGGACGATGGAGCGCGAGGCGCGGTGAGTGCGAGCGGGCACGGGGTATCTCCGGATTTCGAGGGGGACGGAAGGAGCGCCGCAGGAGACATCGTGCATCCCTCCGTGTCAAGGAGCGCCGCTCGTCCGGATGGCTGCGACGGGCGAGCGCGGCGGGCAGGTCCTGAGGTATCCCCTCATTTTTAAGACCGATATGCGTGGTCGATTTGTGTTCGTTCTGCCAGGCTCTTGGGCTTGATGACCGATCCTACCTCAGAATCCCTCTCACCTGATGCTCACCATCGCGCTCGTCATCTCCACTTCGCTTCCGTCGAGGCCATTCTTCACTCGGCCTTGTGTCTAACCTCGACAAAGGAGGGGATTATTTTTTACCCATGCGGAGGGTGTAGGGGCGCAACAGGTTGCGCCCCTACTTCTGTCGAGGTTAGGTGCAAGGCCCTTCACTCCATCTTCGATAGCGACCTTCCTAGCAAACAAGTTACGTCGTTGACCAACGCCACCGGAGGGGTACTTGTGTCCGCCAGTTTGGCCATCCATGCCATCGGTCGGGGCTACGCGTTGCTCTCGGACGGTTCGTCCAAACACGGCACCAAGCAAGTTGATCGTCTTCTGGGCAACACCAAGATCAACCTGGCCTCGGGCATCTTCCCGGCATGGGTGAAGTTTGGGCCTTGCGGCCTTGTGTCTAACCTCGACAAAGGAGGGGATTATTTTTTTACCCATGCGGAGGGTGTAGGGGCGCAACAGGTTGCGCCCCTACTTCTGTCGAGGTTAGGTGCAAGGCCGGGCCTTGCCCATCGTTTGGTCCACCCGACGCTCGACTTCTGGTCAGGTGTTCAGGCCCAAGGTCAAGATCCCCGAGGAAAGATGTCAGGTCGACTTGGACTTGGGGCCCCAGTGGACCAAACGATGGGCAAGGCCCTCTCCCTCTGCCGGGAATCTCCCCCTCTCCGCGGGAGACGGAGAGGGGGACAGGGGGGTGAGGCGCTCCCCCGGCCTCACGGATCGCGGACAGACCCCCCCCATGTCATCGCGTTGCGGAACGTTCTCTTCCCCCTCTGCCCTCCAGGGAGAGGGGGGCGGGGGGTGAGGAACTCCCGACAGCGCTCAGTTGGAGGCAATCCCGCGGGCGGTGCGCCGGGCGAGGGCCATGCAGGTGAGCATCGGATTCACGTGGGGCGAGGCCGGGAAAACGCTGGTATCGCACACGTAGAGGCCCTCCGCTCCGTGGACCTTCCCCCAGGAATCGACCACGTTCTCCCTCGCGTCGCCGCCCATGCGCGCAGTGCCGAATACATGGTTCATCCCGACGGTGAAATCGGTCGCCCGCAGCGAGGCGTTCCGGAGCGGCGCTGTCCCCATGGCCCGGGTCAGCACCGCTGGCACCCCGTGCACCCCGGGCTGCACCGCCTCCGCCCCCGCCGCCCAGCTGATGTCGGTCAGCAGGCACAGCCCTCGCTGGAGCGCCGACACATCCCGCGGATCCAGGTCAAACCGGATGTCCGGCTCCATGCTCTTCCCCTGGGGTCGAACGTACCCTCCCGAGTGCTTGGCGCAGACGATCACGTCGAAGGGCGCCATCCGCTCGAAGGCCAGCAGGTGCCCCTTGAACTCGTCGCCAAACCCGGGGAACCGAATCGCCAGCAACGCCGGGGGCGCCCAGAGCACTTCCAGCTTGATCCCCTCCCGCAGGAACGCCAGCGACTGGTACCCCTGGGTGGCCCCCTTCCAGGGCTCGACCTTGTGGGGATAGAGCCCGTAGACTGCCAGCCCTGGGTGCCCCTTGAGGTGCCGTCCCACGTGGGGCCCCCCTAGCCCCGCGTGGATCATCAGGAGAGGGGTCGCCATGCACCCCGCCGCCAGCACGACCTTTTTGGCCTGGATGTCGAAGCGACCAGCCTCGCGCCAGGAGAAGGGCTCAACCTGGCGCCCTCGGACCCCGGTCACGCGGCGCCCCTCGGTGACGAGCTGCTCGGCGCGGAGGCTGGTGTAGACCCGGGCGCCGGCCCGGAGCGCCGCCGGGACGTAGGAGACGTCGGTGGAGCGCTTGGCGCCGTTGCGGCATCCGGAAAAACACTCGCCGCTGCCCTTGCAGCCCTGGACGTTACGGGGCGTGGGCTCGGCGGCTATCCCGAGGGCCTCGCAGCCCCGCTTGAACAGCAGGTTGCGCTCGCCCTGGATGGCCTCGTCGGTGGCGGTCACCCCGAGGAACCGCTCGACGGCGTCGAAGTCGTCGTCGAGACCGCCGTCGGCCAGCTCCGGAAGGCGGTGGTCCTGGGCCCACTGGTCGAGGATCCAGCGAGGAACCCGGCAGCAGATGGCCGAGTTGACCAACGACCCTCCCCCCAGCCCGATGGCCTGCATCGTCGGGAAGTAGCCGTTGCCCCGGGCCACCCGCATCCCCCCCTCGCGGAAGAGCCTCCGCAGGGTGTCGCCGGCCTCGGGCCGCATGTCGCCGGGGCCGATGGGCGGGCCTTCTTCCAGGAGGATCACGTCGAGCCCGGCCTCCGCCAGCTCCTTCGCCGCCACCGCCCCCCCGGGCCCGGAGCCCACCACCAGCACGTCGCAGCGATCCCGCAGCTCCGGGTCGCGGTAGTCGGAGAAGCGCCGCACCCCCGCGTGCGGATCGTCGATGGCCGCGAGCCTCACGCCACCACCGCCCGCTTGCCCCCCTCGAAGGGGGTCGGATCCGGGGCGGCGCCCATCCGGCGGAGCACCCGGTCGTCCGCCAGGTACGCCAGGGAGATCAGCGTGCGCAGGCTGGTGAAGGTCACCCGCAGGAAGTAAAGCGGGCTCTCCGCCCAGCTCCGGAGCGTCTCGACCCGCCGCTCCGGCGCCTGCCGGGTCAGCCGGGGCCTCAGGTTCAGCAGCCAGGGGCCGTGCTCGACGAAGCGGAACAGCAGCCGGAGCAGCAGCCGGGTGCGCGCCGGCGACGCCCGGAAGGTCGCGTCGATGTGGGCCAGCACCCCCGCCTCGCTCCCGGAGATCGGCAGCACCCCGCCCCGGGGGAACATCGCGTCCGCCGCCGCCAGCAGCACCGCCTGCTCCTTGGCGTTGAGGGAAGGAGCCTCCGGCCTCGCCGCCCCGTACCCCGCAAACCACCCCCGGATCAGCGCCACCAGGGTCACCGCCGCCACCAGACACCCCACGATCAGCTCGTTCATCGCGTCACCTCGCCAAGCGCGCGGTCGAGCTGCGGCAACACCCGCTCGTCGACCCCGCGAAAATGAGCCCTCACCACCGCCGCCGCCCTCGCCCCGTCCCGGGCGTCCACCGCCGCGAACAGCTCGCCCAGCATCTCCTCGTGGCGCGGCGGCACGTACCACGCGATGGGCGCCAGCCGCTCGTGAAGCGACCGCAGCGGCGCCCAGAACGCGTTGGCAAACCACACCGTCGGCCACATCGACGACGCCACCAGCAGCGCCCGGAACAGCTCCAGCTCGCAGCGCGTGTGCGCCACCGGATCCCCCACCAGCCCCGGGAGCTGCCCCGCCAGCCGCCTCGCCTCCCCCAGCGTCTCCGGACGCCCGTAGGTCGCCGCCAGCCTCGCCGCCTCCTCCGCCAAGAGCGCCCTCGTGTGCAGCAGCTCCCTCGCCAGCGACCCCAGCGGCACATCAAACCGCCCCGCCTCCAGGTACGCCGGCAGCAACCCCAGCGTCCCCTCCCGCCGGAAATCCCTCACCAGTACCCCGGACCCCCGCCGGCTCTCCACCAGCCCCATCCCCGACAGATGCCCCAGCGCCTCCCTCAGCGTCGGTCGGCTGCACCCCAGCTCCCCCGCCAGCGCCACCTCCGGCGGTAGCCTCAACCCCGCCGGGTACTCCCCCCCCACGATCCGCCTCACCAGCTCGTCCGCCACTCGCTTCACTTCGCCCGTCAACGAGGCCACGTCAGACAGATTAGTCAGACTACTTCCCCGCGCAAGGCAAAAATGTCGGCACGCGGCGTGCATGTCTTCCCGGGCAGGTGCCTCCTCCTGCGGGGAGAACCCGCCCTCCCTCCGAGGGGCCTCTGGCGTGGCTGTCAGGGGGTGCTGTCTGGAAACGAAGAACGTAGAGAAGTTCCAGATGCAAGGGCTGCTGACACGGGGCGAAGTCGACCGTCCTGACAGAGAATTTGCTGGCCTCTTTTTCGATCCTTTACCCTTCGATCCACGGTCTCTGAAGAAGTCATTCCCGGTGCTCTTGACGATCAACACGCCGGGATTCAGATCCAAAAACATGCGGCGCTGAGCGAATCCAATGCGCGCCGCCCTGGAGGAATTGCGTCATGCGCTGGGTAGCGTTGTCCTTGCTGTTGCTTGCGGCCTGTTCTCGCCCGTCCGAGCCCGCCCCCCGGGCGGATTCGCAGGTCGTCCCGGTGGCCCCCGAGGCCACCCCGGCTGCCGTCGAGGCCCCCGAGGCCCCGCCCGCCGGCCCCGCCAGCAAGGCCGAGCCCGCCGCCTCCGATCGCTGCCCCGCCGGCATGATCCTGGTCGAAGGCATGTACTGCCCCAACCCCAAGCAGGAATGCATCGACTGGATGGAGGACCCGGCCAAGTTCCCCTACGCCCGCTGCCGCAAGTACAAGGAGAATTCCGAGTGCAGCGGCGCCCGGGTGCCCATGGCCTTCTGCATCGACCGTGAGGAGTACGCCCCGCAGGGTCAAGAGCTACCCCAGGGGGACACCTCCTGGACCGAGGCCAAGAAGACCTGCGAGGGCCAGGGCAAGCGGCTCTGCCAGGAGTCCGAGTGGACGTTCGCCTGCGAGGGCGAGGAGATGCGTCCCTACCCTTACGGCTACGAGCGTAACCCGGCGGTCTGCAACTTCGAGCAGCAGGATCTGGTGGATCGTAACAAGGGCAAGATGTACGACCTCCGTCAGTCGATCGCCGCCAACCCCCAGTGCCTGTCGCCCTTCGGGGTCCACAACATGGTGGGCAACATCGACGAGTGGGTCGTCCTCGACAAGCCCCATTACTCGGAGAAGAACGGCGGTCGCAAGATGATGTCCGGCCTCAAGGGGGGCTGGTGGGGGCCGCTGCGTAACCGCTGCCGCCCGGTCACCGTCGACCACGACGAGGTCTTCAAGGAGCTGCAGACCGGCTTCCGCTGCTGCGCCGAGGCCAAGGGCAAGGTCGCCCAGAACGACGACACGGACCGGTGATACAAGCGGGGGGTGCCCGCCGTCCTGTCCCTCGAACCCCTCGCCCCCCGTACTTCCTTCCGCCTCGGCGGGCCCGCCCGTGCCCTGATCGAGGCGGACCGCGACGACGACATCGAAGGCGTCCTGCGCGAGCAGGGCGCCTCGCCGCTTTTTGTCCTCGGCGGGGGGAGCAACCTGCTGGTGGCCGACCGGGGGTACGACGGGCTGGTGCTGGCGATCCGGACCCGGGGGGTCTCCCTGCGCCGCGACGGCGACGCGGTGCTGGTCTCCGCCGCCGCCGGCGAGCCCTGGGATGACCTCGTCGCTCGCTGCGTCGACGAGGGGCTCGCCGGCATCGAGTGCCTTTCGGGGATCCCCGGGCAGGTGGGCGCCACGCCGATCCAGAACGTCGGCGCCTACGGCCAGGAGGTCAGCGATACCCTCGTCGCGGTCCACGCTCACGACCGGGAGCGGGGCGAGCGAGTCACCCTCCGCCCGGAGGAGTGCGCCTTCGCCTACCGGGACAGCGCCTTCAAATCCCGGTGGCCAGGGCGCCACGTGATCCTATCGGTGGAGCTCCGGCTGCGGCCGGGGCCGCCCGCCCCCCCCCGCTACGGCGAGCTGATCGCGGCGCTCGGGGACGAACCCCCGACGCTGGCCCGGCTGCGAGCGCTGGTGATCGAGCTGCGCCGCCGCAAGGGGATGGTCCTCGACGACGCGGACCCGGACACCCGCAGCGCGGGCTCCTTCTTCACCAACCCGATCCTGGACCCGGAGGCCTGGGTCGCCCTCCAGGAGCGGGTCGCCTCGGGGCTCCGTCCGGGGGAGCGGATCCCCTCCTTCGATGGCGGCGTGGGGCGCACCAAGGTGGCGGCGGCCTGGTTGATCGAGCGGGCCGGGTTCCCCCGCGGCTTCCAGCGAGGAGGCGCCGCCATCTCCTCCCGGCATGCCCTGGCGCTGGTCAACCGGGGCGGCACCGCCGCCGACGTGCTCGCCCTGGCCCGGGAGATCCAGCGGGGCGTCCGGGAGGCCTTCGGCGTCGAGCTGACCCCGGAGCCGGTGCTGCTGGGGTTCTGAGCTTCCCTCAGCGGCACAGCGGGATCGGTAGCCGGTGGGTCAGCGCTTCCTTCTCCGTATCGAGCCAGACGACCCCGGGCGGTGTGCTGTGCGCCAGCGCCCAGAGGGGGCCCCGCCAGGGGTGCGCGTCCAGCTCGTGCCCCCGGAGCTCCGGGTTGGGGCGGGCGGGCAGGGCGAGCACGGTCCGCTTTCCGCTGTCGAGGTGGAGGAAGGTCAGCTCGATGGCCTGGTTGGTCGCCTCGCCCCGGTAGCCGTGGGCATCCCCTCGCCCCAGCAGCCAGACCCCCGGGCGCACCTGGACCAGCAGCGAGGGATCGCCCAGGGATTCAAAGGTCTTTTTGCGCAGGTCCAGCAGCTCGGTGGCGCCCGCGGGGCCGCAGCACCGCTGAGCGCGGAGCAACAGGTGCTCCGGCCCCGCCCAGGAGACGCTCCAGACGTCCGTGAGATCCGAGAAGAGGCCGGGTCGCTCGTCCGTGCCCGGCGGCACCAGGAGGCTGGCCAGGCGGCGTTTGCTGGCCACCTCGAACACCTCGACCTGCGCCGAGTGCCGACCCCGGACCGACCGAGGGAGCAGCACCGCCACCCGGGTCCCCTCGGGGGAGAGCGCCGCGATCAGCGAATGGCTGGTCTCATCCCCGTGGCCGGCGGGGTTCGATCTGACCACATCCGGTCGAATTACCCTGCACTCCTGGCCCTCCGCCCTGCACACGCGGATCTCTCGACTGGTGGAGGTCAGCCTCCAGGGGCTCGCGGGGCCCGGAGGCGCCTCCGGAGGGGTCGTGTCCGCGAGGATCGTGGACGCCGGGAGCAACGCTCTGGTCTCCAGGTCGACCGCTCCGCACGAGAAGCCCCGCGCGCCCTCTGCCATGGCGCGCATGCACAGCGTCAGGCGGTTCCCTTCGAGGGTGGAGGAGAAGATCTCCGCCTCCGCGGCGGTTGTCGGGAGGCAAACCACCGGCGGCGCAGGGGGAGGCACCCCGGCGGAGGTCGCCGGAGAGGTCGCCGGGGAGGCCAGGGAGGGGGGCGAGGGCTCCTCCGGAGGCGGGGTCGCGGGGGGGGCACAGCAGGCCAGGAGCAACAGCAGGGGGAGCGGGCGGGACATCGGTCATTTGACCGACGGGAGCTGGTACTTGAGCTGAGCGAGGAGGGCCTTGAAGAGCCCTTCCTCGTCGCGGCACTGGCGCAGGAAGCGGAAGAAGCCTTGCTGGTCGCCGTCCGCGGCGGCGGCGGCGGCGCGCTCGCCGTTCTCCAGGCAAAGGAGCAGGTGGGGGTGAGCGGCGACGATCTCCTTGGGGACCTGCATGGTACGGGCGGCCTTGAGCCGCGCTTCGGCCACGCTCCGCAGCACCGAGGCCAGCTCCCGGTCGGTGAGGCGAGCCAGGAGCCAGTCGCAGTCGCGGCGGCAGCCGTCGAGGAGGATCGCCGCCCGATCCAGGTAGGAGCCCGCCCGGGCCATCCGGGGGGCGAGGGTCAGGCCCGCGAGGAGGCCGAGGAAGTGTCGTCGCTTCATGGAGAGGCTCCGGAGGGAGGGAGATCCGAGGGAGGCAGGGCCGGGAGCCTGGCGAGGGCGTCCCGGGCGGCCGCCTGCTCCGCGAGCTTCCTGGAGCGCCCGCGCCCCTGGCCCAGAAGCCGCTCGCCGGTGCGGACCTCGACGAGGAACCAGCGATCTTGCTCGGTTCCCTCGGTGCTTACCACCTGGTAAACCGGCACGGGCTGCCGACGGGCCTGGACCTCCTCCTGGAGGGCGCTCTTGGGGTCGGCCTCCCGGAGCTCCGTCGCGTTCCGGAGCCCGTCGGCCACCACCCGCTGGACCAGCCCCCGGGCCGCCTCCAGCCCGCCGTCGAGGTAGACCGCGCCGACCAGCGCCTCCACCGCGTCGGCGAGCACGTTGGCCTGGAGGTGATCCCCGGAGGAGAGCGCCCCCTTCCCCAGCCGGAGCGTCTGGCCGAGCTCCATGGTTCTTCCGTACTCGGCGAGGAGATCCGCGTTGACGAGGTTGGAGCGCATGCGAGAGAGGAGACCCTCGTCCGCGTCGGGAAAGGCGGCCATGAGCAGCTCGCTGACGCAGAGGTTGAGCACCGCATCTCCGAGGAATTCGAGGCGCTGGTTGTCCCGGAGGCGAGGGCCGCGCCCGCGGCGTTCGTTGGCGAAGGAGCGGTGGGTGAGGGCCTCCTCCAGCAGGGGAGGGGAGCGATCGATGCCGAGGCGCCCCAGGAGCCCGGCGAGGAGGTCCTCGCGCTTGGGGGGCGGGGTCATCCGGAGGCGAGGCGGTCGGTGATCTCGGCGAGGGCGAGGTCGAGGTCGGTGAGGCCGCCGGCGTCGTGGGTGGTCCAGCGGGCCTCGACCTTGCCCCAGCTCACCAGGAGATCGGGGTGGTGGTCGTGTTTTTCCGCCGCGAAGGCGAGGCGGGTGACGAAGGCGATGGTGGCGGGATAGTCCGGGAAGGAGTGGCGCCGGACCAGCGTATCTTGCTCGATCTGCCAGCCGGGGTGGGCGTCGAGCCACGCCTGGAGGGTCCGGGGGTCGATGCGGGGGCGTGCCATGAGAATCGTGCGCGGGGGAGAACCCACCCGCTCCCTTCGTTGTCCCTGCTTAGCATGTATGCTGCGGCGGCTGTGCAAGGTCACGACATCTGTCCCTTCTGCAAGGAGATCTTCCCCGAGGGAACCCGCTCCGAGTGCCCCCACTGCGAGGTGCGGCTGCTGCCCGCGGATCGGGCCCCGCGCCAGGCGGAGGCCACCGATGGCGAGGAGCTGGAGGACGGCGAGCCGAGGTTGCCCTGGCTGCACTGGGGGCACGGGCGGGGACCGATGGTGCTGGCGTGCCTGCTGGGGCTCGGGGTCTTCTTCCTGCCCTGGGTCCACGTGTTCACCCCGGATCGCGCCGTCTACACGGGGTTGCAGATGGGGCAACGGACCGGCGTCGCCTGGGCCGCCTCGGTCGCCTGGTTCACCCTTCTACCGACGATTCTGAGCCGGCGCACCGTGTCCCAGCTCCGTAGCGCCCGGGTGGCCGCCGCGCTGCTGGCGGTCATCCCGGCGGTGGTGGCGGCGCTCTTCCTCTTCAACCCGCCCGGCTCGCTCCAGGTGGGGAGGCTGGCGATGAAGATCCGCTTCGAGTGGGGGGTAGGGATGTACCTCACCCTGCTCTTGGGCGCCCTCGCCGCTCCCTTCGCGGCGCTGCGCCTCGGGCGGTAAACACCCCTTCTCTGCGGGGGACTGGCTCGTGTAGAACTTCCGGCGATGTCTTCTCCGTTTCCGCCGCTACCGCAAGGGGATGCCCCGGTCATCCACGTGCAGACCGCCCAGGGACAGCAGCCACCGGTGACGGCGGCGAGGCTCCGGGAGCTGCTCGCGACGGGGGCGCTCCCCCGGGACACGGCCCTGTGGTTCCAGGGGTTGGCGGGGTGGATCCGGGCGGCGGATCACCCGGAGCTCCGGTCAGCGACGCCGGGAGGGTCCGCGGACGACCAGATGGACGCGGTCTTCAGCGAGCTGGTCAAGGAGAGCTGGGCCTACTACCGGGAGCACGAGCTGGCCGGGCACATCGACGAGGTGCTGGTGGGGGCCCTCATCACGACGGCGCTCGACAGCGGGTACTCCCTCATCGACCTGAACAGCGACGGGACCAACCACTACCTCCGCTTCGAGAACATCCAGGAAGACCAGAGCCGGGTGGTGTTCCAGCTCCGGCACCTGACGCCGGGGCTGACCGCGGCGCGGGTGCTGGGGCAGCGGGTGAGCGTGGTCATCGGCTACGGGGAGCGGATGCCCGATTTCGGGAAGGTGTGGCAGGCGCTCAAGGCGGAGTTCAAGAGCGGGTTCGTGCAGAACCCGGAGCCGGGGACCCTTACCGTCGACGGGGACGTGAACTCCGGCTACGTCTACGTCCAGGTCGATCTTTACCTGGACGTGAAGCATTACGTGGGCGACGGCTACTCCATCAATTATCCGCGGCTCAACCGCGACGTGGGGGCGACGATCAACGCGCTCCGCAAGTACCTCAAGGGGCGCTTCGGGCGCTGAAAGGCCGGACGATGCTGGGGCTCCTCAACAAGTTCAACCACAAGTCGGAGATCCGCGAGTCCAAGGACGAGATCCTGGTGGGCGAGCTGGTGCGGGCGATGGCGAGGCAGGGCTGCCCTGCCATCGCCTTCCGCTCCGACAGCGATTTCCAGCGGGTACGCTTCCGCTGCCCGAAGGATCCGGTGCTCCACAGCGTCTACGTCACCCTCGACCGGAAGACCGGCTCCGGGGCGATCTCCGGGGCGCTCCTCGGCTCCAAGGCGACGCTGTCGCTCACCGCCGAGGTGAAGATCTACCTCACGGATCCGGACGACATCCTCTCCATGTACCGCACGGACCTGGCCAACCTGTTCAAGATGCCCATCCTCGGCGGGATCCGCCTCAACCACGAGCTGAACAGCGTCTACGCCACCACGGCGCTCCTCATCGACATCGACCAGTATGTCCTCAAGGGAGAGCCCGGGGTGCAGGCCTTCATGGGCCTCCTCGCCCAGAACATCGCCGCGCTGCGGGAGAAGCTCGCGTCGTACCGGCGCTGACCTCGCCGGCGGCAGGGGCGGGGCCGAGGCACACCGGGGTGAGCCCCCGCGACGACAGGAGCGTGATGGGGTGGCACACTGCGGAGGATTCTCCGGCAGGGCGCGCCGTGATTTCCCTGCGCTGCGGGGAAATTCGGTCGTGGCACGGGGCGAGCAAAAGGGGGAGGTGCGCCCCGAACAAGGGGTTTTCCAGGAGATTGACCATGAAGATCCAGCGCATGATCTCGTTCCTCTCGTTTGCGATCCTCTCTTCCCTCGCCGTCGCCTGCAGCGGGGAGCGGGAGATCGAGGTCACCGGGGAGGTGAAGGCTCCAGCCAGCAGCGGCGCCCAGGCGGTGACCCTCGAGTTCTACGATCTGCCCAAGGAGGAAGGAGGGGAGGAGAAGAAGGTGGACACGCTGAAGCTGGAAAAACCGGGGGAGTTCTCCAGGAAGGTCTCCGTGGCCGGGGAGAAGATCCGGATCTTTGCCCTGGCGGACGCGAACGGCGACGAGAAATGCTCCGCCGGCGAGGCGTGGGCCACCGTCGAGGTCTCCATCAAGGACGACGACACCATCGCCGCCCCCGCCCTGCTGGAGCTCAGGCAGCTCGACTGCCCCAGGTGAGGCTCACCACCGCCCCTCCCAGCGGAGCATGCCGCCGGTGAGCTGGGGGCCGAGGGGAGGGACCGGCGGAGGGAGCGGGCGCTCCCGCACCTCGCGGAATTCGGGGACGAAGGTGACCTGGGCGTGGACCACGCCGCCGAGCATCGTCACCACCATGGCGCCGAAGGAGAGGTAGTTCGCCTGCACCGCCAGGTCCCGGAGCCTGCGGGCCTCCCGCTCGTCGACGGACGCGCTGAACTGGCGCTCGATGTTCTCCTTGAGGAAGTAGGTCACCATGGAGGTCGCCGCGAAGGCCGCCTGGGCCCCGAGCAGCGTCCAGCCCAGGGTGCGCTGCCGGTTCTGGAACTGGCCGACGCCGAAGGGGAGCAGCGCCACCATCCGGGAATTCTTCCGGGTGAGGATCTGCTCGCGGGCCATCGCCTCGATGGTGGCCTGGCGCTCCCGCTCCTGGCGCTCTCGCTCCTCCTGGAGGCGCCGCAGCTCCTCCTCCCGGGCCTGGTCGATCTTCACCTTGGCCTCGATCTCGTCCCGGAGCCGCTCCCGGATATCCAGGTAGCGCCCGAAGATGAGGGGCGAAAAAGCGGCCCGGTCCGGGGTGTAGCGGTAGTTCTCGCGGATGAGCTGCTCGAACTGGGTGTCCGCCTCGGAGGCGCGCTTGAGCGTCATCAGGCAGGCGGCCAGGTACATGCGGGCGCGGCTCCGGCCCTCCTGGGTGGAGGGAGCGCTGGCGGCGTCCGGCTTCAGGATCGCCTCGAAGCGCTGGACGCACTCCTCGTAGCGCCCGGTCTCGTAGGTGATGGCCGCCTGATCCACGCTGCGGTCGTCGGCGCGGCAGGTCGCTCCACGGCCCGCCACGAGGAGGAAGGCAAGCAGCGCCAGGGACCAGCGACGGACAGGGCACACGGGCGGCGAGCCTACCGCCGTTCTCCCGCCCGGGGCCAATTGCTTCGATTCTCCGCCGGATCTGCCTCGCCGCGCCCGCTCACCAGGCCAGGAGCGTGGTTTGCCCGGGCCGGATCACGACGGAGCGCTCGTCGAGCTTCTTGGGGCCGTCGCGGAGGAAGCAGGTCCCCTCCTCGCGGAGCCTCGGGACCTTGACCTGGTAGGTACGCCCCACGGGCCTCAGGGTGCTGTCGCCGAAGAGCGTGGGGCAGAGGAAGTAGAGCCCCGCTGCCCCCTGGACCTGGAGCTTCCCGGGGACCAGAGGCATCGACACGTTGATGTTCTGCACCTCGGTGCCGACGGCAGGGAGCACCTTGAAGGAGACCGTGTGGGGGCTCTCGCAGCAGCTGTTGTTGGGCAGCGTGTAGGCCTCGATGGTGTGGGAGGAGCCGACCGGCAGCTCGGTCTCGTGGAGGTTGGAGTCCGGGAGCAGGTTGCCGTCGAGGGTCCAGCGGGCGCTCGGGGGGAAGAGGAAGAAACGCACCTTGCGCAGCTCGCCCGCAGGAGCGCCGGCGCTGGCGCGGGGGCCCACCACCGGCACGGCCAGCCGGTGACCCGCGCTCGCGGAGGGAGGAGCCACCGGAGCGGCCTCGGCAGAAGAGGCCGCCGGAGGGGCCTCGGCGGAGATCGCCGGCGGATCGAAGGGCGGGAGCTGAAAGGAGGAGGCAGGCAGCGCCCGGGCCCGGATGGGCGGAGGAGGCCGGAAGACCCACCAGCCAGCGGCACCCAGGCAACCGAGAACCCCGAGGGAGGCGGACGCGGCGAGCAGGCGGCCCCGCCAGCGGGCGAAGGAGCCAGCCTGCACCAGCGCCTGCACCAGCGCCATCACCTCCGGATCGCCGGGGGCGAGGGCGCAAGCGCGGTTGATGGCATCGGCGGCCGCCATCCGGTCCCCCTTGCGCAGCGCGCGGCGCCCCTGATCGCGGAGCATCGGCAGGAGACGCGCCACGAGGCGAGCCTCGTAGTCCTCCGGGTCGCGCAGGAAGGCCGTCAGCTCCATGCGGAGATCGGGGAACCCGAGGGGCGCCAGCTCCGCCTCCAGGGCAGCGCGGAAGGCGGCCATGGTGGGGTAGCGCCGGAGCGCGTCCGGCTCGATGGCCCGGTGGAGCACCCGGGCCCACCGGGCGCCGACGGCGGGGCGCTCCTGGTCGGCGGGGGTGTACTGCCCGTGGAGGATCGCCTTGAGGACCTGCCCCGGTGTCTTCCCGTCGAAGGGGAGCCGCCCGATCATGGACTCGTAGAGCAGCACACCGAGGCCGAAGACGTCGGCTCGAACGTCCACCTCGTCCCCTTCGATCTGTTCCGGCGCCATGTAGGCCGGCGAGCCCAGGACCTGACCGGTCGAGGTGACCCCCTGCTGGTCGAGGAGCTTGGCGATACCAAAGTCGGTGAGCTTGACGCAGGCCAGCGAGGGCTCGGAGGATTCCCCGTGCACGTCGTCCGCCCAGGGGAGGCTGAAGAGCACGTTCTCCGGCTTGACGTCCCGGTGGATGACGCCGCGCTCGTGGGCATGCGCCAGGGCCGACGCCAGCTCGATGCCCAGGCAGGCAACGACCTCCGGAGGCAGGGCCCCCCGCTCCGTCAAGACCCGGCGCAGGCTCTTGCCCCGGACCAGCTCCGCCACGAGGAAGCGCTCCGGGGCATCCTCGTCGGACACATCGTAGATCTCGACGATGTTCGTGTGCTTGAGCTTGGCGACCGCGTGGGCCTCGGCCACGAAGCGGCGGGCCACCTCGCCGCTGTCCCGCAGGTGCCGGTGGATGACCTTGAGGGCCACGTCCCGGCCCAGTCTTCGGTCGCGGGCCCGGTAGACCGTGGCCATACCCCCGTGGCCCAGCTCCTCCTGGATGTCGTACTTGGCGATCCTGGGGAGCTGATCCGTGGCGAGGGCCCGCTGGTCCACGAGGAGGCTCCCGGTGGGCGTCAGCCCACCACGCGCACCCGGATGGTGTTGGTGGAGCCCTGCACGCCAACGGGGGCCCCGAAGACGATGACCACCCGGTCCCCCGGAGAGGCGTAGCCGCGCGCCTGAATGTGGCCGTTGAGGCGGTCGACGGTCTCGTCCACATCCTTGGAGTGCTCGATGGGGTGCGGGGTGACCCCCCAGCAGAGGGCAAGCTGGCGGCGGGTGCGCTCGTTGGGGGAGAAGGCGATGATGGGGACCTTGGGGCGGGCCTTGGAGACGAGGTGGGCAGAGCGTCCGGTCTCGGTGAGGGCAACGATGAGGCGAGCGCCGATCTGCTCGGCGATGGCGGCGGCCTGGCTGGCGATGGCCTCGGGGACGGTGGTCTTGCTGGGAGGGAGGGGGCTGGGCTGGTGCTGGTAGTAGGGGCTCTCCTCGGCCTCGGCGACGATGCGCGCCATCATGCCGCAGGCGAGGACGGGGTGCTTCCCGCTGGCGGTCTCGCCGGAGAGCATGACGCAGTCGGTGCCGTCGTAGACGGCGTTGGCGACGTCGCTGGCCTCGGCGCGGGTGGGCCGGGTGGACTCGACCATGGACTGGAGCATCTCGGTGGCGACGATGACGGGGACCTTGTGGCGGCGAGCGGCCTCGATCATCTGCTTCTGGATGACAGGGACGCGCTCGGGGGGGAACTCGACGCCCAGGTCGCCGCGGGCCACCATCACCCCGTCGGTCACCTCGAGGATGCTCTCGAGGTTGTCGACGGCGGACGGGGTCTCGATCTTGGCGACGATGGGGGTGGGGCGCCCCCAGGCCTCGCAGATGTCGCGGACCAGCAGGATGTCCGCGGCGGTCTTCACGAAGGAGAGGGCCACGTAGTCGACCCCTTGGGCCAGGCCAAAGGAGAGGTCCGCCTTGTCCTTCTCGGTGATGGCGGAGAGGCGGACGCGGGTGGCCGGGATGTGGACGCCGCCCATGTTCCGGAGCACACCGCCCTGGACCACGGTGGCGACGACCTCGCCGGAGGGGCTGCTCCCCTGCACCCGGAGCACCCGCAGCACGATGCGCCCGTCGTCCACCAGGATGGGATCGCCGGGCTTCAGGTCGTCGGCGAGCCCCTCGTACTGCACCGGGATCCGCCCGTCGTCGCGGACCTCGCGCCCCTCCACCAGCGTGATCTCGCTGTTGGTCTCCAACAACAGGTTCCCGTCGGGGACCCGGCCGGTGCGGATCTTCGGCCCGCAGAGATCCTGGAGGAGCGCGATGGGCTTCCCCAGCCGCGTCGAGACCCTGCGCAGCGTCTGGATGCGCGCCAGGTGCTCCTCGTGGGTGCCGTGGCTGAAGTTCAGCCGGGCCACGTCGAGCCCCGCCCACAGGAGCTGCTCGACGCGCTCCTCGCTGTCGCAGGCAGGCCCGATGGTGCAAACAATCTTGGTGCGGCGGCGGAGCGTCCCCATGGCCATGGCTTACAGGCTACACCCGAGCTTGCAAATGGTGTTCACCTTCTCGACGCAGGAGGTTCCCCAGGTGTCGCTGCAACAGGAAGGCTCCTCGTTGCAGATCCGGGTCACGCAGCTCTCCCCCAGCGACGACGGGTAGTCACAATTCTTCGACAGCGGAGGACCCTCCACGCAGGGCGAATGCACGCACTGAAACCCCTTGCAGATCGCCGCCCCGCACACCAGACTCACCGCCGCCACGCAGTCCGGATTCCAGGAGTCAACGCAGCACTTGGCGAACTTCCCGGTGTCACAGATGGCCCCCACGCACGGGCTGCAGTCGTTCTTCAGCTTCGCCGCCACGGCGCAGATGTCGTGAGCGCAATTCCCGGCGCAGTACTCGTCGTTCTTGCCGTTGCAGTTGTTGTCCAGCCCGTCGCCGCAAACCTCCAGGATAGGCTGCCCGGGCTCACACACCTGCGTCACCCCGTCGATACACGCCGGCACCTCGCGGAAGCACTCACCGATGCCACAGGTCAATTTCTTTCCCTCGTCCACGCAGGGGCCTCCGCCGGCGCCACCACCCCCGGCGCCACCGCCGCCGGTG
>CAZSDX010000095.1:0-2900 GCA_964605685.1 uncultured Polyangiaceae bacterium
GACGTCACCACGGGCCCCCCTGGAGAAACTTCAACGGTACGGTGGGGACGGTATATCTTCTGGGGATGAACATTCCACGGTGGGCGCGTGTGGTGGTCGTGGGGGCGATGGTGGCCTGCGGGGAGGACACCGCCGGGGTACCTTCTCCAGAGGCGAGCGCTGCTGGTGGCAGCGGAAGCAACGAGGCGGGGACCGGAGGCAAGCCTGGCGATGCGGACGGCAGCGCGGGCAGCGGAGGGAGCACGCCAGGGCCGATGCCAGGACCTGGGGAGGGGTTCAAGCCAGCAGTGAGCGCCTCCGGCTGGGGAGATACGAGCGCGAAGGGGGTGCCCAACCCCGGGGGTAAATGCACCAAGAACGGCGGAACACCAATGAAGCTCCCCGGGACCGGGGTGGAGTACTGCCTCAAGGCGAGCGACGCCTGCCTGCAGCCTGGCGCATCGTGTCCGCTCTACGTGTCGCTGAACCTGGACGGAGCGTTCTTCCCGTACCTGGAGGACGCGGCGAACGGACCGGCGATCAGCACCGAGCTTTACTGCGAGATGGACGGCCCTTTGATCAAAGACAAGATGGCCGAACTGCCCCGGGTGATCGCCGCCGATTTTCCCGGCCTCGACCGGGAGCGGATCTACGCCATCGGCTGGTCTGCGGGAGCCGGCGGCGTTAACCGGAGCCTCTGTCATGCCTCCAAGAAGAGCGATTTTTCCACCTACGGCACCACCTCGGACATCTACGCCGCGGTGATCGCCCTCGGCGGTTGCGGTTGCTCCAACGACTACGTGCAGCTCGCCGGAAGCTGGCATGTGGCCACCTGGAACGGCGCCAAGGACGAGTTCAACGGCGGCGATGCCTGCGAGGCGGGCCTCCGCAAGCGTGCCGCCGTCAACGGCTGCAGCGCCCTCGACGCCTCCTGGAAGCCTGTGGCCCCCGACGACCCTTACGCGAAGAACGGCGACGGCTCTATGAACGCAGAGCGCCTCGATTTCGGCACCTGCCAGTTCGGAGGTGTCACCGGCTACCGCTTCAAGGACGAGGGGCATGTTCTGAGCGCCAAGAAGCACTTTGACCCCAAGATCAGCGGCGTTGACACCGTCTGGCGCTTCCTCCAGGGGCGCACCAAGAGCAACGGAGGGAACCCCTGAAAAGATCGTTCCAGGCGTGAGCGGTATCGAGCGCGAGATCGATACGCTCCTTGTGCTATCCTCCCGGGCCATGGACCAGCCCCGCACCTTCGAAGAGTTCTGGCCGATCTACGTCCGCGCCCACAGCAACAAGCTCAACCGCACGCTCCACTTCGTCGGCACCTCGGCGGCGTTCTCGCTGGTGGGGCTGGGCGTGCTCACCCGGCGCCTGACCCCGGTGCTGCTGGCCCCGGTGGTGGGCTACGGCTTCGCCTGGTTCGGCCACTTCTTCGTGGAAGGCAACAAGCCCGCCACGTTCGGCCACCCGCTCTGGTCGTTCAAGGGCGACATGAAGATGTGGCGGATGATCCTGGAGGGGACCATGGACGCGGAGGTCGAGCGGATCCTCCAGCAGCAGGCCGAGACGTCCGCCGAGCCGGAGCCCGAGCCGATGATCAACGTCGCCCCGGATCCGACCATCAACTGAGCCCGCTCGCCACCCTCACGGCGGGCACGAGGTGACCACCCCTTGGGCGTTGCGGCAGGGGAAGACGTTCCGCTCCTCTAGGTGGCAGTGCATCTCCCCGACCATCGTCCCGCGGAAGCACACCTTCTTCGGCGGCACGCCCGGGAGCGCCGCCGGGAGCGGGCCGATCCGGGGCTCCGGCAGCCCGGGGCGGTGCTCCAGCGCCGGCCCCTCGATCTTCAGCGACGCCAGGGACGCGAGGATCTCGTCGGCGTTGATCGTCGTCGGGGTGTAGCGCTCGGTGGCGAAGGCCAGGGCCGACTCGTAGATCGCCTCGTGCCCCGAGGAGGGCGCGGTGGCCCAGGATCCGTCGGGGAGCGCAGCCCGCCAGGACTGGACCTCCTGGGGAGAGAGGCCAGGGCGCCCGTCCGACTGGGAGCGCCGCCAGGCATCGAGGGCCTGCTGCTCCTTGCGGAGCTGCTCCTTGATGTCGTCCGTCGCCAGCGCCCACGACTCGACCATGGCCTCGTTGCACACGATGAACTCTCGGAAGGTGGGCTCCCCCCCCTGGGTGCGATGCAGGTGGTAGACCGCCGCGATCTTGCTGGCCTTCTTCAGCGCTTCTGCCTCCGTCGTTCGCTGCCCTCTCATGTCGAAGATGGCCCACCGGGAGGCCGCTGGAGCGCCCGGGAAGAAGGCCACGACGAGGGCGTCTTCCTTGAGGGTGATCCGGATCAGCTCGTCGCCGTAGGAGCGAGCGTCCGCGCTGAAGCGCGTGGCCCAGGCGCTCACCCAGGCGTAACGATGCATCAGGAAGGGAGGGTTGAAGAGGAGCCGGGCGAGGCGATCCTGGTTGTAGGACTGCCAGAGTCCGGCGTCGTAGGCGCTGAGGGGAGCGTCCTGGGAGCCCTTGAGGAGCAACCTCCGATCACGGCGCAAGGCGGCCACCTGCTCGCCGGTGGTCCAGGAGTAGAGCACCCGGCGGACAGGGGTATCATTCGACACCATGAGGGGGCGAAAGGCCGCCAGCAGCTCGGCCTCGGAGGGGCGCACGGAGCGGGGGAGCACGGACCAGGCGCTGCCCGAGGGGGCCGGGAGGGGCCGGGCCGCCGGGTCCGCGGAGGGAGCGGGCGAGGGCGGGAAGGAGGAGGCTTGCGCCGGCTCCGGGGTCGGCACCAGCGGCGCTGGCTGGCAAGCGCAGACCGCTGCGGCGAGGGAGAGGAGGGCGCGGCGAGGCACAACGCCCAGGATAGCGCCGGGGAGTGCGGAGGGGAGCAAGGAGGCGGTTCTTGCGAGGAAAAGAGGGGAGATTC
>CAZSDX010000095.1:2941-16269 GCA_964605685.1 uncultured Polyangiaceae bacterium
CTCCCGGGCCCTGCGCTCTGGGGCCGCCTTCTGGTCGCTCCGCTACACCCAGGATACCGTCGAGTACCTCTCGGTGCGCGACGGCGTCGTGCAGCCCCCGCGGCGGGTGATCGATCAGGGGGTGATGGTGACCGCCCTGGCCGGCGGCGGCTGCGGCTACGCGGCCACCGGCGATCTGTCGGAGGCCGGGCTGCAGGCGGCGCTGGACCGGGCCGAGGCGTGGGCGCGGGCGTCCGCGGCGATCAGCCTGGTCGACTTCGAGCGGGTGTGGTTCCCCTCGCCGCGGGGGCACGTCGAGGCCCACGGCGACGCCCTCCCTGCCCGGCGTGACGCGCTCGATCTGCTGCGGAGGGAGGCGGAGGCCGCCCGGTTCGATCCCCGGATCGTCGACGTGCTGGCCACCGCCGAGCTGCGGGAGACCGAGGAGGTGCTGCTGACCAGCGCGGGGGGCGAGGCGATGCAGCGAGCGCGGTACGTGATCCCCAACCTGATGGCGACCGCCAGCGAGGGGAGCGACGCGCAGACCCGGAGCCTGGGAGGTCAGTACAACGGCGTCTGCCGCCAGGGAGGCGCCGAGCTGCTGGAGCGCTCGGGGCTACCGGGCTCCGGGCGGCGGGTGGCCGAGGAGGCGCTGGCGCTGCTCTCGGCGCCCCGGTGCCCCGAGGGCGTGATGAGCGTGCTGCTGATGCCGGACCAGATGACGCTCCAGATCCACGAGTCCATCGGGCACCCCATCGAGCTGGATCGGATCCTCGGCGACGAGCGAAACTACGCGGGCACGACCTTCGTGAAGCCGGAGATGTTCGGGCGCTACCGCTACGGCTCCGAGCTCCTCAACGTGACCCACGACCCGACGGACCCGGCAGGCTTCGCGTCCTTCGCCTTCGACGCCGAGGGGAGCTACAGCCGCAAGGTCTACCTGATCCGCGAGGGCATCCTGGAGCAACCCCTCGGCGGCTTCCTCTCCCAGCACCGCGCGAAGCTCCCTGGCGTCGCCACCGCCCGCGCCTCCGCCTGGAACCGCCCCCCCATCGATCGCATGTCCAACCTCAACATCGAGCCTGGCACCTCCTCTCTCGACGCCATGATCGCCTCCGTCGAGCGCGGCGTGCTGATGAAGACCAACACCTCCTGGTCCATCGATGACTCGCGGAACAAGTTCCAGTTCGGCTGCGAGTGGGGCCAGCTCATCGAAAACGGCAAGCTCGGCCCCGTCGTCCGGAACCCCAGCTACCGCGGCATCTCCGCCACCTTCTGGCGCAACCTCGCCGCCGTCGGGGATCTTTCCACCCACGAGCTGAACGGCACCCCCTTCTGCGGAAAGGGCGAGCCTTCCCAGATCATCCGGGTAGGTCACGCTTCACCCGCCTGCCTCTTCCGCAAGGTCGAGGTCTTCGGAGGCCAGAGCTGATGGAATCCTACCTCCACGACCTCACCGCCGCCCTCTACCGGCGCCTGTCCCCGGGGGAGCACCTCTTCTGCTGGCTATCCGGCGAGCGCTCGGACTTTGTCCGGCTCAACCAGGGGAAGGTGCGCCAGGCGGGGTCCGTCGAGCAGGCGATCTTGAAGATGCAGCTCTTCGGGGGCAAGCGGCAGGCGGTCGCCGAGCAGACCCTGACCATGAACCTGGCCGACGACCAAGAGGCCCTCGCCGCCACCCTGGAGGCGCTGCGGGCGATGCTGCTGGAGCTGCCCGACGATCCGTTCCTGCTCTTCAACCCGGAGCCGCTGGAGTCCCGGACGGTCCGCGAGGGGAAGCTGCCGCCCGCCGAGGAGATGGCCGCGGACGTGGTGATGGTCAACGGGCGGCGCGACCTGGTGGGGCTTCTGGCGTCGGGTCCGGTCTACCGGGGGCTCACCAGCTCGCTGGGGCACCGGTGCTGGCACGAGGTGACCAGCTTCCTGCTGGACTACAGCGTGTACCTCCGGGGGGATCAGGCCATCAAGGACAGCCTCGCCGGGGTCTCCTGGGAGCGCCGCGCCGCGGGCGACCGCCTGGAAGCGGCCGCCCGACGCCTCGATCTGCTGGCCCGCCCGGTGCGTCCCGTCGAGCCCGGTCGCTACCGGGTCTACCTGACACCCGCCGCGCTCTCGGAGATCTTCGGGCTCCTCGGCTGGAGCGCCTTCTCCGCCAAGGCGCTGCGGGCCCGGCAGAGCCCGCTGGTGCGGCTCCAGGAGGGAGAGCAACACTTCTCCCCGAAGGTCACCGTGCGGGAGAACACCGCCGAGGGGCTCGCGCCGGCCTTTCAGGCAGAGGGCTTCGTCAGGCCAGGACAGACCCCGCTGATCGAGGGAGGACGCTTCGCCGGATCGCTGGTCTCGCCCCGCACCGCCCGGGAGTACGGGATCTCCTCCAACGGGGCGAGCGGCGGCGAGGTCCCGGAGGCGCTCGACATGGCGGGAGGCGACCTCCCCCGGAGCGAGGCGCTCGGGGCGCTGGGCACGGGGCTGTGGGTGAACAACCTCTGGTACATGAACTACTCGGACCGTGGTGCCGGTCGAGTGACGGGGATGACGCGCTTCGCCACCTTCTGGGTGGAGAACGGCGAGATCGTGGCGCCGACCCCGGTGATGCGCTTCGACGACAGCCTCTACGACCTGCTGGGCGATCGGCTGGAGGCGCTGACCACGGAGCGCGATTTCTTCCCGGAGCCCACCACCTACGGCGAGCGGCAGACGTCGAGCATGAGGCTCCCCGGGGCGCTGCTCTCCGGGCTCACGCTGACGCTTTGACGGGCGGCGCGGGCTGCTCCCCTCCCGCAGGAAAAATTTGCTAGAAGCGCCCCATGTCCTGCAAACTGTGGGTTGTGCTGGGGTTGCTGCTGGCCCTGGCCGGATGCGACGAGAAGAAGCCGCCCCCGGCGGCCACCAAGAAGGATCCGAAGACCGAGGAGAAGGCCGCCGACCCGAAGCTAGCGGCAGCGATGGCGGCGGCGTCGGCCAAGGCCCCTGCGGCGAAGAAGGCCGCCGCCCAGGACGGCCCCCCGGAGAACGGGATCTTCCCCCCCGGGGCCGCCGACAAGCTGATGGCCCGGGGGAACCCGCCGAAGGTCGAGCTGATGAGCGACGGGGCCGAGCCGCGCTCGCTGATCCAGACCGGCGTCGCCGCGTGGAAGGGCTCCGCCACGATCACCACCAGCGTGCGGCTGGGCCCCCGCAACGCCCTGCCCTCCATCGAGTACGCGGTGGCGCTCGGCCCGGAGAAGCAGGAGAAGAAGGACAAGGAAAAAGAGAAGGAGGCGGACGCGGGGGCCGCGGCGGGGCCGCTGGTGCTGCTGGGGGCGGTGGGCGGGGCCAAGCTGGCCGCCGAGCAGCCCGGGAAGCTCCCCGACGGGGTGCAGAAGGAGGTGGCCAAGCTGAAGGGCTCGCAGCTCCGGTGGATGAGCGACGAGTCGGGGCTCGCGCGGGAGCCGTCGAGCGTGGTGGCCAAGGACGCGCCCGCGGATCTCCAGCGCTCCCTGGACGCCGCGGCGGAGGCGATGTTCTACCTGTCGGTGCCGCCGCCTCCGAAGCCGGTCGGCGCGGGGGCCGCCTGGATCGCCGGCTCGCGCCAGGTGCTCGGCAACGTGGAGGTCATCAGCTACCGGCTCTACAAGGTGAAGAGCGTCTCGCCGGAGGGGGTCGAGCTGACGGTGGAGAGCCGCGAGTACGCGGTGTCGGAGAAATTCACCATCCCGGGGCTACCGCCCAACGCCACGGTGGCCCAGTTCGAGGCCACGGCGCAGGGAGAGATCACCCTGTCGACCAGGGAATCCCTGGGTATCAAGGGGACGATCTCCCGCCAGTTCACCCTGGGGCTCCAGGTGGAGCAGGCGCCACCCGGGGCGGTCATGGGCATCCAGTTCACGAGCGAGGCCGTGGTGGCGCGCAGCGGGAAATAGCGCGAATTTTTTGCCTGCTTCCCCGGGTATTTGCGCCCTGATCGGGCGGCGACGACGTGGTACCCTCGGCGGAGACGCGCCGCCGCGCCCTGCCCACGAGGTACTCGCCATGGACCTGCAACGGATGCTCGATCGCTGTCGCCGGGAACAGTGGACCGTCGACGACCTGGACTGGTCCGCGAGGCCACGGTCGCTGAGCCGCGCCGACGAGGAGGCCATCGTCCAGCTCTTCACCGACATGGCCGGCATCGAGCGGCTGGCCGGCGCCCTCTTCGAGGAGCAGCAGCGCCGGGCACAGGACCCGGTGCTCCGGGAGATCTTCGCCACCTTCATCGCCGACGAGGAGCGCCACGCGGTGGTGGCGGAGCAGCTCGCGGCCTTCTACAACGTGCACCGCTACCGGACGTACCAGATCAACGAGCACCTCCGGAAATTTCGGCCCCATTTCCTCCGGGCGCTCCGGTACCTGAGCGACGACGTGGCCAACATGTACATCACCGGGGGCGAGCTCATCCTCGATATCGCGCTGCTCCGGTCCATCAACGACTACGTGGCCGACGAGATGAGCGAGCGGGCCATGGCCCTCATCAACCGCGATGAGTCCCGCCACATCGCCATCGACTACCACATGACGGGCTACTACGCCTCGCCCGCCTACCTCGCCGAGCTGGCCCAGCGCCCTCCTCCCTCGCTGCTCACCCGGGTCAAGGCCTGGTACACCTTCCTCGGTCTGATCTACCGCGCCGCCCCCTTCTCCCGGGCCGTCTTCTTCCAGCCCATGCGCCTCGTCGACCCCACCGGACGCCGCATGCGCGAGGCCTTCAAGCGCATGCAGCTCATGTCCTCCCAGCAAGGCATCGACAACACCCCTTTCGGCAAGCTCCAGCTCTTCCTCCTGCAGGTCTCCCACCACCCGGTCGCGGGCCCCCTGCTCCGCGGCGTGGCCGCCCGCATCGCCGGGATCGAGCCCGAGTTCATGCAGCGCCTCTACTCCGACGAGGAGATGGCCCGGGCCCGGCGCATGGACTTTGACGGGCTGGCCCGGGAAGCCTTGGCGTCGAAGCTGGCGAGCTGAGCGGCGCCTCAGTGCCCCTTGCCGTTGGCCAGGCGAGGGGCAAGCTCCGCCGCCAGCCCGTCCAGCAGCGCGCTCACCGGGGCGATGTCCTCCGGGTCCAGCGGCGCCGGGGTCTCCGGGAGCTCCACGCGCCAGCGACCCAGCGTGGTGATCCCGTCCTCGTGGGCGAGGTCCCAGCCGCGGGCGTCGGGGGCCTCCCGCTCCAGGAGCAGCAGGCGCAGGCGGGACTCCTCGGCGCTGGCCTGCTCCATGGCGGCGATCTTCTGCTCCAGCTCCTCGAAGCCGTGCTCCGCCGGAAGCCAGAGGCCGCGAGCGGGTGCAAGAGAACCGATCGTCCCCTCCCGCTGCTCGGCCAGCCAGGCCTCCAGGTCGTCGAGGTCCAGGGGGACCTCCGGGGGGACCTCCGTGCTGGTGCAGGGGGCCAGCTCCGCCAGGAACAACACCGAAGGAGCGGCCCCGGCCAGGCGCCCGCAGATCCAGCGGATCGCCCGGACGACGAGGGGGAAGCCGCCCTGCTCGAAGCGAGGGTCGGGGTAGGGGTAGGCCACGGTGGCGCGAGCGTCGCCGTCCTCGCTGAGGATCTCCAGGGAGACCCCGGCGACGCGGCGCTGGAACAGGAGCACGTCCGGCATCGGCGCCACCATGCCACGGCCCACCTCCGCCGGCGATCCCGCAAGGAGTACGGCGGTGGTTACACTGGTCCGGTGCCTCCCTCCGTCGATCGCCGGCGCCTGGCGCTGCTGCTGGTGCCCTTCGCCCTCTCGGCTTTGGCCAGCACCCTGGGCACCGCGCTGGCGCCGTCGTTGCTGGTGCATGCGCCGCTTTCGCTGGTGGCGCTCAGCCCGCTGGGGCGCCACCTGCTGCTGGCGTCGCCGCAGGTCGAGGCGCTGCCTTTCTTCGCGGTGGCGCTGCCCCGGATGTTCGCCGTGGATCCGTTCATGTACCTGCTGGGCCGGGACTACGGGGAGCTGGCGCTGGAGGAGCTGATCGCGAGGATCGGAGGCGCAGGGCGCGCGGTGCGGTGGCTGGACAGAGCCGCGCGCCGGGCGAGCTGGCTGCTGGTGCTGCTCTGGCCGGACCCGCTGGTCTGTACCCTCGCCGGGGCGTCGCGGCTGAACCCGGCGCTGTTCGTGGTGCTCAACCTGGTGGGGACCGTGGGGGCGCTGGCGCTGGTGCGTTTCTCCGGGGACGCGCTGGCGGGGCCGCTGGGGTGGTTCCGGGATTTTCTGGCGAACAACACGCTGACGGCGACGGCGGTGTCGGCGCTGGTGGTGCTGGTGGCGGCGGGGCTACGGTGGGCGGCGCGGCGACCCCCGGAGGAGGATCGCTCCGGGTGAGCGGTCAGGGGCAGAGGTCACCGAAGGCGGTGACCAGCTCCCGGATCTCCAGCAAGGCGGGGTCCTTCTTCTCCGGATCGGCGGCGTCGGCGGCGTCGAGGACATCCTGGACGAAGGATTGCCGGTTGAAGCAGGTCTGACCCTTCTTGAGGGCTTCGGCGTAGGCCACGATGGCCAGTCCCCGCCGGAGCTGCGCGTCACCCTGCGCCTGGATCTCCCCGACGGTGGAGTCGACCTCGACGGATTTCTGGAGCCACGACCCGGGGTCGACCCAGGAAGCCTTGAAGCGGATGGGATCCTCGGGGACGACCAGGGAGGGAGAGCAAGCCCGGAGCGTCTGGCTGATGACCATGGCATCACCGGGAGCGAGGTGCTGCGGCTTCACCTTGGAAGGGTCGGTGGAGTACTGCTCGCCGGAGAACTTCACGATGGAGAAGTAGGACGGCATGGTCATCGACACCTGGACGTTACGAGCGGCGATCTCCACCACCTCGTCGAAGCGATCGGCGAGCATGTGCTTCGCCTCCGCCACCGAGTCGAGGTAGAGGTAGGCGCCGTTGCCCGCGTCGGTCACCACGTTGAGCAGCGTGTCGTTGACCCCGTCGCCCACGCCGACCCCGACCAAGTAGATCCCCTCCTTGTTCTCGATGTCGGCCTCCTTGCCGATCATCTGCTCGTCGGTGACGCCCACGTTGGCCATGCCGTCGCTGATGACGACGACCCGGTTGGTCCTCGACTCGGCGTAGTGCTTGCGCGCCAGCTCGTAGCCGTTCACCAGCCCGCTGTGCAGATCCGTCCCCCCTCCGGCCTGCATGCTGACGAGCACCGACAGCAGCTTCGGATCGTTTGGCCCCTGGACCACGTGACCCGAGAGCGCGACGTTGCTCTGGGTGTTCCAGGTGGTCACCGAGACGATGTCGCCGGACTGGAGCTGCGACGCCAGCGCCTTGCCCGCCGCCAGCATCAGCGTCATCGGCATGCCCTGCATGGAGCCCGAGGTGTCCAGCACCAGCGTCAGGTTCATCGGGCGGCGCACCGCGTCCGGCTTGGCCGACTGGACCCCGATCTGCAGGTCGTACTCCCCCTTCATCTTCCCCGGGCGCATCTGCGGCACCAGGTTGATCTGCCCCTTCGCCGGCGCCTCGTAGGCCACGTTGTAGTAGTTCAGGAACTCGTAGGGACGGATGATCTGTGCTGGCGGCGTCTTCCCGTTCCGGATCATCCCCCGGGCCAGCGCCGCCGAGGCCATCGAGTTCGAGTCGTCCGCCGACAAGTAGAGCGTCGTCGGCTGGGAGAGATCGACCCCGGGGCAGACAACATCCCCGCCTGCTCCTGCGCTCCCGGCCTCGCCGCCTTCGCCGGCGGCCCCGCCATCACCGGCGTTCCCGGTACCGGCGCTGTTCCCGGTCCCGGCGGCCGCGCTGGTGCCGCCGATCTCCCCGGACTGCCCGGTGCCGCCGGAGCCTCCGCCCGTGGAAGAACTGCCGCCACCGTTCCAGGAGCCGCTCCCGGCAGCGTGGCCGCTCCCGCCGTAGTCGCTGGGCGGCCCCTTGGGGCCGCTCCCGCCGCTCCCGCCGGTCGCCCGGTTGCTGTCCTCCACAAAGACTGCGGGTCCCATGTCGCTGCTGCTCGCGTCATCTCCCCCGCATCCTGCGAGCAACCCCACCAGCACCCCACCCAGCAAGCCAAGTCGTCCGAGCGTCATCGAGATCGTCTCCCTTCACCAGGGAGGGAATGCAGGGGTTATGCCATGGGCTTTCCCTCGCCTGCGGGGGGCTCGTCGTGCGTTTTGGAGGTCGGGGGGGCCTCCTGGAAACCGTCCTCGCGAACGGTCCGTTTGCCCAAAGCAGAACGACCTGCCGGGGAGGGCAGGTCGTCGCAAGCCGCGGGGCCCGAGGCGAGGAGCTGGCGTCAGCTCACTTGGCTTCGGCGCAGGGATCCTTGCTCTCGGAGGGGGGAGCCTTGTCGCCCAGGTCGCTCTTCTTGGAGTCGAAGCCGAGGCCGATGGAGATGCCGTTGCACTCCTTGGCCGGGTCCTGGGTGCCGTCCTGGAGGATGTCGGAGGCCTGGCGGACCGACTCCAGGATGCCTTCGAGCGCGGAGCTCTCGCCGCAGAAGTTGGAGCCGAAGTTGCCGGCGACCTTCTTGAGGGCGTCGACGAGCTGCTCGGTGGCGAGGACGCCGCCGATGGTGCCGTTCTTGCCGTTGACGCGGTCGGTGAGGTCGACGGCGATCTGGGCCTTGTTGATGTCGAGGGCGAGGTTGAAGCCCTGGATGGCGAGCTGGAGCTTGACGGTACCCTGGCCGCCGGAGACCCAGATGTTGTTGTTCACGTAGGAGGTGGCAAACTTTACCTTGGAGGAGCCGTCGGCCTCGACGATCTCGGGGAAGGGCCGCCACTTGTAGGTGGACCAGTCGCCGGAGGCGGGGGGCGGGACGTCCTTGCCGTCGGCCTCTTCGCCCTTGGCGGCGAAGAGTTGGGTGTTGACGCCGGTGGCGTTGGCGGCGGTGCCGAGCTTCTCCATCTTGAGGACGACGGAGAAGCTGCCCTCGGTGATGGAGCTGGAGATCTCTTCGGAGGGGTTGGAGATCAGGGTGGCGAGGAGCCCGTTGACGATGTTCTTCCCGAAGGAGTTATCGATGCCCTTGTTGCCATCGACGCGGATGTCCGCGGCCTTGGCGCCGGCGGCGGGCTTGCAGTGGTAGCCCTGCTTGGCGGTGCTGGAGAACCCGTCGATGTCGAAGCCGATGTCCTTCCAGGCCTCGCCGCTGACGTTGCCGCTGCGGTCGGTCTCCCCCACGTAGAGCTTGCTCAACGCGTGGATCAGATCCTCGCCGCTGGCAGGGGCATCCGCAGGGGCCGGGGGGGGGAGGGCGCCCTCGCCGGGCTTGGTCCCGTATTTTTCCTTGCAGGAAGCCTCGTCCTCGCAGTCGTTCTGGACGGGAGCGCCGCCGGAGCCGGCGGAGCCCGCGGAGCCACCGGTTCCGGCGGTGCCGGTGGGTGGGTCGGCAGCAGCTTCCTCACCGCAGCCAGCGGCGAGACCGAGAGAAGCAAAGGCGAGCAGGCCAAGAAGCGCGCCCCAGTGACGTGACTTCATACGCGTATCCTCCAGCGAACAGGGAAAGCACCTACGATGGTCTCTCGGAGCCCCCGAGAGGTCGTGTGAACGAGCGGAGTGCAGCGTACTTGTCATGCACCATAAAGCAAGCGTTCTGTAGCGCATTTCCCTCGGGGCGGTTTCTCGGGTGTGGCTGGTATTTTTCAGGACCACGGTGGATGGCGCGGAGGTAGGACTCGCCCCCCCCTGGCAGCGAGGTCAGAGCCCCGGGTTGCCGATGACGAGGGGGAAGTGCTCGCGGAGGTTTCCGGAGTGCATCGTCACCTTGCGCCGGTGGAACTCGGGAAGGACCCGCTGGAAGGCCTCATCCACCCGCAATTCTTCGCCAGGAAACGACGGAGAAAAGACCGGGAGGGTCGCGGCGGCGAGGGCGGAGATGTCCTGGTAGACCCCCTGCTCCAAGAGGATCTGGGCGGTGCCGGCGAACATCAGCGTCCCCCCCGGGATGGCCCCGAGCGCCGTGGTGTTCATCGCCGGGTAGCAGAGGCGCAGGGTGCGGACGCCGGTGCGCTCGCGGATCCGGCGCATGCTCTCCCGCTGGAGCACCTTGGCCTGGGCCAGCGGCCCGAGCGCGTACACCGGGTCGTCCGGCTCGTAGTCGTAGTCGGTGAAGGCGACGACGCTCTCCCCCGGGACCAGCAGCCCCGCCTCGTGGAGCGCGTCGGCCCAAGGGTCCGTGGAGCGGCCCATGAACTTGTAGGTACGCTCGATGTCCGCCTCGGTGGCGATCTCCACGTCGACCAGGCCGAAGCGGCGGATGGACTCCCAGGAGGAGAAATCCGCGATTTGACGCAGCGGGTCGAAGGCGATGTCCAGATCCCGTACCTTCGCCGTCCCGTGTTCGGCGAAGCGCTTGGTGGCTCCTGCGGCGATGCCGTTGATCAGATGCACGCAGCGGTGCCCCCCCTCCTTGATCGTGTCCACCATCCCCTGGATCTTCTCCGGGCGGGTGGCGTCCGCGTTGAGGAAGCGGCAGGGGACGCCGAGCCCCGCGGCGGCGGCCTCCAGGGCCCGGGCGTGGTGGGGGCCGATCTGCAGCTTCTCGCTGTCGTAATGCATCGCGTAGACCGGCACGCGCTCCCCCACCACGAGCTGGATCGCAAGCGCCCGCAGGATGCCCCCGGACCCGCCCAGCATCAGCACCGCGCTCCCCTCCGGAAAGGAGACCCCCGAGGGGCGCACCCGGGCCCGGGCCCGCTCCAGGTCGGCGGCGGCCACGGCGGCCCCCTCGGCGGCGAGGCGCTGCGCCATCAGCTTGGGGCTGACGCCGCCGAACGGGAGCTTGGAGAAGGTCTCAAGCTGGATCGTCGTCATGGGCGCCTGCCTACCCCGGCTCGGCCCCGGGCGGTACCCCTCAGCTCTTGACCAGCGTGAGCCGGGGGCCGGCGCCGAAGGCCGCCAGCATCCCGCTCTCCTCCCCCAGGTACACGTCGCAGCGCTCGTCCACCCGGAGCAGATCGGGGATCAGCTCCGAGGGCACCTTGCCCAGCAGCTCGCCGTCCCGGGGGCGGACCACGTACACCTCCCGCTGGGGGACGAACAGCGCGCCGGAGCGGAGCACCGGATCCAGGCGCCTCGGCACGTCCTCGTCGGAGGGCTCGCAGAGCTGGAGCCGGAACCGCTCCGCCCCGGTCGCCGCGTCGATCCCCAGCAGCTCGCCCCGGGCCGTGTTGGCGAACAGACAGCCGTCCACCGCGAGCCAGGAGGCGTTGTGGGGGGCGAGCCCGGGGGGGAGCTGGTAGCGCAGCTCGCCGGTGCCGCGGTCGAAGGCCATCAGCCCGGTGCCCCGGTCATCCCGGGTCAGGACGGCGGCGGTATCCCCCGTGAGCAGCGGCGCTCCGTGGCAATTGGGCTGGGCGGGCAGCGGCGCCTCGAAGCGTACCGCGCCGGTCCAGGCGTCGATGGAGTAGAGCCAGGGCCGACCCCGGCGCCCCCCCGCGTCGCTCGCGAGCTGGAAGAGCACGTCGTGATCGAAGGACGGCGCCTGGTGGCAGGGGGCCGAGGTGCGGCGCCTCCAGACGATCTCGCCGGACTGCACGTCGAGCGCCGTGAGGAGCTGGTCGCCGGAGACCTCCAGCAGCAGCTTCCCCGCGCGGCGCAGCCGGGTGGCGCCCGCCCGGGACAGGGTGTGGCGCCACCGGATCTCCCCGGAGACCAGGTCCAGCGCCGACAGGTGCCGCTCCCCCTCGGTGACCACCAGCAGCTTCGGCAGCCCCGGCGCGTGGATCACCGTCCCCGACGAGGGCCCCCCGAAGCGCGGCGTCAGCCGCATCGACAGCGCCACCTCCCCGTTGCCGTAGTCGTGCAGGTCCAGCTGCCCGTCCGGGTGCAGCCTCGCCAGCCCCCCCGGCGTCGGGATCGCCACCGCACGCTCCACCGGCTGCTTCCACAACACGTCCCCGCTGTTCCTCCCCAGTGCCGCCAGATCCCGGTTGCTCGTCACCAGCAGCCTGTCCCCGCAGAGGAAGGTGTTGGCCAGGTCGATCCCCGGGATCGTCGCCTCCCAGCGCTCCGCGAAGCGCAGCTTTCCGTGGGTTATCCCTGACCCCTCGCCCCCCGGCTTTCGATGCGCCGCCAGCGCGTAGGCCCGGTAGCTCTCCGGCGCGTGGTTCAGCCGGGACGACAGCTCCTGCTTCGGCCGTAGCCCGTCCTGGAGCCGACGCACCGAGGCCCGGAGGGCGTCCAGCCTCAGGTTCTGCCCCTGCGCTCGATCCTGCCTCAGTAGCAGCCTCACCAGGTTCCGCCCCAGATCCGCCGCCGCCTGGGCGAAGGCGCGCGCGTCCGTCGGGTACACCTCCCCGACCCCGGCGGGCCTCCCCTGCCCCTTGCGCAAGGAGAGCTGGAGCGCGCCGTCCTCTGCCTGCCTCACCCCCCCCGACAGCCGCCCCGCCTCGAAGCGTCGCTGCATCGCCTGGCCGCGCTCCGCCGCCGCGAGGCACTGCTCGGCGACATCCACCAGGCGCTCCACCACCAGGAAGACAAAGCAATCGCTCAGCTCGCGCTCCAGGCTCCCCGCCCGCAGCCGCAGCTTCCCCTGGATCAGCAGCGGCAGCAGATCGGTGCGCGCCACCGACGGCGGTGGCTCGTCCGGCGAGGGCGGCCTCAGCAGCAGCTCGCACCCCAGCGCCAGCGGCCCCTCCTCCGGCGGGATCGTGTGCCACGACGGCGGCAGCCCCGGGCCGGGTTGCCACGGCCCCACGGTCTGGAGGACCCCCCGGGCGCACTCCAGATCCGCGTGCTCCTGGTCGGAGCTGCGGCGGGCGAGGCGCTCGTCGAGGGCGCGGGCCAGGCCGGCGAGGAGGGCGTCGCCCTGGAGGAAGCGCTCGTGGACGGCGACCTCCGCCGAGGCGCCGCTGCGGAAGAGGGTGAGGAGCACGCCGGTGCCCTCGCGGAGCAGGCCCAGCTCCCACGGGTCCTCGTAGAGGTAGAAGGGGACCGTGACGCGGCCCCGGCGTCCGGTGGCGAGGTCAGCGGCGGCGTAGGCGAGGTCCCGCAGGAAGGGCGGGACGTGGCTCTCCCCGACGCGAGCGGTGAGGTTCATCCCATCAACAACGAGGTCGAGCACGCCCGTCGTGGGGCGCCCTGCTCGCGGTTGCTCGGGGCGGCCGAAGAGGATCTGGAAGCCCGTCATCTATCGACCGTGGATGCTAGGAGGACCGGGGCCAGAGAAGAACTTTTCGCCCTCCATTGCACGGTATTGGACAGACCCGCCGAGAGTCGCTAAGCGATCCGCCCCTTGCGCCCCTCCCCACCCCTCCGGCGCCTCGCCGCCGTGATCGGCGCGGCGCTCACGCTGCCTGCGCTGGGGGCGCTCCGGGGCTTCACCGTCGACGACGCCTGGATCCCCGCCCGCTACGCCGCGCACCTCGCCGCGGGCCTCGGCTACCGCTTCAACCCGCGGGGCGCCGCCACCGAC
>CAZSDX010000096.1:0-16162 GCA_964605685.1 uncultured Polyangiaceae bacterium
TCGGGGCAGGCCGGGGCGTCGACGGACCAGCGGCCCAGGCGCACCGTCCCCTTGCGGGCGGGGCCTCGCCCGAGCACCAGCGCGCCGCAGGGGAGGCCCCGCAGGATGCTGTCGAGGAACCCGAGGGTCTCCGCCTCGGTCCAGCGCGCCGGCCGCGGGAGCGGCAGCGGGCGGAGCTGCCCCGCGCTGGCCAGCTCCAGCAGCGAGGCGACGGAGAGGGAGGCGACCTCCGCCGGGGGATTCAAGGGCGCTCCTTGAGGGCCTTCTCCAGCAACATGGGGATCCAGTTGAGCACCCGCTCCAGGTCGTGGGGGACGGGCTGGGCGTCCTCCAGATGGAGCAAGAGGCCGCCGTGTTTCAGCTCCAGGTGACCCGCGAAGCCCCAGCCGAGGAGCAGCTTCCGGAGCGAGGGGGTGAAGGCGCGCACCGCGTCCAGCGGCGAGGCCGCGTAGGTGAGGGCGAGGTTGTCCCACTCGACGTCGCCGGTGCTCTGCTCGGAGGGGCGCAGCTCGCCCAGGAAGGCGACGCGGGTGAGGCTGCTGGCGCCGACGCGGGCGGCGGCCCGGTAGCGGAGCCCCGGGTGGGAGACGAAGGCGAAGAGGGAACGCCGCTCCGGCAGGAAGCCATCGTCGGCGTACCACGGCTCCGCCAGGATCACCTGGGAGCGCCCCACCACCGTCTGGACCGCGTTGAGGTAGCGCAGCGGGGAGATCAGCACCCAGAAGGGCTCCCAAGCGCGGAACCACGCGTCTTCCGGGAAACTTCGGTAAGGGAACCCGCGGAGGCGGGCCCACGCATCGATCTGCTCCGAGCCGGCAGGGAGGGCGCTCATGGGGCCAATTATGACGGCGGAGGTCCGCGAAATCGGGATACAAACCGCCCATGCGTGAGCAGATCAGCAGATCGCCCGGAGATACCGCGGGGCGGGCGCTCGTGGCGCTGGGGTTGGCGCTGGGGTTGGGGGCCTGCGCGGTGGCGCCGCGCGTCCCTGCCCAGCAACCCAGCCCCTCCGCGACGGAGCCTCCCCCCGAGCCCGAGCCGGCCACCGCGGAGCAGGCCGAGGCGCAGCTCGAACGGGGAGCCGCGGCGCTAAAGAAGGCGTTGAGCGGCAGGATCGACGGCGACGGCGCCCAGCCGCCCGCCCAGGCCCAGCCAGCGCCATCCCAGCCGCAGGGGGCAGGGGTGTCGCCTGGTCCGGCCCCCCGCGAGGAGCACCGGAAGGAGGTTTGCGTGGAGGTGTGTCGAGCGCTGGCGTCGATGCGGCGCGCGACGGAGGTGCTGTGTCGGCTGGCGGGTCCGGAGGACGCACGGTGCCAGGCAGCGCGGCGCCGGGTGCAGGAGGGAGAGGTGCGGGCCTCTCCCTGCGGGTGTTAAGGCCGGTGTGGACTCGGCGGACTCGGCGGCAGGGGCCTCCGGGGCGGGGGTTTCGGCCTTGGGGGGGGCGCCGGCCTCGACGAACTCGATGTAGACCATCGGGGCGTTGTCGCCGCGGCGAGGCCCGAGCTTGAGGATGCGGGTGTAGCCGCCGGGGCGCTCGGCGAAGCGCTTGGCCAGGTCAAGGAAGAGCTTCTCCACGAGGTCGACGCGCTTGCCCTTGTTGTCGGGGCCAGGGACGACGCCGAAGCGGGGGAGGAAGGCGGAGACGAGGCGCTGGACGTGGAGGCGGCGAGCCTTGTCCTGGGGGGAGAGCTGGCTCTGGGGGGTGTAGGCGACGGCGCCGAGGCGCTTGGCCTTGGTGATGAGGCGCTCGGCGACGCGGCGGAGTTCTTTGGCCTTGGCCTCGGTGGTCTCGATGCGCTCGTGGGCGACGAGGTTGGCCGCGAGGTTGCGGAACATGGCCCGGCGATGGCTGGTGTTACGGCCGAACTTGCGGCCTGCGTTGAGGTGGCGCATGGCAGATCTTCTTCACGTTGAGGGAGGCAACCGGGGCACCGGGCGGGTGGGGACCAGCGCGGGGCCGAGAGGGGGAGGAGGAGGGGTCAGCCCTGGGATTGCTGCTGGGCCATCCAGCGGGCCTTGAGCTGCTCCCAGCCGTCGATCTTGAGACCGAGGGAGAGGTTCATGGTCCCGAGGATCTCCTTGATTTCCTTGAGGGACTTGCGGCCGAAGTTCTTGGTCTTCAGCATGTCCTGCTCGGTGCGCTGGACCAGCTCGCCGATGAGGGTGATGTTCGCGTTCTGGAGGCAGTTGGCGGAGCGGACGGAGAGCTCCAGCTCATCGACGGAGCGGAAGAGGTTCTCGTTGAGGGGCTCCGAGTCGGAGGACTCGTTCTGGTAGGGGGCCTCCTCGGTCTCCTCGAAGTTGATGAAGATGGAGAGCTGATCCTTGAGGATCTTGGCGGCGAAGGCCACGGCGTCGCTGGGGCGGACGGCGCCGTTGGTCCAGACGTCGAGGATGAGCTTGTCGTAGTCGGTCACCTGGCCGACGCGGGCGTTCTGGACGGTGTAGTTGACCTTGCGGATCGGGCTGAAGAGCGCGTCGATCGGGATGGTCCCGATGGGCATGGTGGCGGTCTTGTTCCGCTCGGCGGGGATGTAGCCACGGCCGACGTTGACCGTCAGCTCCATGCCGAGGGTGCCCTTCTTGTCGATGGTGGCGATGGGGTGGTCGGGGTTGAGCACCTCGAGGCCGTCGACGCAGGCGATGTCGCGGGCGGTGACGACGGTGGGGCCTTCCTTGTCGATGCGGACGGTGTAGGTCCGGGGCGAGGGAGCCTTGAAGACCACCTGCTTGAGGTTCAGGATGATGTCGGCCACGTCCTCCACCACGTCGGGGACGGTGGTGAACTCGTGGAGGGCCCCGTCGATGCGGATCGCCGTGATCGCTGCCCCCTGGAGCGACGACAGGAGGATGCGGCGGAGGCTGTTGCCGATGGTGATGCCGAAGCCCCGCTCCAGCGGCTCGCAGGTGAAGCGTCCGTGGAACTCGCTCTCCTGCTCGGTGGAGATCCCCTTGGGACGGATGAGGTCGCGCCAGATACGGTTCGGGGGGGCAGCCTGGGTCATGCTCGTTGGTCCTCCTGAGGTCGGGGCGGGGCGGGCCCGCGGGGTTGATCCGCCGAGGTCACGGAGGGGGGCCGAACCATCTCGGCTTGCCCGCTCCGCCCCGGCGGAGGAAGGGAAGTCAAGCAACACGAACGCCGGCGAGGCGCCGGCGAAGGGGGACCCTCCTCTCCGGAGGCCAGGAGGGTCGAGGAAATCAGCGGCTGTAGTACTCGACCACGTACTGCTCGCGGATCGCGGGCTCGTTCAGCTCCTCGCGCAGCGGCAGGCTCTTGAGCGCCCCGGCGAAGTTCCCGCGGTCAACGTCGACCCAGGAGACGATGGGGCGCCGGTCGGCGGCGGCGGCGGCGGCCTGCACCGTGGGGATCTTCCGGCTCGACTCCTTGATCTCCACCTTGTCGCCCACGCGCACGACGTAGCTCGGGATGTTGAGCCGCTTGCCGTTCACCAGCACGTGGTTGTGCTTGACGATCTGCCGGCCTTCCGCACGGGTCGACGCGAAGCCCATGCGGTAGACCACGTTGTCCAGCCGCCGCTCCAGGAGCGACAGCATGTTCTCGCCGGTGCTCCCCTTGGAGGTCGCGGCGGTGGCGAAGTACTTGGCGAACTGCCGCTCCAGGATGCCGTAGATCCGGCGGACCTTCTGCTTCTCGCGGAGGCGCAGGCCGTACTCGGACAGCTTGATGCGGGCCTGGCCGTGCTGGCCAGGGGGGAAGGGGCGGCGGGAGACGGCGCACTTGTCGGAGTGGCAACGCTCCCCCTTGAGGTAGAGCTTCATGCCCTCGCGGCGGCACAGCTTGCAGACGGGGCCAATGTAACGGGCCATGGTTCTTCCTGGGAAGTCGGGGGATAAGACGCGGCGCCGCTTGGGCGGCCGGCAGCCGTTGTGGGGGATGGGGGTGACGTCGCGCACCAGGGTGACGCGGAAGCCCACGCTCTGGAGCGCGCGCAGCGCGCTCTCGCGGCCCGCTCCCGGGCCTTTCACGAACACCGCCACCGAACGCATCCCGTGCTCCATCGCCCGGCGCGCGGCGTCCTCGGCGGCCAGCTGCGCCGCGAACGGCGTGCTCTTGCGGGAGCCCTTGAACCCCCGGGAGCCCGCCGACGACCACGAGATCACGTTGCCGTTGATGTCGGTGATCGTGACGACGGTGTTGTTGAACGTGCTCTGGATGTGGGCGATCCCGGTCGCGACGTTCTTCTTGACCTTCTTCTTTTGCTGCTTGTTCTTCGCGGCTGTCTTCGACGCAGTGCTCATGACGCTCGTCCTGCCTTCACATCACTTCTTGGCGGAGCCTTGCCGCGGCGTGGCACCCTTGCGGGGGCCCTTGCGGGTGCGGGCGTTGGTGTGGGTGCGCTGCCCGTTGACCGGCAGCCCCTTGCGGTGACGGAGACCCCGGTAGCACCCGAGATCCATCAGCCGCTTGATGTTCATCTGGACCTCGCGCCGCAGGTCTCCCTCGACCTTGTACTCGGCGTCGATGATCTCGCGGATCGCCTTGACCTCGATCTCGCTCAGCTCCTCCACCTTCTTGTCGAAGGGGACCTTCGCGCGCTCGCAAATCTGGCGGGCCGTCGTCCGGCCGATGCCGTAGAGGTACGGGAGCGCGTAAACGATGTGCTTGCGGCGGGGGAGGTCAACACCTGCAATACGAGCCATGATCGTCCTCGCTACCTAAGCTACCCTGCCGCTGCTTGTGGCGCGGGTTGTCGCAGATGACCCGGACGACACCGCGCCGCCGGATAACCTTGCACTTGTCACAGATCTTCTTGACCGACGGTCGCACCTTCATCGCTCTCTCCGCATCGGGGCCGGGCCCCGTTCTTCCACTCGCGTACTCTCGCCTCTCGAAAGGCTCACTCTCGCTTGCCCAGCGCCCCGAGCACCCGCTCGGACACCGCGGCCGGATCCCCCACCCCGTCGACGCGCCGGAGCAGCCCGGCCGCCTGGTAGTAAGGTAGGAGCGCCGCCGTCATGTCTGCGTAGGCCTTCAGGCGGGTTCGCACCTTCTCGGGCTGATCGTCGGCCCGATGCTCCAGATCCTCCGGGTCCGTACCCGGGGGCGGCGGACTATATTTGAGGTGAAAAATTTGTCCAGTCTTTTTGTGCGAGCGACGATAGATCGCCCGCTCCTCCAGCAGCTCGCTCGGCACGTCCAGCTGGACCACCGCGTCCAGGGCCCAGCCCCGGCGCTCCAGGAGCTTCCCCAGCGCCTCCGCCTGGGGGACCGTCCGCGGGAACCCGTCCAGCAGGAACCCCCCCTGGCAGTCCGCGTCCCCGAGGCGCCGGTCGATCAGGTCGATCACCACCTCGTCCGGTACCAGCCCGCCGCTGGCCATCACCGCCGCGATCTCCGCTGGCAGCGTGTTGTTGCTCTTGGCGGCTCGCAGCATGTCCCCGGTGGATAGCTGGGGGATGCCGAAGCGCTGGCACAGCACCTTGGCCTGCGTACCCTTGCCGGCCCCCGGAGGGCCCACGAAAATCAAGCGCATCTTGCTACCCTCCCGCGGTCAGGCGGTGACCTCGCGGCGGCCGCTCAGCTTCGGCGTCGCCCCGGTGCCCACGTCCTCGTACTTGTTGGTGGTCAGCTGCACGTCGATCTGGTTGACCGTCTCCAGCGCCACACCGACCACGATCATGATCGAGGTGCCGCCGAAGCGAGCCAGCGAGGGAACCCGCAGCGCGTTGAAGATGATCTGGGGGATCACGCACACCGCCGCCACGTACAGCGCCCCGCCGAAGGTGATCCGGGTCAGCACCCGGTCGATGTACTCGGCGGTCTGCTTGCCCGGGCGGATCCCGGGGATGTTCGCCTGCTGCTTCTTCAGGTTGTCTGCCACGTCGACCGCCTGGAAGGTGACCGCCGTGTAGAAGAAGCAGAAAAAGATGATGAGCAGCGTGTAGAAGGTGTTGAAGATCCAGTCGCCGCGGTTGATGAAATCCTGCACCGCGTTCATCCCCGGGACCTTGAACTGCGCCAGGGTCGCCGGGAAGGCCAGCAGCGAGCTGGCGAAGATCGGCGGGATCGTCCCCGCCACGTTCACCTTCAGCGGCAGGTGCGCCTGCTGCCCGCCGTAGATGCGCTTGCCCACCTGGCGCCTCGACGTCACGATGGGGATGCGCCGCTGCGCTCGCTCGAAGAACGCGATGGTCCCCACCGTCACCGCGATCACCAGGGCCACCGTCGCCACCGTCAGCGGCTGCACGTTCCCCTTGTTCTGCTGGAGGTAGTTCCCCACCGCGTTGGGGATGTCGGTGATGATCCCGGCGAAGATCAGCATCGAGGTTCCGTTGGAGATCCCTCGCTCGGTGATCTGCTCGCCCACCCACATCAGGAACGCCGTCCCGGTGGTCAGCGTCAGGATGGTCATCAGCCGGAACGACAGCCCCGGCTTCCCCACCACCTCGCCCAGCTCACCGGTCATCCCCTCCAGCGTCGTCGCCACCCCGAAGGCCTGGAACGCCGCCAGGATGACCGTCCCCATCCGGGTGTACTGGTCGATCTTCCTCCGCCCCTGCTCCCCCTCTTTCCTCAGCTCCTCGATGGGCTTGTACACCATCCCGAGCAGGCTCATGATGATGCTCATCGAGATGTAGGGCATGATGCCCAGGGCGAAGATCGACAGGTTCTCCACCGCCCCGCCGCTGAACAGGTTGAACATCCCGATCAGCCCCGAGCCCTTGCTCGCCACCACCGACTTCATCGCGTTCCGGTTGACCCCGGGGGCGGTGATGAACACGCCGATGCGGTACACCGCCAGCATGGCCAGGGTGAACAGCAGGCGGCGGCGGAGCTCGGGGACCCGGGGGACTTGGGCGAGGTTGGCGAGGACCATGGGGCAGAGGGGGTAAAGAGGCGCTCTCGGCGGCGTCCGTGGCCTTGGCGGCCACCTCCACCACCTTGCCCCCGGCCTTCTCGATCTTCTCGCGAGCCGAGCGGGAGAAGGCGTGCGCCTGGACCGTGAGGGCCTTGGTCAGCTCACCATCCCCCAGGATCTTGATCTTGTCGAGCCGCCCGGACACAAGCCCCTCGACCCGGAGCAGCTTCTCGGTCACCTCGGTGCCCGCCTCGAAGCGCTCCTCCAGGGCCCCCACCGGGACGATGGCCACCACCGTCGGGAACGGGTTACGGAAGCCCCGCTTCGGCAGCCGCCGCTGCAGCGTCGTCTGGCCGCCGTGGAAGTGCAGCTTGTTGATGTTGCCCTTGGACCGGGCCTTCTGGCCCTTCTGCCCGCGGCCGCCGGTCTTGCCGAGGCCCGAGCCCACGCCGCGACCGACGCGGCGCTTGGGCGTGTTGGCGCCCGGGGGCGCCTGCAGCTTGGAGAGGATGTCGGCCATGTGCGTGAAACCTTCTCAGGGTGCCTTTTGCTCCTGCACCGTGACCAGGTGCAGCACCTTCTTGATCATCCCGCGGAACGAGGGGGTGTTGTCGACCTCGACCTGGGTGTCGATCCCGTGGAGCCCGAGCCCCTTGAGGACCGCCTGCTGGGTGTGGGGGACCCCGATGGTGCTCCGCACCTGCTTGACCACCAGCTTGCTTGCCGTCGTCATCGTTGCCTCGCTCAGCTATGCGCCGCGATCTGACCCCGGCTCTTGCCGCGGCGGATCTCGTCGGATTGCTTGCCACGGCGCTCCGCCAGCTGCTCGGCGCTGTGCAGCTTCTTGAGCGCGGTGATCGTGGCCTTCACCACGTTGTGGGGGTTGGACGACCCCAGGCTCTTGGTCAGGATGTCCTGGATACCCGCCGACTCCACCACGGCGCGCACCGCGCCGCCGGCGATGACGCCGGTGCCGGGGGCCGCTGGCTTCAGCAGCACCTTGCCCGAGCCGAAGTGGCCGTAGCTCTCGTGGGGCACGGTCTTCAGATCCAGGGGCACGCGGAACAGGTTCTTGCGGGCCTGGTCGTTCCCCTTGCGGATCGCCTCCGGCACCTCGTTCGCCTTGCCCAGGCCGATCCCTACCAGACCCTGGCCGTCGCCCACCACCACCAGCGCCGAGAAGCTGAAGCGGCGGCCGCCCTTGACGACCTTGGCGACGCGGTTGATGTGAATCACCCGCTCCTGGAGTTTCTCCTCGTCGATCTGCTGATCCAGCATCATGTCCTCTCAGAAATCCAGCTCGCCTTCGCGGGCGCCTTCCGCCAGGGCAACGACCCGGCCGTGGTACATGTAGCCGTTCCGGTCGAAGACCACCTTGGTGATGTTCTTCTCCCTGCACAGCCTGGCGATGTGGCGGCCAACCATACGCGCCGCCTCGGTCTTGTTGCTCTCGCCCAGCTCGCTCTTGATCCCCTCCGACAGGGTGCTCGCATGCGCGAGCGTCTGCCCGGTGGTGTCGTCGATGACCTGCGCGTAGATGTGCTTGGCCGAGCGGAACACCGAAAGCCTCGGCCGCTCGCTCGTCCCGGTGATCTTCTTGCGGATACGCAGCTTCCTGCGATCGCGTCCTTCCAGCTTTGTCATGGTACGCCCTAACTTGCCGCCCTTGCCGCCCTTGCCCTTGGCGCTGGCCTTGCCAGCCTTGCGACGGATGTTCTCGTCCTTGTAACGGACGCCCTTGCCGCCGTAGGGCTCCGGCGGCCGGAACGACCGGAGGGTCGCCGCGGTCTGCCCCATCTCGTCCTTGTCGGGGCCGGTGAGGATGATGAGAGTGCCCTTGGAGTCCGCGGGGATCTGCGCCTTGATGGAGGCGGGCAGCGGGTACACCACCGGGTGGGACAGGCCCAGCGCCAGGTGGAGCACCGTGCCCTTGAGTTCGGCGCGGTAGCCGGTGCCCACCAGCTCCAGGGTCTTGGTGTAGCCCTCGGACACACCCTTCACCATGTTGGCCAGGTGCGCCCGGGCGGTGCCCTGGACGCAGGCCGCCTGCTCGGGGCGGGTGTTGGTGGAGACGGCGACCTGGTTCCCCTCGACCTTGATCACCGCGCCTCGGGGGAGGGGGCGGGAGAGGGTGCCCTTGGGGCCCTTGACCTCGGCCACGGAGCCCGCGGGGGTCTCCTGGAGGGTGAGGGTGACGCCCTTCGGGAGCTCGATGGGCCGCTTGCCGATGCGGGAGGTGCGGACCCTGATTTCGTTGGAGGTGGTTTCGGTGCTCATCACCAGACCTCGCAGAGAAGCTCGCCGCCGACCTTCTTGCGGCGGGCGTCCTTGTCAGACATCACCCCGTGGGAGGTGCTGAGGATGGAGATCCCGAGGCCCGAGAGCACCATCGGGATGTGGTCGTGGCGCACGTACACCCGGCGGCCGGGGCGGGACACGCGGCGGATGCCGTCGATGACCCCCTGGCGGTCGCGGCCGTACTTGAGCACGATGGTGAGCTCCTTGCCCGTTTCGTGCTCCGCTTGCGTCTCGCGCACGTCGGTGATGTAGCCCTCGGCCTTGAGGATCTCGGCGATGTTCCGCTTCAGCTTGCTGCTGGGCATCGAGGCCTTCTCGTGCCGCGCCAGCGAGGCGTTGCGGATGCGGGTGAGCATGTCGGCGATGGGGTCGGTCATCATGGCGTCACCAGCTTGCTTTGATGAGCCCGGGGATCTCGCCGCGCAGGCCGTAGACGCGCAGGCAGACGCGGCACAGCTCGAAATCGCGGTAGAACGCGCGGCTGCGGCCGCACACCTTGCAGCGGTTGCGGTGGCGGGTGGAGAACTTGGGGATGGTGTTGAGTTTGGCGATCTGGCTTGCGCGGGCCATTGCTAGCTCCTTTTAACCTCAGGCCCGGAACGGCATGCCGAGGTGGCGGAGGAGCGCTCGCCCCTCCTCGTCGGTTTTGGCAGAGGTCACGAACGAGATGTTCATGCCCTTGATCTCGTCGACGCGGTCGTAGTCGATCTCGGGGAAGATGATCTGCTCGCGCAGGCCCAGGGTGTAGTTCCCGCGGCCGTCGAAGCCCTTCTGCGAGACGCCCTTGAAGTCGCGCACCCGGGGCAGCGCCAGGGTGACCAGCCGTTCGAGGAACTCCCACATCCGGTCCTGGCGCAGCGTCACCATCACCCCGATCGGCAACCCGGCGCGGAGCTTGAAGCCAGCGATCGCCTTCTTGGAGCGGGTCACCACCGGCTTCTGCCCGGTGATGGCGCGCACCTCCTCGGTGGCGCTCTCGATGATCTTCGGGTTCCCCACCGCCTTGCCGAGGCCCATGTTCACCACGATCTTCTCGAGGCGGGGCACCTGCATCGGGTTCTTGTAGTTGAACTCCTTCTGGAGCGCGGCGGCCACGTCGCCGTGGTAGCGCGCCTTGAAGCGAGGCAAGCTCTGCTCTTCGGCCATAACTTCTCCTCCGACGACAGCACCGCGCCGCTCTTGGCCGTGCGCACCTTCTTGCCGTCGACGACCTTGATCTTCACCCGGGTCGGCTTCCCGGTCTGCGGATCCACCGGCATCACCTTGGACGCATGCAGCGGGGCTTCCTTCTCGATGATCCCGCCCTCTTGGTTCATCGGACCAGGGCGGGTGTGCCGCTTGACGATGTTGAGGCCCTCGACGATGACGCGGTCCTCTTCCTGGAAGACGCGGGAGATCCGGCCAGTCTTGCCCTTCTCCTTGCCCGAGATGACCATCACCTGGTCACCAACACGAAGCCGGTTCATCACACCACCTCCGGCGCGAGGGAAACAATCTTGAGGAAGCGCTTGGCGCGCAGCTCGCGGGCCACCGGCCCGAAGATGCGCGTCCCGACGGGCTCACCCTTGTTATCGATGAGCACGGCGCTGTTGGTATCGAAGCGGATGAGGCTCCCGTCGGGGCGCGAGTACTGCCGCCGGGTGCGGACCACCACCGCCTTGGCGGTGGAGCCCTTCTGCACCTTGGAGCCGGGGAGCGCCTCCTTGATGGAGACGACGATGATGTCGCCCAGCGAGGCGTAGCGCCGGCGGGAGCCGCCCAGCACCTTGATGCACTGGACGACCTTGGCGCCGGAGTTGTCGGCGACATCGAGGATGGTTCGCATCTGGATCATGGCTGCTTCTCCGTGGGCGTAAAGGCATCACTCGGCGAGCGCAGGCCGCGAGACCAGCCGGATGACCTTGAAGCGCTTCTCGCGGGAGATCGGCCGAAATTCCTGGATCTCGACCCGGTCTCCCACCTTGTACTCGTTCTTCTCGTCGTGCGCCTTGTACTTCACGCGCTGCTTGACGTACTTCTTGTAGACCCGATCGAGGCTGTAGCGGCTCACCTCGACCACGACGGTCTTGTCCATCTTGTCGCTCACGACGCGCCCGACCAGCTTGCGCCGGAACGAGTGGGTCTTGGTGGCCGCCTGCTCGGGCGCTGCGGCCTCGGTCTTCGTCTCGTTGTTCTGCGTGGCCATGGTGGTGCCTGCTGTCGCCTAAGCTCGCCGGGGTTTCGCCGCCCTTGGGCGCGGTCTTCTTCTGGTTCAGCAAGGTCTTCACCCGAGCGATGTCGCGGCGGGCCTTGCGCAGGAGGCTCGTGTCGTCGAGCCGGTTGGTGAAGTTCTTGAAGCGGTGGGTGAAGAGGGTCTCCTCCAGCTCACGCTCGAGGGCTTGCAGCTCCTCGACGGATTTCTCCCGCATTTCTTTCGCCTTCATGATTCAGGTCTCCGACCGAACGAGGAACTTGCAGGTGATCGGCAGCTTGTGAGCCGCCAGCCGGAAGGCCTCCCGGGCCACCGTCTCCGGGACCCCGGAGATCTCGTAGAGCACGCGGCCCGGCTGGATGTCCGCCGCCCACAGCTCCACGGAGCCCTTGCCCCCGCCCATCCGGACCTCCAGGGGCTTCTTCGTCACCGGCCGGTCCGGGAACACGCGGATCCACAGCTTACCGGCCCGCTTCACGTGGCGGGTGATCGCCATACGAGCCGCCTCGATCTGCCGCGCCGTGACCCGGCCGCACTCCAGGGCCTGGAGCCCGAAATCGCCGAACGACACGTCGCTGCCGCGGTGGGCGATGCCGCGGTTGTTGCCCTTCTGCTGCTTGCGAAACTTGGTGCGCTTGGGGGACAGCATGGAACTCTCGCCTTCGCCTTAAGGGGCCCGGGATGCGCCGCGCCTTGCGCTGGAGCACCTCGCCCTTGAACATCCACACCTTGACGCCGATCACCCCGTAGGTGGTCCGCGCCTCGGCCAGCCCGAACTCGATGTCGGCCCGCAGCGTGTGCAGCGGCACCCGACCCTCGCGGTAGGTCTCGACGCGGCTCATCTCCGCTCCGCCCAGGCGCCCCGAGCACCGCACGCGGATGCCCTTGGACCCGAACTTCATCGCCGTCGCCACCGCCTTCTTCATCGCGCGGCGGAACGCCACCCGGCGCTCCAGCTGCGTCGCGATGTTCTCCGCCACCAGCTGCGCGTTCGTCTCCGGCTTGCGCACCTCCTGGACGTCGATGAACACCTCGTTGCCGGTGAACGCCTGCACCCCGGGGAACTTCGGCTCGCCCTTCGCCGCTGTCCGGAGGTTGCCCACCTTCAGCGTCTCGATGCCCTTGCCGCCCTTGCCGATGACCATCCCCGGCCTGGCCGTGAACACGATCACCTTCGCCTTGTTCGCCGCGCGCTCCACCTCGACCCCCGCGATGTTCGCGTTGTAGAGGTAATCCTTGACCGCGCGCTTGATCCGCAGATCCTCGTGCAGCCACTGGGTGTACTGCTTGTCCTCGTACCACTTGGACGTCCACGTCTTGATGACGCCAAGTCGGAAGCCATACGGGTGGGTTTTCTGTCCCATGGTGTCTCCGGTGGGGGGGGCGCCTCAGTAGGCGTCCAGCTCGATCACGATGTGTGAGACGCCCTTCACGATCGGCGTCGCCCGGCCCATCGCCCGCGGGCGCCACCGCCGGAGGTTCCGGTTCGGGCCCTGGTCGACGGTAGCCTTCGAGATATACAGGTCGTCGATGTCCTGATCGGGCTTCGACACCCTCGCGTTGGCGATCGCGCTCTCGATGACCTTCTTCACCACCGGCGCGCCCGCCTTCGTCACGTGCTGCAGCTCCTGCAGCGCCTCGGCGGCGTTCTTGCCTCGGACGAGGTTGGCGATCATCCGCGCCTTGCGGGGGGAGATGCGCGCGTACATTGCGCTGGCCTTGCTGATCATGGAAGAACCTCGATCACTGAATCCTGGGCTCGCGGCCCGGCATGTCCTGGCTGCTCTGCGGGTCTCCGGTGTCGTTCGGTCTACCGGGGTACACCGTCGCGTCCGCCGGAAGCGGCCGGCGCTGCCTGCCCTGCCCTGAGAGCCCGGCGCGCCCGTCGAATCTCGGCGGCGTTGTACCTCGTTCAACCGCCGTTACACCGGCAGGTTGCTCGGGCGTGTCGCCACGTCCGGCCCCCGAGCGCATCCACCTGGGACCGCTCAAGAGGCGGCGAGTGCTAGCAGGCCCCACCCACCCGCCGCAAGCCTTTTTTTCTCCCCCCTCTCTTTTTCCCCGCCCTTCACCAGAGCGGCGGCTCGGGCTGGGGGTTCAACTCGGTCTTGCCCGGGTTCGCGCGGTGCTCCATACCGCCCGGAACTGCAACCGACGTTCCTCCCCTCTCTGTGCGGCGATCCAGGCGCACCGGGGGCCCTGGACCGTCCACCGGACCGCCGCGGGACCGTCCGCCTCACTCCTTGAAGAGCAGCTTCGACGCGAGGCCGAGGCCCTCCTTGATCGGGCCGCCGCCGGGGATCATCCCGATCGCCGCCTGGAGCGCCCCCTTGGTGTCGCCCCGGGCCAGCGCCTGCACGCCCTCCAGCGAGTTCTTGATGGTGCCGATCCCGGGGATCATCCCCAGCGCCTTGTCCGTCAGCGACTCGACCACCCCGCCGCCCCCGGAGGCCGCCTGCCCGGGCCTTGGCAGCGGGCGCCCCTCGAGCTGGGCCTTGCGGGCCTCCTTGCAGGTGGGGCCGGAGACCAGGCTCCCGGGGTCGATGGCCTCGCCGCGGCCGCAGCGCTCCAGGTCCTCGTTGTATTTCTTCTGCGTGTCCTCGGCCATCTGGGTCACCGACTTCTGGTTATCGGCCCCCTCCGCCTGGCGGAACATCGCGTCGATCCCTGCCTTGTACTGCCGCTCGTACTTCGCGTCCCCGTGGATCTTCCGCATCATCTCCTCGTAGCGCGCCTTGACCTGGGCGACGTTCACCCCGAGGTTGCCCAGGTAGTCCTTCACCTCCTGCTCGGAGACCTCCGGCCTGGCCTCCAGCCCCTTGAGGGCCTGCTCCGCCAGGGCGCTCAGCGCCTTCGGGTCGCCCCCCTGGTTGAGGACCGCCTGGTAGGCGGCCAGCATCCCCAGCGAGGTCGCTGCCACTGCCTCCGACCGCCGCTGCCGCTCCAGCCATTTCTTCGCCCGGGCGTGGTCCGCCTCGTTCAGCTCCATCTCCATCATCTTGCGGGTGCGCACCATGCCCGCCGCCCGGAGCAGCGTGGTCATCGACGACGTCTGCACCTGGGAGTTGGAGCTCATGGTCACCATCGACAGGTTCATCACCTGCGTGCGAAGGTCGTTGATCTTGCCGACGTGCCTGGCTCCTTCCTGCATCTCCTTCTTCTCGGCGGCGGTGGCCTTGCCCTCGGACATCTTCCGGGAGAGCACCTGGACCCGGTCGGTGAAGGAGTCCTTGAGCTGGAGGAAATGGTCGTTCACCGGGCGGCCTTCCTGGTCGACGACCGGCTCCAGGCGGAGCTTGATCTTGGCCCTGGTCAGCTCTTCGATGATGGCGCTGGAGGGCTCCGGCGGGGGTAGCCCCGGGGAGGGGGCCTGCTGGCCGAGGGATCCCTTGAGCGCCTTCACCAGATCCGCCTCCATCCGCTCGATCTGCTGCAGTTCGGCGTTGCCCTGCTGCTCCTCCATCCGGTCGGCCATCTCCTCCTGGCGGCGGACCGCCTCCTTGGTCTCGTCGGTCACCAGCGGCTTCTTCTCCGCCTCCTTCGGCGGGCCTCCCAGGGGGAGGCAGGCCGGGATCAGCAGGAAAATAGCGGGGATCAGCGGGCGGATCGGCGTGTTCATGGAGCGGCTCCTCGGGCGAGAGGGCGCGGAGGGTAGCCGATCTCCCGGGGTCACGCCCGTCCCGGGGGCGTGGATCACTTCCAGAGGGCCTCGGCGCGGGCGGCGATGATGGCGCGGGCCTGGCCGAAGCGGCCCGTGGAGCGGACCCGGTCCAGCGCGGGGCAGTAGTCCATCCATCCGATGTCCACGAACGGCAGCGCGACGGCCCGGTCGATGGCGTCCAGGGCCGGCTCCAGGCGCCCGGTGGCGGCGAGGATCTCCGCCTCCGACTGGCACCAGAAGGCCCGGAGCGCCGGCGAGGGGACCGCGGCCCCCGCCTGGCGCAGATCGGTCAGGACGGGCTCCAGCGGCTCCCCCGCCGCGTAGGCCCGGAGCGCCGGGAGAAACGCCCGGATGAAGTGCCCCGCGGGCGTGAGGCTCTCGATGCGCTCGGCGGTGGTGGCGGCGATCCTCAGGTCGCCCTGCCAGAAGACAAGGCGCGCCCGGACGATGTTGCTGGACATCGGGTTGCCGGTGGCGGCGACCGCCTTCTCGAGCGCCTCCTCGGCCCGATCCCAGCGCCGCAAGAGCCCGTGGGAGCGCGCCAGGTTCCACCATGCATGTTGCACGCTGGGGTCGAGCTTCAGGGTGAATTCCAGGCGACGGATGCCCTCCTCCAAGAACCCGCTCTCCACCAGGAAGCGCCCCAGGTACGCGTTGGCCTCCGTGTTCTTCGGCTCCCGGGAGATCGCCTCCCGGAAGGCCCGGACGCTGGCCCGCAGATCCCCCTGGTGAAGCCGCACCAGCCCCAGGGTCGCGAAGGTGCTCCCCAGGCTCGCGTCCGTGTTCAGCGCCCGGAGCGCCCAGTCCTCGGCCTCCGCGATCAGCGCCGGATCCGCGTCCCGCCGCGCCACCCCGCAGCGCACCAGCACCAGCCCCAGCAGGCTCATCACCGAGGCGTCCTCCGGCGCGAGCTCGTGGGCCTTGCGCGCCATCGCCAGCGCCTCCTCCAGCGCCGGCAGGTCGCTCATCCGGTGGGAGCGCTCCTGGGCCTGCTCGCACAGCGCCCGCGCCGCCGGGTCCGACGGCCCCACGCGCCTCGGCTCCTCGCCCCCCGCCACGGCGGGGTTCCGAGCTTCCGGAGAGGCCTCCGCCGCGGCCGGTGCCCCGGCTTCGTCCCGCCCCCGGGCCTCGCGCCGGATCGCACGGCCCTGGTGCTGGGCCAGGCCCAGCCGGCCGATGATGGCCTTGTGC
>CAZSDX010000097.1:0-16147 GCA_964605685.1 uncultured Polyangiaceae bacterium
CGGAGGCCGGGAGCCGACCGGAGCCCTCCCAAAAAACGGCGAAAGTCGAGTCAGATTCCCGTCCACGTCCACGAAGCCCGTCCACGTCCACGAAGCTCGCCCACGTCCACGGTTCCCGTCCACGTTCCTCGTCCACGGAGCCCGTCCACGTGGACGGCCACCGTGGACGTGGCCGTGGCCGTGGCCGTGGCCGGCCTTGTGGACAAGGCCCTCCGGGAGTTCACCCGGCTGTCGCCTCTGAAACTTTCGTACCGAGATCGCAATGTACACAGATACCACGCGCCTCGGAGTCGCCTGCCCCGAAGGGTTCGGGGCGTTCGCCACGGCCCTCCGAGCAGCTTTCGGAGACGCCCCTACCTCGCGTTCTTCTCCAGGGAGTTGAAGATGGGGGTCACTTCTTGGAGATCACCTCGGCGCACTTGAGGGCCTCGATCTTCTCGCGGAGGACCTTGAGGATGGCCTTGTCGGCGCGCCCTTCCCGGAGCGCCTGGGACTGGCTGAGCTTCTCGCAGGCGGCCAGCAGGTCGCCGGATTTCTCCTCGACCAGGGCGTAGTTGAACAGGATGGCGGCGCGGGTATCGTCGGAGGGGCTCGCCTGGAGTCCCTTCTCGCAGGCGGCGCGGGCGTAGTGGAGGGCGCCCGCCTTGTAGTGGGAGAAGCAGCGGGTGCCCCAGCCGACGCCGGCCTTGTCGTCGGTGAAGTTCCTGTCATCCGGGGCCAGCTCCGAGGGTTTTTCGATGGGCTTGCACTCCTTGCCGACGAGCTTCGTCCCGGGCTTGCATTCGAGGGGGGTGCCCTTCCCCGCTTCCAGCAGGGCGATCAGCTCCAGGCGCATCAACGATCCGCAGCCCTCCGGGGGCGCCGCGTCGCCCCGCTTGGACGAGGCGCAGGCCTTGGTGTCGCCGTCGCGGCTGAGGCTCTCGCTCTTCTTGCTGCTCTCGGCGCCGGCGCCGGCGCCCATCACGGTGGCGCTGCCGCCGATCTCCCGGGACGATCCGGAGTAGAACGAGAAGGCCCCGACGGTGAGGGCGGAGACCACGTGGGTGGCGCCCTTGCAGTCTCCTTCGAGCTGGTCGACGGCGGGGGGTTCTCCCTCGACGCCGTACTCGCCCACGATGGTCATCTCGGCGTTGAGCTGGCCGCTCTGGGCGAGCTTCCCCTCGAATTTGGCCGCGTACACGGGGATGCTCGCGTAGAGCTTCTCGGCGCTGTCGATGGTCTCCCGCTCCTCCTTCGGGGTGATCGCCGTGTACTTGTAGGCGAACTTGCTGGGGGCCTTGCACTGGCGCAGCACCTCCAGCTCGCAGCCCTGGTAGCGCACCACGAGCTGCCCCTTGCGGGACTGGGACTCCAGGGCGGCGCGATCCGGCGCGGGCCACTCGACCACCAGCGGCCGGAGCTGACCCTTCGCCGCGTCGCACTTGTTCTTCCACCCCTCCGGCACGCCCTTGGGCACGGGACCGTTCTGGTTGTCCTGCTTGTCCGGCGTGCTCGGAGGCGTCGGGGTGCAGCCGGCGACCGGGAGCACCACCAGGGTCAGGATCGAGATCATCCAGCGTGTCATCGCGCGTTCTTCTCCGGAGACCAGGAGCAACGCACAGCCGCACGGCGACGACAACAAGGACCGTCGAGTTCCCTCGACAGATGCGCTGGCCCTACCTCGCCCCCTGACCCCTCTCCTGATGGGGCCGAGGGGGGAGCGGGAGGGTTTCCCTGGATCTCCAGGGCCGCCGCACGCAGCTCCCGCATCAACGCATCGAGCCCCAAGGTCACGTGATCGGCGGGCTCCTCGTGCTCCCGGAGCATCCGGGGAACGGCCTCCCGCGCCGCGGGGGCGTCGCCCTTGTGGACCAGCATCTCCCGGAGCGTGAAGGCTGCGCCGTGGGCCATCAGGGCGGCGACGCTGTCCTCGTCGAGAAGCTGGCCAGGAGCCACCCCGTCCGCCTCCACCGGGAGCCCGGTGAGCGGGTCCGTCGGCCCTGTGGACCGCGCCTCGCTCACCTCGCTCGCCAGCGGCGGGAGCTTCATCATGTAGAGCGTCCCCACCGTGGCCGGATTTTCCAGAAATTCGCCGGTCATGCCGTCGCGTAGCCTCACCCGCCCGTCGCCCCCGAGCCTCGTCCGGAGCTGCGCCTCCGTCAGCGTGGTGCTGAAGGGCGGCGCCACCACCGGGATGCCCAGCGCCCCTGCCAGCAGCTCCATCAGCATCCCGGCGGCCCCCTCCTCCGCGATGTAGGCCGGGTTCACCATCAGGTCGACCGGCGTCCCGTCCGGCAGCAGGGGCATGTCCTCCACCGGAGCGATGCGGGCCACGGTGCCCCGATCTCCGTGGCGCGATCCAAGGAGGTCTCCGGGCGAGAGGGGGTGCAGCTCGGCCACCAGCACCCGCGCCCTCGCCTGGGCCTTCCGTGGCATGGAAGCTTCTCGCCTCTTCTCCAGCCAGGCCCCGATCACCACCCCGTCGCGCCCCGCCGGCATCCGCAGGGAGCGATCCGTCACCTCGGGAGGCTCCCCCAGCGCGCCCCACGAGCGGGTACGGACGCGACCGATCAGCAGCTCCCCTCCCCTCACCCGGGCCCCCACCCGCGCCAGCCCTCGCCCGTCTAGGTGCGCCCGCTCTTCCTCGTCCACGCCGGGGATCTCGGCGGTGAACGCCTCGTCGCCGTCGCCCGTGGACGCGGCAAAGATCCTGTGTTCACGCAGGCGGAGCGTCGTGAACTTCCCCTGGTGGAGCACCCGCTCGGAGACCACCAGCGAGGCGCCGAAGGTCAGCCCCGAGACCAGCGCCACCGTCAGGTTGTGCCCCAGCGCCACCTCGCCGCTGGCCACCCCGGGCCCCGCCGCCAGCAGATCCCCCGGCGCCACCCGCTGCCTCCTCCTCACCACCGGACGCTGGCGAACGTAAGCTCCACGAGGCGCCAGCTCGAAGCTTCGGAGCGGGAACGAGTGGGTGCCCGAGTCGGTGTCAACAACGACCTCGGCGGCGCTGGCGCTGCGGACGGTGCCCCCGGCGACGGCCAGCACCGAGAGCCCGGAGGCGTGGGCGACCTCGGCCTCCAGGCCCGTGGCCACCCGGGGAGGCTCGGGGGAGAGCGGCGGGAGCGCGTCGAGGAGGTTGGCGACGCAGCGGGGGCCGAGCTCGGCGGCGTCGTGGTGGAGAAACGGGACGAGGGCGGCGGACGGGCCGAGGAGATCCCAGGGGCGCGCCTCCGAGCCGGCGCCGTCGGAGAACGGCGCGCAGGCGGGGATCAGCGCGCCTGCGTCGTCGACGCGGCAGGAGAGGGCCAGGGCGAGGCCGGAGCGAGGACGCTCCGCGGCGCAGAAGGCGCCCAGGTGGCTGCCGTGGACCGGGCGGCGGCGATAGGAGGTGCGCCGGTAGGAGGTGTGATCCGGCTCCGAGGAGGAGATCCTGCGGCGCTGGCTCAGCTCCGCCGCGGGGCTCGTGAAATCGACCCGCTCGGAGACCCGGGACCAGCCGAAGAAATCCGCGAGAGCTTTCTGGATGGGGCGCCCGGAAACGACATCCTGAGGGAGCAACATCTCGGGCTCCGCGGTCATGCTGAGGCGCTCCTTGATGACGCGCTCCAGGCGGATCAAGCCGAGGCGAAAGACATCCTCCAGGAGCGCGCACAGATCGCGGACCACCGCCTCTTGCAGGTGATCGAGGTCGTCGGGGGGGAGCCCACGGAGGTCACGGCGCAGTAGCTCGCGGACGGTGGCGAGGAGATCCTCGCGGGTCAGCGTGGAGGACTGCGGCGCATCCGGATGGCCGCCGTGGAGCTTCCGGTGGAGCGAGCGGCGGCCAGCGGCGGAGAGGTCGTAGCGCTCCGGGTTGAAGAAGAGGCTGTCGAGGAGGTACCGGGCGGTTTCGACGGTGGGGGCGTCGCCGGGGCGGAGGGCGCTGTAGATGGCGCAGAGGGCATCCTCTTCGGTGGTGTTCCGGTCAGCCCGCAGCGTCTCCGGGATGACCTGGCTGGCGATCCACCCGTCCGCGAGCACCAGGAAGATCTCGGAGAGACCAGCACCGTGAAACCTCTCCAGATCGCCTTGCTGGAGCGGCTCGTTCACCCCGCGGAGCACCTCGCCAGAATCCTGGTGCACCGCGTCGTGCGCCAGCGGTCGACCCAGGAGGCTCTCCCCGTCCACGGGGATGCGGTCGATCTTGCGCTGCTGGATTTGACGCAGCGCGCTCCGGGTGAACTTCTGGTGCTTCCGGACGAGGATCTCGTCGCCCACCCGGATGTCCCGGGAGCAGCGCTGTCCGAGCAGGGTGCCCGGATCGAGGCGGACCTGGTGCTGCCCCCCGGGGCTGAGGAGGATCGTCTCGGCGGGGCAGAAGGCGGCGAGGATCCCCTCGGAGGAGAAGCCCAGGGCCCGGAGGAGGGTGGTGGCGAGGAAGCGCTTTTTCCGGGCGTCGACCCGGGTCCAGAGGAGGCCCTTGCGGTCCAGTTCGAAGGAGAGGCGCGAGCCCAGGCGAGGTGTGAGGGTGGCCTTGAGCTTCCCGCCTTGTCCGGGGAGGAAGCGCACCCCCGGGCTCTCGGCGATCTGCCGCAGGATGACCCGGTCGATGCCGCCGATGACGAAGGTATTTTCCCGGGTGTTCCAGGGGATCTCGCAGAGGTATACCTCCTGCTCCTTGATGTCGTGGATCGAGCGGACCCGCTCCGCCATGGACTTCGCCGGATCGTCCACGTCAAAGACGACCAGGCGCAGGGTCAGGTAGAGGGAGCCGGCGTAGGTCTCGCTCCTGCGGCGGCACTCCCCGGGGAGGAGCGCTGGCGGGGTGACGCGGTACGCGACGTAATGGAGCTCCACGAGCTCGTTGAAATCCCGGATGGGGAAGATCGAGGAGAGGACCCGGTGGAGGCCGTGCTCCTGCCGCTCCTCGGGGAGAACATCCCGCTGGAGAAAGCGCTCGAAGGCCCCGGAAGGGTCGCCGCCGGAGAGCTGATCGGGAGGCCACGGGGCCGCAAGGAGGGCGCGGGTCTGCTGACGCTCACTCACCGGCGGGAGCTTAGTACAGGTTACCCCCGGGCTGCGCTGAGGTAGCATCCCCCGCGCCGTCCACCCGAACCCACCACATGCTGCCCATATCACGACCCCTCCGTCTGCGGCGCCTCGTGCCGCCCTCGCTGCTGCTCCTGTCCCTGGCCGCCTGCGTCCCCGGCGGAGGGGCGCCGAAGGTGATCCCGAAGGGGACGCTGCAACCGGGAGCCGAGGAGCTGAGCAGCGGCGACCGGGGGCCCTTCCGGGTGGTGTCCGCGGGGCCCACCGGGGAGACCCGGGATGTCCCGGAGATCTCCCTCACCTTCAGCCGCCCGCTGCGCATGCTGGACGCCTCGCCTCCAGCGCCCCCGGTGCGGCTGAAGCCCGCTGTCCCTGGGACCTGGGACTGGGTGGGCACCCGGGCGCTCCGGTTCTCCCCGGAGAAGCCGCTGCCGATGGCCACCACCTTCGAGGTAGAGGTGGCCGGCGCCCGGGCCCTCGACGGATCGACCCTGGCGGAGCCCTACACCTTCTCCTTCTCCACGCCGCGTCCCCGGGTCATCGGCGTCTCTCCCCACCGCAACCACCACCGCGTGTTGCCGGACGCCACCGTGCATCTCCAGTTCAACCAGCCGGTGGACGACGCGGCGGTGCTCGCCTCGGTGGTGATTCAGAAGGAAGGTGGCCCGGCGATCCCTTACTCCATCGGGCGCCCTTCGCCCTCCGACCTTCGGAACGTGCAGCTCGTGCCCCGGTCGCCGCTCCCGGTCCACAGCAAGTTCACCGTGCGCGTGGACGAAGGGCTGCGGGGCGCCGAGGGGCCGCTTCCCCTCGGCAAGGCGTACCTCTGGGATTTCTCCACCTACGGGCCGCTCACCGCCAGCTTCCAGTGCGGCAGCGACCGGGACGGGAGCTGCCGCCCGGAGGGGTGGTTCTCCCTCCAGCTCAGCAACCCGGTGCGCCGCGCCGACCTGAAGAAGGCCCTGGTGATCGAGCCGCCGGTCAAGCTCACCTGGCCCACCTGGGACGACGACAAGGAGGGCACCTCCCACCTGTCGCTGGAGGGCGCCTTCCTCCCCGGCAAGAGCTACACCGTGCGGCTCAGGACCAGGGCCGGGAAAAATCCGCTGAAAGACGTGCATAACCAGCCCCTCTCCCAGGAGCTGCAGCACCGCTTCCAGGTGGGCGACCTGCCGGCGAACTTCAACATCGGGGTCTCGGGCGGCATCCTGGAGCCATCGGAGCTGCGGGAGATCCCGCTGTTTGCCATGAACACCGGCAAGGTGGAGGTGGCCGCCGCCGCCCTCGACCTGGCCAGCCTCATGGCCCTGGAGGGCGCTCCCCACAGCAAGCGCGTCGAGATGACCTTCGAGCGCCCCGGCGCCCGGCGCGTCGCCGTGACCCCCGGCGCGGGGAAAAACCGGGTCCACCGTCAGGCGATCCGCCTGGAGGATGCGCTGCCGGACCGCCGCGGCCCGGTGGCCATCGCCGCCCGCTCCGCCGGACAACTCGCGATCTCCGACCGGTTCCGGCTGATCCAGGTGACGGACCTGGGCATCAGCGCCAAGATCGGCCCCCAGGAGTCCCTGGCCTGGATCACCCGCCTCTCCACCGGCGCCCCCGTGGAGAATGCCCTCGTCGAGGTCTACCACCCCGGCCAGATCCACCCCGCCGCCGCCGTCCGCACCGACGCCTCGGGCCTCGCCCGGCTCCCTCCTGGCACCTTCGCCCGGGACACCAGCCGACCACGCCCCACCGAGGAGGACCCCCAGGGCCCCATCCTGATCGCCCGCGACGGCAAGGACTGGGCCTTCCACCGGGCCAGCGATCACCTCTACGGGTGGCACTATGGAGCCTCCATGGAGCACTCGGACCGGCCACCGACACTGGGGCTGATGTTCACCGAAAGGGGTCTCTATAGACCCGGCGACACGGTGCAGGTGAAGGGGGTGTTGAGGCAGGGGACGACGCGGGGGATGGCGACGCCGGCGGGGCAGAAGGTCCAGGTGACGGTGCTCGGTCCGGAGGGGGACAAGGTGAGCGAGGGGGAGGTGCAGCTCACCGCGTTCGGTAGCTTTTCGAGGGAGGTGAAGATCCCCCACGGGAGCAAGCTGGGGGAGTACCGGGTGAAGGCGGAGCTGGGGGAGAAGAAGGCGAAGAGCGCGGGCGAGCCGGGGGACGAGGAGGACGAGTGGAGCCCGTGGGGGACGACGTTCACGGTGGCGGAGTACCGGCCCACCGAGTTCAAGGTGGCCGCAGAGCTGGATCGGACGTCGTACCTGCGGGGGGACGAGGTGAGCTGCGCGGGCCGCGGGACGTACCTGTTCGGTGCGCCGATGGCCGGCGCGACGGCGAGGCTGGACCTGACGCACCGACCGACCTACTTCACGCCGCCGGGGCTGGAGGGGTACACGGTGGACGACAACCCCTACCGGGCGGCGCACCCGGAGCTGGCGTCCCACGGGGGTCAGCTCCGGGGGGGGACAGCGACGCTGGACGCCCAGGGAGAGGCCAGCGTCACCGCGAAGCTGGAGCTCCCGGGGCAGCGCGGGCCGGAGCTGGTCACCTGCGAGAGCGAGGTGACGGATCTGTCGAGGCAAGCCTTCGCCGGGGCCTCGTCGGCGGTGGTGCACCCCGGGGAGGTGTACGCGGCGCTCCGGGTGGCCTCTGGGTACTTCGTGAACGCAGGGGCGACGCTGCGGCCCGAACTGCTGGCGGTGCAGCCCGACGGGAAACGACGCCCCGGCATCGCTGGGACGATCACCCTGCTGGAGCGCACCTACGGGGTGGCGCGCCAGTCGGCGGCGAGCGGGCGGATCCACACCTCCTACACGACCACGGACCGGGAGGTGGGCTCCTGCCGGGTGACCTCCGGAACGGGGCCGGTCGCCTGCGATCTGCGGGTGCCCCAGGGAGGGCATTACCTGGTAAGGGCCACGGTGACGGACGGTCGGGGCAACCAGGTCTCGGCGTCGCAGCACATCTACGCGCTGGGGAGCGGGGGCGGAGGGTGGCGCGACCAGGACGGCGGTGCCCTCACCCTGGTCACCGACAAGAAGACCTACCAGATCGGCGACACGGCGAGGATCCTGGTCCAGTCGCCGTTCCCGAGGGCCGAGGCGCTGGTGACCGTGGAGCGGGAGGGGATCCTCTGGCAGAAGGTGGTGACCCTCACCGGGGGGACACCCACCGTGGAGGTTCCGGTGACCGAGGCGTTCCTCCCCAACGCCTTCGTCTCGGTGATGCTGCTCCGGGGCCGAACGAAGCGGACCCCGGACAAGGACAGCCTCCCGGACGTGGGGGCGCCGACCTTCCGCATGGGCTACGCGCCCATCGTCGTGGACACGTCGAGCCGCCGCCTCAAGGTCGAGGTGAAGCCGGATCGCAAGGAGCTCCACCCCGGGGACGAGGTGACCGTGGACGTGAACGTCCAGGATGCCACCGGCAAGGGGGCCCGCGCGGAGGTGGCGCTCTACGCGGTGGACGAGGGTGTGCTGGCGCTCACCGGCTACCGCACCCCGGACCCGGTGGAGGTGTTCTTCGCGCCCCGGGGCGTCCAGGTCCGCACGCTCGAGTCCCGGGACGCCCTCGCCCGCATCGCCCGCACCGACAGCGGCGTCGCCCTCGGCCTCGAAAAGGGGCTGGAGGGCGGCGACGGCGGCGGCAGCGACACCCGCCGGGACTTCCGCCAGACCGCCTACTTCAACCCGACGCTGCTCACCGACGACGGCGGCCGCGCTCGGGCCTCTTTCAAGCTGCCGGAGGGCCTCTCCACCTACCGGATCATGGCCGTCGCTGCCACCCAGGGCGACCGCTTCGGCTCCGGGGACACCCAGGTCATCACCAGCAAGCCGATCATGGCCCGCCCCGCCTTGCCCCGGGTGCTCCGGGTGGACGACCGCTTCGAGGCCGGCGTCGTCGTCACCAGCAAGGGCGCCAGCGGACGCTTCGAGGTCGCCATGACCGCCGAGGGGCTCACCACCGAGGGCGCCCCTCGCCGCTCCATCGACCTGCGCCCCGGCCAGTCCCAGGAGGTCCGCTTCCCCGCGGCGACCCCCCGTGCCGGCAAGGTCAAGCTCCGCTTCGACGTCCGGGGCGAGGGCGCCAGCGACAGCGTGGAGGTCACCCGCGAGGTCGTCACCCCGACGATCCTGGAGGCCACCGCCCTCTACGGCGACACCACCGACGCCACCGGCGAGCGGCTGGGCGACCTGTCGGCGCTCCGGGAGGACGTGGGCGGCCTGGAGGTCAGCCTCTCCCCCACCGCCCTTGCCGGGCTCGCCGGCGGCGTCGAGCAGCTCATCGAGTACCCCTACGGCTGCACCGAGCAGCTCACCAGCCGCCTCGTCCCTCTCCTGCCGCTCCGCGACCTGGCGGAGACCTTCGGCCTCAAGCTGCCGGACCGGGTGGACGACGCGGTGCGGGTCACCGTCGGCAAGATCCTCAACAACCAGCACGGCGACGGTGGCTTCGGCCTCTGGCGCGAGTCCACCGACACCTACCCCTGGCTGACCGCCTACGCCCTCTGGGGGCTGGGGGAGGCCCAGCGCCGCGGCTTCCCCGTGCGCGCCTCCGCCCTCACCGCCGCCACCCGCTTCCTCCGCGCTTCCCTCCAGGCCCCGGCCTCTCACCCCCACGACCTGGCCCAGCGCGCCTTCGTCCTCGACGTGCTCGCGGAGAACGGCGAGCCCGACGCGGGCGCCATGACCCGGCTCTTCGAGGAGCGGGAAAAACTCCCCCTCTTCGCCAAGGCTCAGCTCCTCCACGCCCTCGCCGTCGCCCGCGCCGACGAGAAGATGCTCCGCGCCCTCACCGCCGAGCTGGAGTCCAGCCTCCGCCTCGACGGCCCCCACGCCTCGGTCTTCTCCCCGGACTCCGACGAGTTTCTCGGGCTCCTGGACTCCCCGGCGCGCACCTCCGCCCTGGTGCTCCGCGCCCTGGTCGCTGCCCGACCGGATCACCCCCACGCCGCCCGCCTCGCCACCGGGCTCCTCGCCCGCCGCCGCGGGGGCCGCTGGCGCAGCACCCAGGAGACCGCCTGGGCGCTGCTCGCCCTGGACGCCTACCGCCGCGCCCAGGAGGCCGCCGCCCCTGCCTTCCAGGCCCGCGTCTTCCTCGGCCAGGCGCTCCTGACGGAGACCTCCTTCCAGGGCCGGGAGCGCCTCTCCTTCCAGAGCACCACCCCCATGAGCGCGCTGCGCTCCGCCTCCGGCAGCGTGCTGGCCTTCGCCAAGGAGGGCGACGGGCGCCTGTTCTACGAGGCCCGCCTCCGCTTCGCCCGCCGCAAGCTCCCCACGGTCCCCATCGAGAGCGGCTTCTTCGTCGACAAGAGCAGCCAGGTGGTCACCCCGGAGAGCATGCGCGACGCCCTCCGCAGCCAACCTCGGGGGGTGATTTCCTCGCTGAATGCCGGGGATTTGGTCCTGGTCAACCTGTCGGTCGTGGTCCCCTCGGAGCGATCGTTTGTGGTCATCGATGACCCCCTCCCGGCGGGGCTGGAGCCGGTGGACACCAGCCTGCGGGGGGCGGCCTCCTGGCAGCAGGACCACGACGTCGCGGCGGTGGAGGACGACGAGCCGGGCGCCTGGCGCTGGGAGAGCCCGGTGACGCGGCGCGAGCTGCGGGACGACCGGGTGCTGTTCTTCGTGGACCGGATGGCGCCGGGGATCCACCGCTTCCGGTACCTGGCCCGGGCCACCACCCTGGGCACCTTCGTCGCCCCGCCCACCCGCGTCGAGGAGATGTACACCCCCGAGACCTTCGGCCAGACCGCGGCGGCGACCCTCACCGTCGCCGCCCGCCCGTGAGCCGCCGCCGTCGCCTGCTCCTGGCCGCCGCCGCCGTGCTCCTGGGCCCCTGGATCGCCCTGGCGACCCTGGCCCTCTTCACCCCCCTGCCGCCCCAGCTCCGGGAGGACCTGCTGGCCGGCTCCACCCGCGTCCTCGACCGGGACGGGCGGCTGCTGCGCCACGCCCGCGCCGACGACGGCACCTGGATGCAGCGCGCCTCTTTGGACGAGGTGGGCGACCGCGTGCCGGCGGCGCTGCTGGCCGCGGAGGATCAGCGCTTCTACCGGCATCCGGGGGTCGATCCGCTGGCCATCGCCCGGGCCTCCATGCAGCTCCTCGTCCACCGGCGCATTGTGTCCGGAGCCTCCACCCTCACCCAGCAGCTCGCCCGCACGCTGGTCCCGCGGCCCCGGACCTTGGCCGGGAAGGTGCGGGAGATGGCCCTGGCGCTGCGCATCGAGGCCTCCCTCTCGAAGCGCCAGATCCTCGAGGCGTACCTGAGCCGGGTCGCCTTCGGACCTTCCATCCGGGGCGTCGAGGCGGCATCCCGGGCCTTCTTCGACAAGCCCGCCCGGGAGCTCTCCCTCGCGGAGGCCGCCCTCGTCGCCGGCATGCCCCAGAGCCCCACCCTCCACGACCCCCGGCGCAACCCGGAGCGCGCCCGCCGCCGCCGCGACTGGATCCTCTCCCGCATGGCCGCGCTGCGCCTCGCCCCCCGCGACGAGGTGGAGCGCGCGCTGCGCGAGCCCCTCACCCCGACCCACTGGCGCCCGGAACCCCTGGCCCCGCACCTGATCCAGTCGCTCCTCGAAGGAAGATTTTCCCCGGGATTTTCACCAGGATCGGTGGAGGAGGTGACCACGACCCTCGACCCGTCACTCCAGCGGGTCGCGGAAGAAGCGGCGCGGCGAGCCGTGGAGCGGCTGGAGGCGCGGCAGGTGACCGCGGCGGCGCTGGTGGTGCTGGACAACCCGACGGGAGAGATCCTGGCCTACGTGGGCTCGCCGTCGATCCTCGACGTGCGCAGGCTGGGGGCCAACGACGGCGTCCTGGCGCGCCGCCAGCCGGGATCGTCCCTCAAGCCCTTCGTCTACGGGCTCGCCCTGGAGCGCCTCGGATGGACCCCCGCCACGCTGCTCCCGGACGTGGAGATCAGCTTCCCCGGCGCCACCGGGGTCTTCCAGCCGAGGAACTACGACGGCCGGTTCCGGGGGCCGGTCCGCCTGCGGGAGGCGCTGGCCAGCTCCCTGAACGTGCCGGCGGTCTGGACCGCCTCCCGGCTCGGCCCGGAGCGCGTCCTCGAGCGGCTCCTCGCCTTCGGGTTCCGCTCCCTGGACCAGCCGCCGGAGCACTACGGCGTGGCCATCGCCCTCGGCGACGGCGAGGTCACCCTGCTGGAGCTGGCCCAGGCCTACGCGGCCCTGGCCCGGGGTGGGCTCTGGCTCCCGGCGAGGGCAGTCCGGAGCTTCCGGACTCGAGACGGCCAGCTCCACGCGCCGGAGACGCCCGGGCCGGCGCGGGCGATGGACGGGCGGCAGGCGGCGGTGCTGGCGGACATCCTCTCGGATCCGAGGGCGAGGGCGGGATCCTTCGGGCGGGAAACGGTCCTTGATTTCCCCTTCCCGGTGGCGGCGAAGACGGGCACCTCCAAGGGGTTCCGGGACAACGTGGCGGCGGGCTTCACCCGGGAGGTCACCGTGGCCGCGTGGGTGGGAAACTTCGACGGACGACCGATGCAGGCGGTGAGCGGGATCACCGGGGCAGGGCCGCTCTTCCACGAGGTGATGACGGCAGCCATGAACGGACGCACCCCCGGGCCGCTCCCGTCCGCGGAGTTCGCGGTGCGGACCGTCTGCCCGCTGTCCGGGGCCCTGGCGGGTCCGGAGTGTCCCCACGCCTTCGAGGAGCGCTTCCTGCCAGAGCAGGCCCCGGCGGACACCTGCACGATGCACCGCGCGCTGCCGGTGGACACCCGCACGGGGCTGCTCGCCGGCCCCCGCTGCCCCCCCGCGGAGGTGGAGCTGCGACGCTTCGAGGTCTACCCCTCCTCGTACCTGCCCTGGGCGCGGGCGGCGGGGCGCCCGGTGGCCCCGCAGCGCGCCTCGCCCCGGTGCCCGGAGGGGGCGCCGATCCCGGGGGAAGAGCGGCCCCGGGCGCCCCGGGTGACCTACCCGACGGACGGCGCCGTGCTGCTGCTGGACGCGCAGCTCTCGGCCCGGCAAGAGATCCTGATCCACGCCGAGGCGCCCGGGGCCACGGAGGCGCGCCTGCACATCAACGGCGAGGTGATCGAGCTGCGAGGACCGCCCTTCCGCCACCGGTGGCCGCTGCGCCCCGGATCCTACACGCTCCGGGTGGAGGCGGGGGGGGCGAGCAGCGAGCCAGTGAGCCTCCGGGTGGAGGGAAATTGAACCAGGGGTCGTTGGTGCTCCATCGATCCGGAGGATCCTGCGGGGGAACTTGCCGTAGGATGGGGCTCGACGAGACAACGAGACGGAGGAGACCATGCGGATCGACAAGGCGGTGTCGCCGCCCGGGTGGATCAAGAGCGCCGAGTGCTTCAGCCTCTTCTGCGACCCGAGGGGGCTGTTTGTCATCAAGACCGGACGCGGCTGGCGGATCAGCTACTCCCCCGGCGGACTGGAGCAACGGGTCGTCGATGCGGTGGTAGGGTCGATCAAGAAGAGCGCCACCGAGGTGGAACAAACCCTCAACCTCGCGAACCTGGACGGAGAGGTGCGCGCCCGCAAGGGCTCGGTGTTCGTCCCCTGGAACGAGGTGAGCGAGGTGGTGGTGAAGACCCGCCACCACGGCCTGCCGGAACTCGCCTTCAAGGGAGGATCGAGCAAGTACCGCTTTCAGTTCGAGCAGGGACGGGACCCGGAACTGGAGGCCTTCCTCAACGCCTGGCCGAAACGCTGAACCTTCGCCCCTTCCCCGACCGACACGGGCCCGGTAGGCTGGCGCGGTGAGGTACCTGGCGGCGGGGTTGTTCCTGGTGGTCGGTGCCGCGCCCTCGGAGGCGGCGGCGCAGATCCGGGACGGGCTGGCCTCGACCCTGACGGGCACCGCCGGGTCGATGGCGTTCCGGGATCGTACCCTGTCGCCCGGCTGGGGGATGGAGGCCCCCGATCCGCTGCGCGACGCGCGGGTGGCGATCTCCTCGCCGCGGGTGGCGGTGGGCGGGCTGCTGCGCGAGACCTTGATCCTCCGCGGGGTGCGCTGGTCCCTCGGGGTCGGAGTGGCGTCGCTCCCCGGGGATGGAGCGCGGGTCTCCGGGGTGACCGGAGGATACGAGGCCCGCGGTCGCACGCCCTGGGCGGGGCTCTTCGATTTCTCCGTGGGGCGGCAGCTCCGGGTGGGTCCGGTGTTTCCCTACGTGGACGCCCGCGCCTCGCTCTCCGTGGTGGAGAGCCGGATCGAGCTGCGCTCCCCCACCGATGGACGCCTCAGCATCACGGGCTACCAGCGCTCCCTGGTCGAGCTGGGCCCCCGGGCCGGGCTCTGGTTCCCCCTCGGATCCACGGTACACCTCGACCTGTCCGCCCGCGCCGGGCTCCTCGGTCCGGAGCGCTTCGGGATCGACCTCGGCCTCGGCTTTTACCTCCCCTTTGCCTTGCCCTGGAACAACCGGCGGAGGTCCTCGTGAGGCGCCTCGCGGCCTCCGCGGCGCTGGCGTTCGTGGTGGTGCGACCGGGCTCCGCGGGGGCCGAAGGAGCCATCGAGATCCAGGCCCGGGGAGGCCACCTGTCGCTCCAGGGGGTGCGCGCCCGGAGCGACGACAGGCCCTCGGTGGTGCGCGACGCCGTCCTCGACGCCAGCGGGGCGTTCCGGGGGGTGGGGTTCCGGGCGCTGGGTTGGGATCGCACCTTCCGTGCAGGGTTCCAGCAGACCTACCTGTGGTCGGACGCGGTAAATTTCTCCTCGGCCCCGCTTCCCGCCGGATACACCGCCGAGACCCGGAGCTTCTGGGGGACCAACCTGGAGCTCTTCCTCGGAGGCCAGGGAGGGACGCGCAACGTCGTGCTGTACGGGGAGCTCCGGCTGGCGCTCTACCTGCTCCAGACCCGGGTGGCGCTCCGGAGCGAGGCCGGCGGTTTTCTGGGCGACACGCGCTACCTCTCCGTCCGGGGCGACGTGGGCCCTCGCCTTGGCCTCAAGGTCTCCCTCACCCGCTCCACCTACCTCGACACCGCGATCCAGGTCAGCATCCTGGGGCCCGAGCGATTCGCCAGCGCCCTCGGGCTCGGGGCAGTGTTTTGAATCACCGGGGCCGGTGCTAGGCTGCCGCCATGTTTGGCCGCATCGCGACCATCGCCCACAACACCTACCGCGAGGCGGTTCGAGCCCGCGTCCTGCTGGGGCTGGCGGCCCTGGCGCTGGCCACGGCCCTGTACTCCATCGCGGTGGGGGCCTTCACGCTGAAGGACGCGCCGAGGGTCGTATCCGACCTGGGAGCCGCATCCATCTCGCTGTACGCGATCCTGGTGGCGGTGGTGGTGGGGGGGACGTCGCTGTACCGGGAGCTGGAGCAGAAGACGATCTACCCGATCCTGGCGAGGCCGATCCACCGGTGGGAGTACCTGGTGGGGAAGTACCTGGGGACGGTGCTGACGCTGCTGGTGTTCATCGCGTTCGACGCGGGGGCGGTGCTGCTGATCGTGGGGACGATGGCGGGGAGGTCCCCGGCGCTGGGCATCGGGATCGGGCTCGGGGCGGCGGGGGCGCTGGGGGTGGCGGCGTGGAAGGCTCCGAGGTGGGCGACGACGCTGCCGATCCCGCTGGGGCTGGTGGTGATGGGGGTGGGGGCGTGGCTGGCAGGGGGCGCTCCGGACGAGCAGCGGGTGGTGCTGGGGATGAGCGCGCTGGCGCTGCTGGAGGTGGGGGTGGTGGCGGCGCTGGCGACGCTGTTCTCGTCCTTCTCGTCGCCGTTTCTGAGCGCGGTGTTCACCCTGGGGACGGTGATCGTGGGGCGGAGCGCGGACACGCTGGCGAAGCTCCCGGAGAGCGTGTTCGGGAGCACCATCAAGGGGGCCGGGGTGGTGCTGTCGAAGGTGGTCCCGAACCTGCTGGTGTACGTCCCGCCGAGGCCACTGCTGACGGGGGAGAGCGCGGTGGGGAACCTGGCGACGCACCTGGGAGGAGCGACGGCGCAGACGGTGGCCTGGGCGGTGGGGCTGCTGGCGCTGTCGAGCTTGATCTTCCGCCAGCGAGATTTTCTTTGAGCGGGACGCCCCGGGCCTGGCTCCGGCGGCTCCTCGGGGGGCTGCTCTTCGTGGCGGTGGCGGCGGCGTTCGCGGCGACGCGGGCGGTGACCGCGGGGGAGCGGCAGCTCGCGGAGACCGACGCCGCCATCCGGAGGCAGGAGTGGG
>CAZSDX010000098.1:0-16108 GCA_964605685.1 uncultured Polyangiaceae bacterium
CTCGCCCCCGGCCCCGGCGTCGCCCGGAGGCGCGGAGACGATGAGAGTGGCAGATCCGGGATCCTCCGCGCCGCAGGCGGCCAGGAGAACCACGAGGCCCAGCAAGACAAGGGACCGGCGCATCGGGGCTCATGATACGGGGGGACCGGCACCGGCGCACGATGCAACAACCTCACGGCCCGGCGCATCTCACACGCAAACCATGGACCTGGCGATGCAGTCCTCCTCTCCTCCCCTGACCTTCGGCCACCTGCTCTCGACCACCCGCCAGGAGATCGACGGGCGACTCGCCGCATTTTTCTCGGAAGAAGAGGCCTCCTCGGTCGCCTTCGGTGCGGACGTGGGTGCGGTGGTCCAGGCGGTCCGTGACCTCACCCTCCGCGGCGGCAAGCGGGCCCGCCCCGCGCTGGTGGCTGCCGGCTACCTCGCCACCCCGGGCGCTCCCCGGGGGCTTTTTGACCGGGTGTACGGCGTCGGCGTCGCCCTGGAGCTTCTCCAGACCTACCTCCTCATCCACGATGACTGGATGGACAACGACGACATGCGCCGCGGAGGCCCCGCGGTCCATGTGTTGCTCCAGCGCCACCACCAGGGCGACCGCCGCATGGGCGAGGTGAACGCCATCCTCGCCGGGGACTACGCCTGCGCCCTGGCGCAAAAATCCCTCTTCGCCGCGGTCCAGGGCTCCCCCCACGGCCTCGCCGTCGCCTCCTCCTTCGCCCGCATCCAGCGGGACGTGGTGTTCGGCCAGATCCTCGACGTGGGCGGCCGCGCCGAGGACGTCGAGCGCATGCACGACCTCAAGACCGGGAGCTACACCGTCCAGGGCCCCATCGAGCTCGGCGCCCTCCTCGCCGGAGCACCCCGCTCCACCCTCGACGCCCTCACCCGCTACGCCCTCCCTCTCGGCGTCGCCTTCCAGCTCTGCGACGACCTCCTCTCCGCCTTCGGCTCCGAAGAGCTGACCGGAAAGCCTCGCGGCAACGACCTCCGCGCCGCCAAGCGCACCGCCGTCGTCGTCGAGGGCGAGCGGCTCCTCTCCCCTGCCGGCAAAGCGCTCCTCGCCGCGGTCTTCGGGCGCCCCGACGCTCCCCCCGCCGCCGTGGAGGCCGCCATCCGCGCCCTGGAGGACTGCGGCGCCCGCGCCGCCGTCGAGTCCCGCCGCGAGGCCCTCCTCCTGCAATCCCTCGCCTCCCTGGAGACCTCCGCCCTGGAGGAGCGCTCCCTGCTCCGGGAAGCCGCCCAGGCACTCGCGCTCCGGAACGCTTGACGGCCCTGGCCCGGCTTGCTGAACCGCGCTTCGGGAACAAGTTTGTAGCCTGGAGCGTTGCCTTGAACGTAAACTCCGAGGTAAGGGAGCCCGGGATGACGACGAAGAGGACCTGCCGGTACGTTCCCCTGAGCAAGAACCCGCTCGTCCTCGTGCTCTGCCAGGTGCGGTTCAGCCCAGTCCGCAAGATGGGTGACTACATCCCCGGCATCCAGGAGGCGTTCCGTCGGTACGGCTTCCCCATCGAGCGCGCGGGGAAGATCCAGCAGCTCACCATCACGCCCGCCGGCGTCCACGCCGTCGAGCAGGAGCGCTGGGAGTACCGGACCAGGGACGAGCTGTGGAGCGTGACGGTGCTGCAGGACAGCGTCGTGCTGCAGACGACCGCCTACGAGCGCTTCGAGGGCTTCGCCGAGAAGCTGAAGACTATGGTGAAAACCGTCCTCGAGCAGACGGAGCAGGACAAGCTCGGCCTCATCCAGCGCGTCGGCCTCCGCTACATCGACCTGATCCAGCCACGGGACGGCGAGAGCTACCGCGACTACCTCCGGCCCGGCTTCCACGGCGCGTCGGACGCACCCTTCGCGAAGGGATCGCACCGGCTGTACGTCGAGAGTGTCGGTCGCACCGACCTGGGCGATACTCCCGGCACGATGGTCCTCCGCGTCGCACAGAACGATCAGGGCTTCGACCTGCCGCCTGACCTCATCGGCGGCGCGCCGAAGTTCCAAGCACGCGCCAAGGCCGGCGAGCTCGTCACGCTCATCGACATGGACCACTTCATCGAGGGCAAGTTCGATCCGAGTACGGAGTGGGTCACGGAGCGCGCCTACGCGCTGCACGACCACCTGATCGAGACGTTCCATGAGCACGTCGTCTCGGCGAAAGCGATCGAGGTGTGGCGATGACCCTCGCCACCAATTCTTACGGCGGTAGCAGTGGCGTCAGCGACGTGATCGCCATCGTTGAGCACGACCGTGAGCGCGTGCATAGCATCGACGGGTCGTGGCAGCAGGCGTTGCTGCGCTCGATGCGCGCCGGGAGCGCGGGCGTCGTCGTCCTTGTCAGCGGCTATGTGCCGTACCTGCCTCACGTCGGCACGAGCCCTACGGTGTTCGACAGCCGCGGTACGGTGAGCAGCTCCTCAGCCCCACCGCGCGAAGTGCCTGCCGAAAGCATGCGGACAACGACGCGGCAGGCCGTGCTCCGGATGTCATCGGCGGACCAGGCAAACGAGGTGATGGCCGCGCTGAACCTGAGCAAGACCCAGCTCGCCGAGGTGCTCGGGGTGTCGCGCCCCACGATCTACGACTGGCTCGACGGCAAGGAGCCGAACACTGCGAACGCACAGCGGCTGATCAGGTTGGTGCAGCTCCTGGCGAATGCAGGTGTAACTGCCGCCGATTCGATCCGCCCGCGCTTCGTGCGCGAGTCTCTGAACGATGGCGAGCCGTCGCTGCTCGAGCTACTGAAGGCCGACACGGTCGACGAGGTCCGCGTCGCCAAGGTTCTCGCGGAAGCAAAGGCGCTGCAAGACGACGCCGAGGGTGCCCGGGTGGCCCGCGAAGATCGCCTGCGCGCGCTGGGGTTCGAGGAGCCCACCACCGAACAGCGCAAGGAAAACCTCGCCATCAACGTCGCGCTGCACGAGTGGCCGAAGGATTGACCGGCAATGTTGACGGCGTTCGATGCAAGCGCGATCGAGCGGCACGGCTGGCGACAAGGCGCCGTGCTGGGAGCGAACCTCGCCGCCGAGGCGCGCAAGCTCGAACCGGGCGGGATCGTCTTCGCCGGGAGTGACTGGCTGATCGTCACGAGCCACGACTGCGATGTCGTGAACGGCAGGCTCGAGAAAGAGCCGACGGTCGAGGTGCTCCGTGCTTCCGTCGTGCAGCAGAAGAGGCCCGACAAGCAGCAGGTGTGGGGCCGAAATCCGCGCGAGATGCAGGTCGCTGCCGTCGACGGCGTCGGTGGTCAGGTGGTGCTCTCCGTGAAGGTCCACGAGCGCTGGTCCATGCCCCGCGAGCTGCTCGCGTTGGAGGCGCCGCACTGCGTCCTCGACCACAAGACGCGCCGACTGATCGCGGAGTGGCTGGCCAAGCGCTACATCCGCGCCGCATTTCCAACGGCCTTTGACGCCCGCTGGCGCTCGAAGATGAAAGACTGGACCAGCCTACTCGAGGCCCAGAGCCAGTGGGTGCAGGGGATCTATCTGAGACTCAGCACGCAGGCCGAGCTCGGTGGCGACAAGCCGTACAAGGTCCACCTCATCGTGGCGGTACCTGCGGCATCGACCAAAGACCCGGCGTGGGCGAAGAAGAAGCCCGAGTTGGAGTCGCTCGTCGAGGCGTTCTGGAAGCAGTTCAGCCCCGGTATCGAGTGCGTCGGCGTGGAGGTGAGCGCGACCAGCGCGATCACGCTCGCGGACATCGAGCCGTACCAGCGCTTCGACGCGGACTGGGTAAGCTTCGCGGACGACTCACCAGCGACCCCGCCTGCGACCGACATGCAGACGTGAGCCGACGCGCCCTCCTCGCCGGAGCACCCCGCTCCACCCTCGACGCCTTCACCCACTACGCCCTCCCTCTCGGCGTCGCCTTCCAGCTCAGCGACGACCTCCTCTCCGCCAGCCGCCCAGGCGCTCGCGCTCCGGAACGCTTGACCTCACCCCGGCCTGCGGTCCGTCGCCCGCAGCGAGGGGGCCGGGGGGTGAGGAACCCTCAGAAAGCCTCCCCGATGCGCAGAAACAGGAGGAACGAGCCGGTCTCGTCGCTGCGGGCGCCGCGCTCCAGGAAACGATAGGCGTAGTCGATGGAGATGGGAAGGTACCAGAGGCGCAAGCGGGGGCCGAAGCCCACCGCAGCGCTCACGCCGTCCTCGAAGGGGTTGGCCCCGAGCCCAGCGCCGCCCGCGTCGACGAAGAAGGCGAGGCCCGTCTGCTTGAGGTAGGGCAGGTAACGCAGCTCGACGGAGCCTTCCGCCAGGCTGAGGCCGCCCACGTAAGGGTCACGACAGACCCCCTCCGGGGAGCAGCTCCGGGCCCGGGGAGCGAGCCGGTCGCGCCCGAAGCCACGGAACCCGTAGGAGCCGCCGCCGAAGAGACGAGGCCCCTGGGGGACGCCGTCGTCGCCGGCCAGGGTGACCCAGCCCCCGCTCAGCCGTAGCCCCAGCGAGAGGCTGGAGGAGAAGGAGACAAAGCCGCGGGCCTCCGGGGCCAGGAGCAGGTAGCGGTGCGTGGCCGCGGCGCCCCCGGGGGAGAAGGCCGCGCGCAGGGCGAGCAGGTGTCCTTCGGTGGGTTCCGCGGGGTCGTTGCGCCGATCCCAGTGGATCGCGCCGTTGACCTCGAGGCCCCGGGCGACCGCCGACGAAGGGAGCTTGAACGCCGTCCGGGTCGCGTCGTCAAAGGGCCCCAGGTCCACCGCCTGACCCCGGCGAAAATAGGCGTCCAGGTCGAGGAAGAGGCCCGGCGCCGCGGTGGTGCGGAGCCCGGGGCCCGCGGTCAGCTCCCGCAGGTGGAACCCCGGGAAGAGCACATCCCGGTAGCGCACCGAGAGGCGCCCGTCGACCAGCCGCGCCAGCAGCCCCGGGTGGTTGCTCCGGAGCAACCCCTCGCCGTAGACCCCCGACGGCAGCCCCGGCTCGTCGCGCCACAGGTGGCCGTAGCCCAGGCGCCCTTCGAGGACGAGGTGGTGCTGCCCTCCGCCGAGGTCGCGGCGCCACAGCTCGCCGCCGACGAGGGCGTCGAGGCGGGTGGGATCCGCCTCGGCGCCGGCCCGGAGCTTGACCTGGGTGGCGGGGGCCTCCCGGAGCCGGATCACCACATCGACGGTCTCCGGGAGCGACCGCGGGACGAGGTTCCCTTCCCCATCGATCTGGCTGTCCGCGAGCACGCCGCCGCTGTCGGGTACGTCGCCGATGTACTGCTCCACGTCGGCGCTGGTCTGCACCACCGCCGCGGCGAAGGAGCCGGAGTCCAGGAGGTGAAACTCGGCCTGCTCCTTCCGGTCGAGGTCGAAGGGCTCTCCCTCGGCCAGCCCCGCGCGGCGGCGCACGTCCGCCTCGCTGACCCGGCGCGCCCCCTCGACCCGGAGGGTCCCGACGCGGGTGCGAGGCCCCGCGTCGACCAGGTAGACCCAGTGAAAGACCTTCTTCTCCCGGTCGACGTAGGCCCGGCTGTAGACCCGCGCGTGGCCGTACCCTGCCCGCTGGAGCTTTGCGGCCATGGCGTAGCGGGCGATCCGCATGGCCTCCAGGTCGTAGGGCTGCCCGGGTCGGTGGGGGACGAGGTCGGCGAGGGTTTTTCGGGTTCCTTCCGGGGCGTGACGCAGGTCGACGCAGGCCAGCTCGTAGCGAGGCCCTTCCCGCACGACCCACCGGACCTTCACCCCCTTCTGCTCGTCGATCTCGACCTCCGGCTCGTCGACCTCCGCGTCGTAGTAGCCGCCGGTCTGCCAGTAGGAGCGAAGCCGCCGCCGGTCTTCCACCAGGCGGAAGGGGTTGTAGTAGCGGTGGGTGTAGATCGCGTCCTGCTTGCGGAGGCCCAGCCTGGTCAGCAGCGGGGTGATCTCCAGGTGAAGCTCGGCGCCGTCGGGGCCCTCGATCTGGACGTCGCGCATCACCAGATCGGTCTCGCCGGGGACCTTCTCCGGGCGCTGCTTGTGGCAGCCCGCGGCCAGAACCCCCAGCGCCAGCGCCACCGGAAGAGACCGGAAGAGGGCCCGGCTCATGCGGTCTCGAGCCAGGGACGCAGGGGCGACAGGGAGCGACGACGCCAGGCGAGGCTCGCCATGCGGACCCCCGCGGAGAGCTGCGCGAGGCGGCTCAGGCGGCGCCCGGCGAAGTAGTCGACCCCCAGGGCGAAGGCCGCGGGCGTTTCGAGGAACGCTTCCTCGTAGAAGGCCCGCGCAGGGCCGAAGTACCGGGCGCAGATCTCGTGGCGGATGCGCATGTCGAGGCCGAGGGTGGAGGAGGCCAGCTCGTCGGGCCAGTCTACAAACGAAAAATCCCGCCGCGCCATCCTTTCGGCCAGGTACCTCGCCGCCACCTCGCCGTAGAGCAGCGCCTGGGCTATCCCCTCGCCGGTGATCGGATCGACCCCCGCCGCCTCCCCGATCAGCAGCATCCTCGGGGCCCAGCAGGGCTCCTGCGGGGCGAACCCTCGCTCCGCGTAGCGCTTCTTCTTGCAGTCCTGGAGGCGCAACCCCGCCCGCCCCAGGTACCCCGCCAGCCGCTCCTGGATGTTGCCCTCCTGCCGCCCCGGGATCACCAGCCGGTAGACCCCGCGGCAGACCAGCTCCTCGCCACCCACGACGGTGGGAAAATCCCAGAAATATCCGTCGAACCCCGGGTCGCTGAGGTCGAAATGGAGCATCGACCGGGGTGGGTCCAGATCGGTCCTGGGCGTGTCGACCTCCAGCACCTGCGCATGCCAGAGCCCGCCCCCCAGCCCCATCGCCTTGCGGACCGTGCTCCCCACGCCGTCGGCCCCCACCACGGCGGAGGTCCGGAGCTCCCCCTGGTCGGTTGTCACCACCACCCCGTGCTCCTCCCGCCGGAGCCCGAGCACCCGCGTTCCTTCCTCGATCTTCACGCCTCGCTTCCGGGCGATCTCCGCGAGGGCGTGGTCGTACTCGATGCGACGGACGACCCGACCGATGGCGCCGGGAGCCGCCCGCAGCTCCCCCCGGGACAGCCGCACCGAGATACCATCGGCGGGGGCCGAAGGAACCCGGACCTGCACGCCGATCCGCCGGAGCGACGCCTCCCCGCGCCCGCCGATGGCCCCGGCGCAGTACTTCTCCCGCGGGTAACGGGCCTTCTCCAGGAGGACGATCCGCGCCTTGCTCCGGGGGGACCGGTGGAGCAAGTGCAGCGCCAGGGAGAGCCCTGCGGGCCCTCCGCCGACGATCACGAGGTCGTGGTCGTTCCGCATCACGAGCGGCGTCTTACCGGGTAAACACCTCGATGGCCACGCCGAGCTGGGTCTGGGGGGTATCGTTGGTCTTGATGTGCCAGCGGTAGATGGCCCGGGCGTCGAGGAGGATACGGACGGGCTCCAGTTCCAGCCCCACGCCGGCCCCCGCCAGCGGGGAGAAGACACCAAAGCCCGTGCGATTTCGCTCGTGGTCGACGGTGAACAGGGACCCGCCGAGCACGCCGAAGAGCAGCACGTGGGGGGTCGCGTAGCCGAGGCCGAAGTCGAAGGGCATCCCGAAGCCCCAGCCATCACGGGAGCGCCAGGCGTCCACGCTGAGGGGCGTCACCACCCCAAGGGGCCCTGGGTCCTCCGGCTCGTGGATCATCCCCCGGAAGGCCACCCGCCCGTAGAAGCCATCCTCCGAGTATTTCTGCCGCGTCTGGCCCAGCGCGAGGTGGAGCCCAGCGCTGATCCCGGAGGCGCGTCGGCTCCTGTAGGGGCGGTAACGATCCGGCGTGGGTCGCAGCACGGGCCCCGGGTGTTCCGGGTCCGTGGCGATCTCCAGGATAGGCCCGGGGGGAGGGCGGCGGGGAGGCGGCGCCATGGCCAAGGACAGCGAGGGCGCGAGGAAGACCCCGAGCCAGGCTCCACGGCGCAGCAGGGCGATCATCCGTCGGAAGGCGGCGGGTCGGCGGGGTCGGACGGGTCGGTCTGCGGATCTTCCGGCGGGTCATCCGGCGGCGGGTCGGCGGGAGGTTCGTCCGCGGGCGGAGGCTCGTCGGCGGGCCTCTCGTCGGAAGCCGACGGGGGCGGGGGGGGCGGGGCACTGTCGGCGCGCTCCGGGGCGGGGGGGGAGAGGCGGATCTTCTTGAACCCGCAGGAGCTCTCGCTGAAGCGGACCACCTCGGCGTGGGAGAAGATCCGCTGGTCCTTGCCGTCGCGGATGACGATGGCCGCGGTGTGGGGGGCGTTGTTGCTGTAGTCCTGGCCGTCGACGCGGAGGATGGCGACGGTGACCGCGCCGTTCCTGGAGAAGTCGCACCAGGTGAGCTGGTCGGGGGGGCCGCCGGGGGCGCCCTCGCACCAGTACTGCCCCTGCCGACCGCGGAGGGTAAGCTCGTCGCAGCTCTGGTCAAAGCAGACCCGGATCGTGGTGGGCTCGTGTTTGTCAAGGAGATCCTGGAGGGAGCTGAGCGGGAAGGCCACGCCGGTGTCGCACCGCCCACCCCAGTCGGAGCGATGCATCTCGTCGTCGTGGTAACAACCCGCCAGCGTCAGCGGGAAAAGCCCGAGGAGGAACAGCCAGCGATGCATACCCCAAAGGGAGCACGGATCGGCCAGGCGTGCCAGCGGTAGCCGTTGGTTGTGGATTCTCTTGGGGAGAAGGGCCAGGGTCGGTAGATTGCTCCGGTGCGGCAAACCCTCACGCGCCTCTTTTTCTCCGCGGCGACAGCGCTCGTGGGGCTCACCCAGACGAGCACGGCGGCGGCAGCGGAGCCCTGGTCAGACCCGGATCCGGCGAACCTCCCGGTACGGACCGCTTTCGGGGATTTCGGGATCCGGCCGGCGGCGGAGTACCGGGCCAACTGGCTCCACGTCAACCCGCTGTCGCTGAACACGACCTCGCAGCGCAACGCCGGTTGGATCGAGCACCGCCTGCGCCTGGACGGGACGGTAGACTACCTGGACAAGATCAAGATCGTCACCTCGACGGACATCCTCGACGGGACGATGTGGGGGGACAACGGGGATCTGGGGAAGGCGCCGGAGCCGGACCGCGGCAGCAACGTCAACGCGCGGAACCCCAACCTGGCGGCGCCGTGCATCCGGTACCTGGGCACGGGGGATCCGCTCCAGCCCGAGTCCTACGGCTACGGGCTCTGCTCGCAGGAGTCGTTCCGGATCCGGCGGGCCTACGGGGAGGTGGCGCTGCCGTTCGGGCTGCTGCGGGTGGGGAGGCAGCCGATCGGGGTAGGGACCGGGGTGCAGCAGGCGACGGGCGATGGGCGGCCCAACCGCTTCGGTTTCTCCCGGCAGGGCAACTCGGTGGACCGGGTCATGTTCGCGACGAAGCCGCTGGAGGCGTTCAAGCCGAAGGACAAGCGCAACCTGTCGCAGACGGAGGGGTTCTTCGTGGTGACGGGCTACGACAACTTCGTGTCGGACAGCCCGCAGCTCTTCGGGGACGACGTGAGGCAGTTCTTCGGGGCGCTGCTGTTCAACACGCCGAGCCTCGGCCCGCTGAGCGACATCAGCACCACGGGGTACGCGGTCTACCGGTGGGACGATCTGTACAGCTCCAGCATCAACACCTTCGGCCTGCGGGCGATGGCGCGGCTCGGCGGGTTCCACTTCGGCGGGGAGATCGCCACCAACCAGGGGACAACCCGGGAGATCGGCCTGGCGTACCGGGTAATCGCCAACGATCCGGTGATCGACCAGAAGGTCGATCAGCTCGGGGCGAGGGCAGTGATCCGCTACGACCACGCCCCCTGGGCCTACGGCTCCCTCAAGGATCTGGGGAGTGACGCCGGCAAGGCGAGGGCGCCGGATCCGCTCTGGACCGCCTACCTGGAGTTCGACTACGCCTCCGGCGATCCGGACCCGCAGAACCGCACGCCGCTTTCCCAGTTCGTCTTCGCGGAGGATACCAACGTGGGGCTGCTGCTCTTCAAGCATGTGCTCCATTTCCAGTCGGCGCGGGCGGCGGCGGCGGCCACCGAGGCGCTGCGCCGCCTGGGGGCGACCTCGTTCCCCGCGGAGAGCATCAACACCCGGGGCGCCTTCACCAACGCCATCGCGCTCTTCCCCCAGGTGGACGTGCGGCCCCACCCGCGGCTGCTGCTCCGTGGCGGCGTGCTCTTCGCCTGGGCAGACGCGCCGGTCAACGACCCGGTGGCATCGCTCCAGGCGCGGGACGGGGCCACCATCAACGATGACCTGGTGAACTTCGTCGGGGGCAAGCCGGGCAAGCGCTACGGCACGGAGATCGACGGGCGCATCCAGTGGCGCTACCTCGATCATTTCCTCTTCGACCTGGAGGGCGCCATCCTCTTCCCCGGGGACGCGCTCCAGGACCGGGACGGACGCGCCGCGCGGAGCGGCATGGTCCAGGGCCGCACCACCTTCCACTTCTGAGACGACCATGGGATCCCTCTCCACACGCTGGCTCTGGGCGACCGCGGCGGCCGCGGCGCTCTCCTCCTCCTGCGACAAGTTCGACGCCCCGCCCGAGGTGGCCATCATCGGCCTCAAGGACGGGCGGCTCCAGGACAGCAAGGCGCCCATCGACCTGGCCTTCTCCGAGCCGGTCGATCCGGCGTCTCTGTCGGTGAAGATCGTGCGCCTGCAGACGGACCTGGAGGGCAACATCGAGGGCGACCCGGAGGCCGCGCCGGGCACCGAATCGCCGCGGCTCTACACCTTCCCCATCAACGAGGAGCTGGGCGGCTCCGGCGTCTTCTCGGAGAACAACACCCGCTTCCGCATCACTGTGGGCGACAAGAACCCGCTGCCGGTGGGGCCGTCGCTGGCGCTGGTGGTGGAGCCGGGGCTGCGGGATCTCGCGGGGGTCGATACCAGGGTTCGCCGTCGCATCCCCTTTGGTTACGGCTTCTCCTGCACCGGCAAGACGCCGCCGGGCCCCCTCACCTCGGGGCAATATTTCTTCCTGGTGAGCGTGCTGAAGCCGCTAGGGCTCCAGGTGCAGCTCGTGGCCGACATCCGGGTCAACCCGGAGAACGGCGCCTTCCTGGGCCAGTTCACCAACGGGGATCGCATCCCGGACCCGAACCGCTGCCCCACGCCCTGCAAGTCCTCCGAGGTGTGCAGGCTGCTCCCGTCGCCCCAGTGCGTTGCCCCCTCCGAGAAGGCCGGCACGGTGGAGGAGTACCCCGACTACTTCGCCAACAACACCCCGCCCGCGGGTTTCTCCTTCACCGCCAAGGGCTGCGCCGAGGAGCAGAGCCCGGGCGTGGTGACCTTCGGCAACGAGGCGGTGGACGCGGTGGTGCAGCAGCCCAAGCTGACCATCAAGAACATCGTGCTCTCGGGCTCCTTCACCGAGGTGGGGGGGCAGCTCCGGGGCACCGGCACCTTCACCTCCTCGGAGGTGTTTCTGGGGACCATCTCCAGCGGCCCGGGCGAGGGGACCTTCGAGGCGATCCGCATCCCCCCCGACCGGGAGCTCCCCGACGTCCCTGCGCCCCCCGCCCCTTGATGCTCACCCGTCGCTCGTCGGGGTCACCGGCTCGATCACCACCCGGAGCTGCCGCACCCGCTCCTGCCCCACCGCGGCGACGACCTGCTGGACGCGCTCGATGGGCGGCGAGGGCGAGGCGATGAGGATCTCGTCGGCGACGCCGGAGCCCAGCAGCACGGCGGCCTCCTCGTAGCCCCCCAGCACCGGCAGCCCGTGGAGGGTGCAGCCCCGGGTCAGCTCCGAGTCGTCGAGGAAGCCCACGGGCTCCATGCCCTCGCCGTGGGCGAGCTGGTTGACGACGATGGCGCTGTTCTCGTGGGCCCCCCAGAGCAGGACGCGCCGCTTACTGGTCAGCTCGCGGGCCGTCTCCGAGGAGCGCTGGAGCGAGCGGAACGCGAGGCGAGCGCACAGGGTCAGCGCGGTGAAGAGGATGGCGTCGAGCACCAGGGCCCCGCGGGAGAGGGAGCGGAAGCCGACCATCAGGGTGACGACGGCGATCCCGGCGAGGCTCCCGAGGAACGCGCCCCGGGCGAGGGTCACCAGGTCGCGGGTTCCGGCGTGGCGCCAGAGGCCGTCGTAGGCGCCGCTGAGGTAGAGCGCCAGCAGCTTGGTCGCCACCAGCGCGGGGAAGACGTTGTAGAGCTTCTGCTCGATGTCCGCGGGGAGGTTCCCGTCGAAGCGCAGCAGGAAGGCGCCGCCGAGGGAGACGAAGGCGAGGAGGATGTCGAACATCGCCTCGAAGAGCCGGAGCCGGTAGCCCAGGGCGCCCAGCGCCAGCAGCGACCGCCCCCTGCCCTGCCCCATCTCGTGGCGGTCGAGGCGGGCCAGGTGCACGCCCACCATGACCAGGACCACCAGCACCACCGGGATCCCCAGGAACAGCGCGTAGACCACGCTGTGGCGCAGCAGGATGCCGATGAGGCCGGAGAACAGCGCCAGCCCCCAGAGGGTCAGCACTGCGGCCCGCTCCGAGAGCCCGAGGAGCACCAGCCGGTGGGAGGTGTGGTCGCGCCCCCCCTGGGAGATGGGTCGCCCCCGGAGCGTCCGGGTGATGGACACGAACGTCGTGTCGAAGATCGGGATCAGCAGCAGCAAGACGGGACCGGCGATGGTCGTCACCAGCCCGCGAGAGCGCCCGTAGCTCTGGTGGAGCGCCAGCGTGGCCAGCGTGTAGCCGAGGAACAGGGCGCCCGCGTCCCCCATGAAGATCGAGGCCGGGTTGAAGTTGAACAGCAGGAACCCCATCAACGCCCCGGCGAGCGCCAGGCACACGGCGGCCTCCGTGGTCTGTCCCTGGGAGAAGAAGAAGTACGCCTGCACCAGCGCCCCGATGCAGGCGACCCCCCCGGAGAGCCCGTCCATGTTGTCGAGGAGGTTGAGCGCGTTGGTGACCCCCACCAGCCAGAACACGGTGATCGCCTGGTTGACCGGCGCGAAGGGCGTCCAGGGGAGCGCGGGGCCCAGGACCGCCGTGAGCACCGCCACCAGGAGCTGCCCCCCCAGCTTCCAGAGCGGCCGGAGCTGCACGATGTCGTCGATCAGCCCCAGCACGAACATCGCCGTCGCCCCCGCCAGCAGCGGGACGCGCAGCGGCCCGCCCACCCACACGCAGGTCGCCGCGAAGGCGACGAAGATCCCCACCCCACCCGCCAGCGCCGTCGGCTTCGCATGCCAGCGCTCGGCCCGCGGCTTGGCCACGAAGCCGATGCGCCTCGCCACCTCCCGGGTGATGAAGGTTCCCAGCGTCCCCAGGCCAAAGGCCGCGATCAGGGCCAGCACGATCCGGAGCAAGGGGGGGAAATCGGTCATCGGAACAGGGGGTCAAAAAGAAACGGCAGGGCCCACGGAATAGCGCACCAACCCCGGAGGTGTCCACGCACACCGGGCCCGCTTCGCCCTTCGTTGCGTCGTCCTCCCCTGGATTCACGGGGCGCCGGGGCCGTTCTGCTCCCCGAAGCGGTGGGTTCGCAGCAGCCGCCCCCCCTCGTCGAAGCACTCCTCCCCTCGCTTGCGCCCCAGGTCGTCGTAGCTGTAGCGCAGCCGCGCTGCCTTCAGCTCCCGGTGGAGCACCGGCCTCCCCTCCGCGTCGAAGAAGCTCCGCTCCAGCGTGTGCCCTCGCTCGTCCCGGCGCGTCTCTTCGCGGCTGACCCCGCTCGGCAGCGCGGCGCTCCGCCCCTCCGCGTCGAAGTAGGCGAGCTCCACCCGCTGCCCCCGGTCGTCGTAGCGTGACCGGACGATCAGGTAGTCGCGGCAGGGCTGGCCGTCGGGACCGAAGGGACGGGTCTCCGTGAGCAGATCCCGCTCGTCGTAGGAGAACACACGCCGCGCCACCGGAGCCCCCGGGGGCGGCTTCCCGTCGGTTCCCAGCAGCGTTTCTTCGATCATGTTCCCCCGGGGATCGTAGCGGAAGCTCAGCACCGGGGCCCCCTTCCCCTCTGCGGCCACGGGTGCCCCGGTCTCGTCCAGGTGGAGCACCTCCACTCGCCGCCCTCGCTCGTCGTACCGCGCCCGGCTCCTCACGTAGCCGCGGAACCGCGCCGGGTTCCCCTCCCCATCCAGGTACGCCCACTCCACCTGGTGCCCCTTCGGGTCCAGCGTCGTCCGCGCCACCGCGTAGCCGTCCTTGTTCTTCGTCAGCTTCCCTTCCCTGTCCAGGTACGCCCACTCCAGGATGCTCCCCCTCGGATCGTGTTTCCAGCGCAGCACCGCCGCCCCCTCGCGTCCCACCACCGGGACGCCGTCGGCCCCGAACAGCGCCTGCTCGACGAGGTTCCCCCGCTCGTCGTGCCGCAGCCGCTCCACCGCCGCCCCGGCGGGCCCTGCCGTGGGCTTCCCCTCCGCGTCCAGGTACGCCACCTCCTCCGGCTGGTTCTTCCCGTCGTAGCGGGTGCGCTTGACCGAGTACCCCTCCCGGCGGCTCACCGCGGCCTTGCCGAAGGCGTCGAAGAAGGCCTGCTCCAGCACGTTCCCCCGATCATCCAGCACGGATCGCTCCAGCACCTCCCCGTCCTCGTCCGGGGCCAGGCGCCCCGAGAGATCGTGGTTGGATCGCTCCACCACCCGCCCCAGCTCGTCGTACTTCATCCGCAGCACCGCGACCCCGCGGCTCGTGTACGTCGGCCTCAGCTCCGGGTTGAAGTAGGCCCACTCGACCACCTCGTTCCGCTCGTTGAAGCGCCGGCGTACCACGCTGTAGCCCTCCTTGTGGCGGGTGGGCTTGCCGTCCGGCCCCAGGAACGTCGTCTCCACCTCGTTGCCCCGCTCGTCGTGGCGGTACACCCGCCCGGCGTACCAGTTCACCGTCCGGACCGGCCCGCCATCCAGCCCAAAAAACTGCTCCTCTCTGGGCAACCCATTGGTGTCATAAGAGACCCTCATCCGGGCGTAGCGCTCGCTGGAGAGGGTGGGTTGTCCGTCCCGGTCGAGGTAGGCGCGCTCGACGAGCCGGTCGAGGTCGTCGTAGGCCAGGCGGACGACGGCAAAGCCTTGCGCGTGGAAGGTGGGCCGCCCTTCCGGATCGAGGTAAGCGATCTCGACGGGGCGGTGCCGCTCGTCGTGGCGGGTGCGCGCGGTGGCGTAGCCGTCGCGGTGGAAGGTGGGGGCGCCGCTGGTGTCGAGGAAGGTACGCTCCGCGGGGTCGCCGCGGTCGTCGTAGCGGACCCTCCACCCGCTGACACCGTCGGTGTTGAGGGTGGGGCTCCCGTCGGGGGCGAGGTAGCGGACCTCCGTCACCCGTCCTCGCTCGTCGTGGCTCACCTGCTCGATGGCGACGCCGTTCCGGTCGAGGAGGAGGGCTCCATCGGGGCCTATCCTCCGCACCTCGACCCGGTTGCCTCGCTCGTCGTAGCGCGCGGTCCAGCCCGCGTAGCCGCCCAGGTGGAAGGCGGGCCTCCCCTCCGCGTCGTGGCACATCAGGCGAGAGACGTTGCCGACCTCGTCGAATTCCTGGCGGAGCAGCGCGCACCCGTCCTTGCTCCGGAGGGGGCGCCCGTCGGCGCCGAGGAAGCGCTCCTCGACCACGTCGCCGCGGGGGTCGTAGCGCCGCTCGGTCTGGACGATCCAGCGGGCATCGCGGGAGGGTTTCCCGTCGGAGCCGAGGGCGGTGCGAGCGGCTATTCTGCCCTGCCCGTCGAGGCGCATCTCGTAGCCGAAGGCGCCCTGGGCGCTGGTGGCCGGGGCCCCCTTGCCGGAGGTGTACCGTACCCGCACCACCCGCCCTTCTCCGTCGAATTCCAGCTCTTCCGCGTCGAAGTGCGCCCCGGGGAACAACCTCGGCGCCCCCCCCGCCCCCCGCACGACGAAGCGCCGCCCGCCTCCTTCCGCGGAGAACCGTACCACCGGCCTGCGGTGCTCGTCGTGGGTCTCGATCTCGACGAGCGCGCCGCCCTCGCCGTAGCGGTAGGTCCAGGCGGCCACCCCCGCCTCCTCGCCGACCAGGAAGCCCGAGCCGTTGATCCGGTCGGCAGAGCGCGCCTTACCGCGGGACCTCCGGAGCCGGTAGGTGAACGACCGCCGCCGCGCCTGCTCGGCGGTCACCTCGCCCGAGCAGAATACGTCGTCGCGGCGCATCAACAACTCGCGGCAGTACACGGTGCGCTCCCGGGACCAGGCGAGCAGCGTAAGCCCGAGCGCCAGCGAGGTGCTGGCCGCGCCGATGACCCACCGGAGACGGCGGGAGGTGTCTCCAGCGACCCGGAGCGGCGCGGGGGCCTGGGCGGTG
>CAZSDX010000099.1:0-16075 GCA_964605685.1 uncultured Polyangiaceae bacterium
CGTCGGCGCCGCCGCCACCGCGGGCGCCGTGCTCTGGGCCTACCTCCGCCGCTACCCGGAGCATGCGGGCTCCATCCGGCTGGACGCCTCCCACCAGCTCCACGACCGGATCACCAGCGCGCTGTCCTTCGCCGAGCTGCCCCCGGAGCAGCGCACCCCGCTGATGGAGGCCGCCATCGAGGACGCCGCGGAGACCTGCAAGGCCCTCTCGCCGAAGAAGGCGGCCCCGATCCACCTCCCCCCGGAGCTGGGCGTCGCCGCAGTCCTTGGGCTGTTGCTGCTGGGGCTGTCGTCGCTCCAGTGGTCCCGCAAGGTGATCGTCCACACCCCGACCGCCCAGACCATCGACGCCATCACCCTGTCGCCGGACGACCTGGACCTCTACCGCGAGACCCTCAACGAGCTGGCCAGGAAGGACCAGAGCCCCGAGACCCAGGCCGCCCTGGAGCGCTTCAACCAGCTCATCGAGGACATGGCCCAGAAGCGCCTCGACCGGGCCGAGGCGTTCCGCCGCATGGAGGAGCTGGAGCGCGAGCTGCTCCAGAGCCAGAAGGCCGACGCCAAGGCGCTGGACGATGCCTTCAAGAACACCGCCGACGAGCTGAAGAAGAACCCCCACACGAAGAGCCTCGGGGAGGCGCTGGCGAAGAAGGATCTCCAGAAGACCAAGCAGGAGCTGAAGAACCTCGCGCAGAAGCTGAAGGACCAGAAGAGCGGCAAGGACAAGAAGAAGCTCTCCGAGGAAGACAAGAAGCGGCTGAAGGAGGCGCTGGAGAAGGCCGCGAAGGCGAACAAGGAGACGATCCAGAAGCTCCAGGAGCGGCGGGAGGAGCTGCGCGCCTCGCTGCTCCGGCGGGAGCAGAAGCCGGCGAACGAGCAGAACGACGAGGAGAAGCGGCTGCTGCAGCGGGAGAAGAAGGAGCTGGAGCGGCTCGACCGGGAGATCGAGCAGAAGGAGCGGGCCCAGCGCCAGCTCGACCGCCTGGACCGGGAGCTGTCCCAGGCCGCCGAGGACCTGCTCAAGGACCTGGGGCTCAGCGCCGAGGACCTGGAGCGCGGCGCCGAAGACATCAACCGGATGGCCCAGGAAGAGATGAGCGAGAAGGAGAAGGAGGAGCTGCGCCAGCGGCTCCAGGAGCTCCGGGAGCTGCTGCGCCAGGAGGGCAAGGGCGGGGAGGAGATGAAGAAGCGCCTGCGCAAGTTCGCCAAGAAGGCCCGCGGCCAGCAGGGGGACGAGGGCGACGGCCAGGGGAAGAAGGGCAAGAAGGGGAAGCAGAAGCAGGGGCAGGGCGACGACGGCGACGACGAGGACGAGGACGACGACGAGGGGGAGAAGGGCAACCAGGGGAGGAAGAAGGGCCAGGGCCAGCAGGGGCAGGGCGACGACGGCGACGAGGACGGCGACGACGGCCAGGGGCAGGGCAAGGGCAAGGGCAAGAAGGGCAAGGGGCAGAAGGGCGACGGCGAAGGGGAGTGGGTCATCGGCCCCGGCGGCAAGAAGATCTGGATGCAGAAGGGCAGCCAGGGGCAAGGCCAGGGCCAGGGCGAGGGGCAAGGGCAAGGCGCGCCCGGCGGCCAGGGCCAGGGAGGCCAGGGCAAGCAGTGGGGCTCCGGCCACGACGGGAACATCGCCGGCAAGGGGACCAGCGGGAAGTTCGGCACCCAGGACGTGCAGGCCGCCGCCAACGACACCGGCCAGGGCCCCAGCGTCAGCGAGACCATCCACGGCGCCGCCCAGCGCGGCTTCGTCGGCAAGGGCTACAAGAAGGTCTACGCCGACTACAAGACCCACGCGGAAGAGACGATGAAGAACGAGGATATCCCCCCCGGGTACCGCTTCTACGTGCAACGCTACTTCCAGCTCATCCGGCCCCGCGACTAGCCTCCCCAGCCAGCCCAACGAAGCGAAGAACCGACCAGGAGACGTGAATGAGCGAGCAGGCGACCAAGGATGATGTGGCGTGGTTCCAGCAGAAGATCGGCGCGCTCCGGGAGGAGATCGGCAAGATCATCGTCGGCAACCGGGAGGTCGTCGACGGAGCCCTCACCTGCCTCCTCGCCGGCGGCCACGCGCTGCTCGAAGGCGTCCCTGGCCTGGGCAAGACCCTGCTGGTCCGCACCCTGGCCCAGGCGCTCTCGCTGACCTTCTCCCGCGTCCAGTTCACCCCCGACCTGATGCCCGCCGACATCCTCGGCACCACCATGATCGAGGAGGACCAGCACGGTCGCAAATCCTTCGAGTTCCGCCGGGGCCCCATCTTCGCCAACCTGGTGCTCGCCGACGAGATCAACCGCGCCACCCCCAAGACCCAGAGCGCGCTGCTGGAGGCCATGGCCGAGCGATCCGTCACCGTCGCCCGCACCAGCCACCAGCTCGAGGCCCCCTTCCTCGTCATGGCCACCCAGAACCCCCTCGAGAGCGAGGGCACCTACCCGCTGCCCGAGGCCCAGCTCGACCGCTTCTTCTTCAAGCTCCACGTCCCCTTCCCTAGCCGCGACGAGCTCAACGGCATCCTCAGCCGCACCACCGGCGAGTCCCACGTCGACGTCGCCCCCGTCCTCACCCGCGACGAGATCCTCAAGATGCAGCGCCTGGCCCGCCAGGTCCCCGTCGCCCCCCACGTGCAGGACTACGCCGTCCGCCTTCTCCAGGCCACCCACCCCGACGGCCCCGACGCCCCCGAGATGGTCAAGCAATTCGTCCGCTTCGGCGCTTCCCCCCGCGGCGCCCAGGCGGTGCTCCTCGCCGCCAAGATCCGCACCCTCTTCGAGGGCCGCTGGGCCGCCAGCACCGAGGACGTCAAGGCCTCCTCCAAGCCCGCCTTGCGCCACCGGATCCTCCTGAATTTCGAGGGCGAGGCGGAGGGGGTCAAGAGCGACCTTGTGCTGGAGCAGATCCTCAAGGCGCTCCCTGAAGGCAAGAAGTGAGATGGGTCTGCTCGACCTCTTTCGGCGCAAGAAGACGGCGTCGCGTCCCCGGGGGGACGACGACCTGTTCGACGACGAGTTCCAGCGGAAGCTGGACTACCTGGCGATCGTCAGCCGCAAGGTGTTCTCCGGCCGGATGAGGGCGGAGCGCCGCACCAGGAAGAGCGGCAGCGGGATCGAGTTCGTCGACCACCGGGATTACGTCCCGGGGGATGATCTGAGGTACCTGGACTGGAACGTCTACCAGCGCTTCGGTCGGCTCCAGGTGCGCCTCTTCGAGGAGGAGGAGGACCTGGCCGTCTACCTGCTGGTGGATACGTCCACCTCGATGCGCTTCGGCGACGGAGAGAAGCTGCGGTACGCGAAGAAGATCGCGGCGGCGCTGGGCTACGTCGCACTGGCGAACCTGGACCGGGTGGCGGTGCTGGGGGTGGGGGAGCGGCTGACGGACACGATGGCGCCGGCCCGGGGCAAGGAGCGAATCTTCCGGATCTTCCAGTTCCTGCGGGGGCTGGACACGGAGGGGACGACGGACCTGAAGGCGGCGCTGCGGGCGTTCGCGGCGAGGAACAAGCGCCGGGGGATGGCGGTGCTGATCAGCGACCTCTACGACCCGGCGGGCTTCGAGCAGGGGATCAACGTGCTGCGCTACAACCGCTTCGAGCCGCTGGTGATCCACGTCACCAACCGGGAAGAGGCGAGGCCGTCGCTGCTGGGGGACGTGCTCCTCTACGACTGCGAGACCGGCGAGGAGCGGGAGGTCACCGTCACCGCCCGCATCCTGGAGAAGTACCGGGGCGCTTACGAGGCGCACCGCAAGGAGATCGAGCTGTTCTGCACGTCGAAGCAGGTGCCTTATTTCGACGCGGACGTGAGCGTCCCCTTCGAGGAGTTGGTGCTCCGGATCTTCCGGCGCGGAGGGTTTTTGGGGTGATGCAGCTCACCGGGCTCCCGCTCCAGCAGCTCCTGATGATCGGCGGGGCCGCCGCGGCCTTCACCGTGGCGCTCTACATCCTGAAGATGCGCCGCCGCGCCGTCGCGGTGCCCTTCGCTCCCCTCTGGCGCCGCGTCCTCAAGGACCAGGACGCCACCAGCTTGTTCTCCCAGCTTAAGCGGCTGCTGTCGCTGCTGCTCCAGCTTCTGCTGCTGCTGCTGCTGGTGCTTGCCCTGGGCGACCCCCGCCCCGCCGAGGCGCTGCTGGAGGGTCGCAACGTGGTGGTGCTGCTGGACGCGAGCGCCTCCATGCAGGCCACCGACGTCGCCCCGAGCCGCCTCGACGCGGCCCGGGAGAAGGTGCGGCAGCTGGCCCGCGGGCTCTCCGGCGCCGACCGCATGCTCATCGCCCAGATGGACGCCACCGTCACCCCGCTGTCCACGCTGACCAACGAGGTCAGCGACCTGGAAGCCGCGCTGGCGAAGCTCCACCCCACGGAGACCCGCGCCGATTTCCCCCGCGGCCTGCGCTTCGCCGCCGACACGCTCCGGGGGGTGACCCGGCCGGAGATCGTCGTGGTCAGCGACGGCGCGCTGGGGGAAGCCCACGACGCCCTGGGCGACGTGCACCTGGGCAACATCAAGCTCAGCGCCCTCAAGGTCGGCGAGCGAGGGAAGAACGTCGCGGTGACCAACTTCTCCGTGCGCCGCTACCCCCTCGACCGGAGCCGCTACGAGGTCATGCTCGAGGTCACCAACACCCACGACGAGCCCGCCGACGTCGAGCTTTCGCTGCTGGGCGACGGCGAGCTGGTCGACGTCACTCGCCTCAAGCTCGCCCCCCGGGAGCGCCTCCCCCGCTTCTACCCCAACCTCTCCGGCGCCAGCCGCACCCTCGAAGCACGGCTCCGCAACGCCGACGGCGGCCACGACGACCTCCCCGCGGACGACCGCGCCTACGCCCTGCTCCCGGAGCGGCGCCGGGTCCGCGTCCAGTGCGTCACCCCCGGCAACACCTACCTGGAGGCCGCCCTGCTCCTGGACGAGTACCTCGACGTCACCACCGTCGCCCCCGCCCGCTACCCGGCCCAGGGCTCCTTCGACGTGACCATCTTCGACGGCGCTCCCCCGCGCTACCTCGAAGGGAGCGGCTCCACCTTCTACCTCAACCCCTCCGGCGAGCACTCCCCCTTCAAGCTCGGCAAGGAGCTCGTTGACTACGGCTTCGACGGCTGGGAGAAGAAGCACCCGCTGCTCCGCTGGCTCGTCCTCGACACCATCGGCGTCGCCCGGGGCCACGAGCTCCTCCCCGAGGAGGGCGACAAGGTCGTCGCCTGGTCCGACGACGGCGGCAAGAAGCGCCCCTTGCTCCTCTCCGGGCGCCGCGACGGCCACCGCGTCGTTGGCCTCGGCTTCGACCCCAGGGAGAGCGACATCGTCCTCCGCATCGCCTGGCCCCTCCTCCTGCTCAACACCATCAACGACTTCATCGAGGAGGACGCCCGCTACCTCTCCTCCTTCCGCACCGGCGAGGTATGGAAGATCCCCGCCCCCCCCGGCGCCAGCTCCGTGCGGATCGAGGGGCCCGGGGGCATGGTCCGTGAGGTCCCTGTCCACGATGGACGAGCGGTGATGCTCGGGCAGCGCGCTGGCTTCTACAAAGCCTCCGCCGCCGGCTCCGAGTTTCACTTCGCCGCCAACCTCTCCGACAGCTTCGAATCCACCCTCGCCCCGGCCGCCGAGATCAAGGCCGATGGCCGGACCGCCGGCGAGGTCTCCGGCTTCACCCTCGGGGTCCGCCGCGAATTCTGGATCTACCTCCTCGCCGTCGCGGTCCTCCTCTCCACCCTCGAATGGATCACCTACCACCGTCGGGTGACGGTCTGATGGCCCGCGCCAGGAAGCTCCTCTGGATCCTCGGCCTCGCGCTGCTGGGGGTGGGTCTCTTTTACCTCTACCGGCGCCACGTGCTGCTGGCCCCCGCGCCGACGCTCTCCTGGGCGTACCAGGGGGTCACCTACGAGCTGCTCTCGCCCCGGATGCTGGGGGTGGCGCTGGTGCTGCCGGTGCTGCTCTACGCGCTGGGCAAGAGCCTGGCGGATCTCCCCTGGCCCCAGCGGGTGATGTCGGCGCTGCTGCGCTTCGCGTTCCTGTGCCTGCTGGGGGTGGCGCTGAGCCGGCTGTCGCGCACGTCGACCACCTCGAAGGTCTGCACGATCTTCCTGGTGGACGTCTCCGAGTCGGTCCCTGCGGAGGCGCTGGGGGACGCCCGGGGCGAGGTGCAGAAGCTGCTCGACGCGAGGCCCAAGGACGACCAGGTGAAGGTGATCTCCTTCGCCCGGCGCCCGCGGGTGCTGGAGCTGGGCGGCGAGGGCAAGCAGGCGCCGGAGATCGCCCGGCACGAGGGGGTGGGGCTCAACGCCGGGTCGAACCTCCAGGCGGCGATGCAGCTTGCTTATGGACTGTTTCCCCCGGGGTACCTCAAGCGGGTGGTGCTGCTGTCCGACGGGCTGGAGACCGACGGCGACGCCATGGCGGAGGCGGAGCGGGCGAAGCAGTTCGGCGTGCGAATTTCCACCATGACCTACCGGCGGCCAGTCCCCGGCGAGGTGGCGGTGCGGGAGCTGAAGCTGCCGCCGCGGGTGAAGGTGGGGGAGGCCTTCGAGATTCACGCGGACGTGTACGCCAGCCGGGCGACCTCGGCGCGGGTCCGGCTGTTCCAGGGGGAGGCGCTCAACGGGCTGGACGGCGTGCGCAAGCTCGACCTCAAGGCGGGGAGCAACGACCTGGTGTTCAAGTCCATCGTCCGGGTGGCCGGCGAGGTCACCTACGCCCTGGAGCTGGACGAGGTGGCCGAGGACAAGTTCAAGGAGAACAACCGGGTCGCCACCACCATCGATGTCCCCGGCAAGCCGACGATCCTGTTCATCGAGAGCAACACCGCGCATGCGAGCTACCTGTCGAGCGCGCTGACGGCCCAGCAGTTCGACGTGGACGTGCGGCCTCCCACCGCCTTCCCCGGGTCGCTCAAGGAGCTGGAGCGCTACGACTTCGTCATCCTGAGCGACACGCCGGCGGACCGCTTCAGCCTCGACGCCCAGGGGCTCGTGGAGGCTTACGTCCGCGATCTCGGGGGCGGCTTCCTCTTCGCGGGCGGCGAGGGCGGCTATAGCCTGGGCGGCTGGGCCAACACCACCATCGAGCGCATCCTGCCGGTGCGCATGGACGGCAAGAAGGAGAACGACACGCCCTCGGTGGCGCTGTCGCTGGTCATCGACCGCTCCGGGTCCATGACCGGGCAGGCGATGGAGATGGCCAAGGCCGCCGCCAAGGCCGCCGTCGACGTGCTCCAGCCCTCCGATCTGGTGGAGGTCATCGCCTTCGACTCCCAGCCGACGCGCTACGTGAAGATGACCCCCGCCCGGCGCAAGGGGAAGATCGCCGGGGACATCGCCCGCATCCAGCCCGGCGGCGGCACGGAGATCTTCCCCGCGCTGGACGCGGCCTACCAGGATATCTCCGTGGTCCAGGCCCGGAAGAAGCACGTCATCCTGCTGACCGACGGGAAGGCGCCCACCGGGGGGATCCGGGACGTGGTGCAGGCGATGGCCGCCGAGTCCATCACCGTGACCAGCGTGGGGCTGGGCGGCGACGTGGACGACGCGCTGCTGTCGATGATCAAGGACGTGGGCGGGGGCCGCTACCACAAGGTCCCGGACCCGGCCTCGCTGCCGAAGATCTTCACCTCCGAGACCGAGGTGGTGTCGAGGCAGGCGGCCCAGGAGGACTGGTTCCAGGTGCGCCAGACCGGACCGGCGGGCTTCCTCGCGGGGGTCGACCTGGGCAACTCGCCGTACCTCCACGGCTACGTCTCCACCCGGATGAAGCCCCACCCGGCCCAGGAGATCCTGGTGTCGCCCAGCGGCGAGCCTATCCTGGCCCGGTGGCGCGTGGGCCTGGGCTGGACCATCGCCTGGACCAGCGACATCAAGAACCGCTGGGCCGTCGAGTGGCTACGCTGGAGCAACTTTGGCCAGTTCTTCGGCCAGCTCGCCCGGGAGCACATGCGGGTGAAGCACCGCCGCGAGTTCGACCTGCGCACGGAGGTCCACGGGGGCGAGGTGCGGGCGTACATCGACGCCTTCGACGCAAGCGAGCGCTTCGAGAACGGCCTCGACTCGGTGCTGACGGTGGTGGGGCCGATGCCCTCCCAGGAAAAGCGCGAGCTGCCCATGGGGCAGACCGCCCCGGGCCGCTACGAGGCGTCGTTCCTGCTGGATCGCTACGGCTCGTTCCTGCTTCGCGCCGAGCACCGCCGCTCCGCCGACGACGGCAAGAAGACCGCCGTGGCCGTCAGCTACGGCCACATCAACAACCCGTACCCGCTGGAGTACAGCCGCTTCGAGCCGGACAGGGTCACCCTCGCCCGCATCGCCGAGGCCACCGGCGGCGACGTGGACCCGACGCCGCAGCAGGTGTTCGACCCGCGGGGCGAGAAGATCGAGGTCCACGAGGCGCTCTGGTCCCGCCTGGTCGCGGCGGCGGTTGCCCTCTTCCTCCTCGACCTTCTGCTGCGCCGCGTCCGTATCTTCGACCGCAAGGTCCTCCCCAAGCGCCTGCCCGCGCTACGCCGCCCGTGAGGAGCATCTTTCAGGTCCGGTCACAGGGGGATACATCGCCAGGTTGGCCCTGGGAGATCGCAGGCGCAGGCGTGGGTTGCCTGGGTTGATGTTCCGAACAGGCACTCGTGGTTGGAAAGCTCCTTCGAGCCTTGCTGCTCTTGAACACAGGGATCTCCCTCGGCGATTCCGGGCGGGCAGGCAGACCTTTTCCTTCCACACCACACCTGGTGAGAAAAGCATCGGAGCTTCCCTGCTTCGCACTGGCAAGAGACGTCGTTGCAACCCTCCTCGGAGCCTCTTACCCCGTGGGGAGCCCGGTAGACGCACGTCCCGGCGAAGTCACAGGGGATCTCCTCGGTGGACAGGCGCAAGGGCGCCGAGGCACAGGAGGTCCACATGGGGCTCTCCTCGACGCTGCTGCTGCAGGAGAGGACCACGCTCGCCAGGGCCCACCCCATCCCCAGAAAACCCCGCAAGGGCAGCGAAGCCGACACGGAGGGAGATCCTACCAAAGAGCCCGGACACCCCGGAAGAAAATTCGGCTAGCGTGGCCGCCGTGGTGCTCCCAGGGTTCTTGCGTATGCACCTCCTGGACGACCGGTACCCGGCGCTCCACGGGGCGCGGGCCATCGCGGTGGTGATGGTGCTCCAGCTGCACGCGAGCAACCTGCTGGTGATGGAGTTCCACCAGCCGGATCGGCCGCTCTATCACCTGTCGCGCCAGGCCTGGTTTGGCATGGATATCTTCTTCATCCTGAGCGGTTTCCTCATCGGGACGATGCTCACCCACCGGGACGCGCTCTCCTCGGCCCGGGGGGTCGGTCGCTTCTACCTGCGGCGCGCCTTCCGGATCTTCCCGCCGTACTACCTGGTGCTCACGGCGCTGGCGCTGATGCCCTGGACCACGGCGCTCCAGCGGTCCACGCTGCCCTGGGAGTACCTCTACGGGACCAACTACCTCGTCTTCCACCAGCGCAAGCTCGTCATGCCCTGGGCCTGGTCGCTGTGCGTGGAGGAGCATTTTTACCTGGTCGTGCCCCTGGTGCTCCTGCTGCTGCGGCGCCTGTCGTCCGCGCCGGGACGCTTCGCCGCGTTGCTGGGGCTCTGGGCGCTGGGCGGTGGGATCCGGGTGCTCGACGGGCTCGTCCACTGGAACCCCAGGGATCCGGACGGCATCTTCCTGCGCCTCTTCGTCCGGACCCACGACCGCTTTGACATCCTGGTGGTGGGCGTGGCCATCGCCCTCGCCTTCCGGGACCATCGAGACGCCTTCGAGGCGGCGCTCGCTCGCCGGGGCGTGCGGCGCGCGCTGGGGTCTCTGGGGCTGGTGGGGCTGTGGCTCTGCGTGAGCCCGCCGCAGGCCATCGCCCGCATCCCGACGCTGCGGGAGTCCCTCTCCTGGGGGACGTTCACGTCGCTGCTCTGCGGGGCGCTGCTGCCGCTGCTGCTGGCGGGGGACGGGGGCTTCAAGCGGGCGCTATCGGCGCCGTTCTTCCGCCCGATTTCGACGCTGAGCTACGGGATCTACCTGATCCACATCCCGGTGGGAGAGCGGCTGGCGGTGCCGGCGGCGCTGGCGCTGCGGCTGACGCCCGGCTGGACCTGGCTGCTGTCGGTCTTCTTCCTGTGGTCCTTCTCCCTGGCGGGGGCCTACGTGATCCACCTGCTGGTGGAGAGGCCGATGCTGTCGCTCCGGGAGCGGTGGGCGCCCGGGTAAATCAACCCCCGCCGCAGATCAGCGCCAGGGCAAAGTCCTCGATGCCGCCGCCTTTCTCGCAGACGCTGTTGTTGCAGATCCCGTCCTTGCATTCCTCGCTGAGCTCGCAGGCAGCGCCGGGAGCCTTCTGCGCCTGGCAGGTTTTGGACTGGCTCTCGCAGAAGGCGTCGTCGACGCAGGGCTCGACGCTGAAGGGATCGCACTCGGCCCCGATGGCACCCCGCGGAGCGCAGACGCCTTGCTTGCAGACCAGGCCCTTTTCGCAACTGTCCGAAAAGGAGCAAGTGCTGCCGCTGGCCAGGAGGCGCTTGCAGGTGGAGGGGGCGCCGTCGCTGCCGCTGGCGCAGTGGAGCCCGTCGGCGACGTTGCAGGAAAATCCCTCGGTCGGCTTCTTGTCGGAGCTGGTGCCGAACGAGGAGCGCGTGTCGCCGTCGATGGTCCAGAAGCAGGGAGCGTCGTTCTCCTTGCCGGGACGGAAGGTGCGGCAGTAGGAGGTGGTCTTGGAGCCGCCGTTCTCGAAGGTGGTCTCCTTGTAGCATTCGGCCTCGGCGCCGTCAGGGCGGGCGCACTCCTCGTCCTTGGAGCAGGGCTCGCCAGGGGCCTTGGCGCCGCCCTTGGGGGGCAAGGCAGACTCGCAGGCGGGGGTGTCGAGGGTTCCCCCGGAGAAGAGGAACTGGCAGGCATCCGGGGTGGCGGCAGCGGCGGCCTTGAGCTGATCGAGGCAGGCCTGCCCCTTGGCCGGGTCGTACTTGCTGGTGTCGGAATTGCTCTTGTTGGCGCTGATCAGGCTGCGGCACTGCTGCCCCGAGCCGTTGAGCCCGCGGGAGGCGCAGCAAGAGGCGGCCTTCCCGCAATAGATGTCGGCGACGGAGGCGACGAACTGATCCGCGTTGGCGGCGCTCCCGGAGACGGAGCCGGTGCCGCCGGAGCCGTCTCCGTCGCTGCATGCCGGGAAGAGGATGGGGAGGACCAGGAACAAGAAGAGGGGAAAGGTTGATCGCATCTTGACAGATATACCGGGGATGATCAGGGCCAGGCAAGGCGTGGTTCCCGTGTGGTACGCCCCTTGCTGGTAGGCGGGCGCTGCTTAGGTTGGCGGGGCTGAGGCAAGAGGGCCGCCGAGGGGCGGCCAGCGTAGGAGCGTGCCATGCGACTGGATCGGATGACGACGAAGAGCGAGGAAGCCGTGCGGGAGGCGATTGGTCGCGCCGCACGGGCGGGGAACCCGGAGATTCTGCCGGAGCACATGCTGGCGGCGATGCTGGAGCAACAGGACGGGATCGCAGGGCCGCTGCTCCAGAAGGTGGGGGCGAACGTGAAGGCGATCGCCGAGGGGTTCAAGCAGAAGCTGGATGGGCTGCCGAAGGTGACCGGGGGGGCCGAACCCTCGCTGGGGCGGCGTTCGATGGCCCTGTACCAGAAGGCAGAAGACGAGGCGAAGGCGCTGAAGGACGACTTCATCTCGGTGGAGCATTTCTTTCTGGCGGGGGCGAAGCACGACCGCGACGTGCAGGCGATCTTCGAGCGAGGAGGGCTGAATTACGAGCGGCTGCTGGTGGCGCTGCGGGAGGTGCGGGGCGCGCACCGCATCACCGACCGGGATCCGGAGGGGAAGTTCCAGGCGCTGGACAAGTACACGCGGGACCTGACCGACTACGCCCGCAAGGGGAAGCTGGACCCGGTGATCGGCCGGGACGAGGAGATCCGGCGGGTGATCCAGGTGCTGTCGAGGCGCACCAAGAACAACCCGGTGATCATCGGCTCGCCAGGTGTGGGCAAGACCGCCATCGTGGAGGGGATCGCCCAGCGGATCGTCAAGGGAGACGTGCCAGAAGGGCTGCGGGACAAGCGGCTGGCGGCGCTGGATCTGTCGGCGATGGTGGCGGGGTCGAAGTTCCGGGGAGAATTCGAGGAGCGGCTGAAGGCCGTGCTCAAGGAGATCGAGGCCGCAGAGGGGAACATCATCCTGTTCATCGACGAGCTGCACACGCTGGTCGGAGCCGGGAAGGCGGAGGGCTCGATGGACGCCGCCAACATGCTGAAGCCAGCGCTGGCCCGGGGTGAGCTGCGGTGCATCGGGGCGACCACGCTGGATGAATACCGCAAGCACATCGAGAAGGACGCGGCGCTGGAGCGGCGGTTCCAGCCGGTGATGGTGTCGGAACCCACGGTGGAGGACACCATCGCCATCCTGCGGGGGCTGAAGGAGCGCTACGAGGTGCACCACGGGATCCGGATCCAGGACGCGGCGGTGGTGGCGGCGGCCACGCTGTCGCAGCGGTACATCACCGACCGCTTCCTCCCGGACAAGGCCATCGACCTCGTGGACGAGGCGGCGTCCAAGATCAAGATGGAGATCGACTCGGTTCCGACGGAGATCGACGACATCGAGCGAAAGATCCTCCAGCTCCGCATCGAGGAGCAGGCCCTCTCCCGGGAGAAGGACCAGGGCAGCCGCGCCCGCCTCGACGACGTGAAGAAGGAACTGGCCGACCTGGGGAACCAGCGGGACTCGATGCGCGCCCAGTGGCTCCGAGAGAAGGATCTGGTCAGCCGCATGCGCGAGCAGCAAAAGACCATCGATGACCTCAAGACGCAGGAGGAGATCGCCCGGCGCAAGGGCGACCTGGGGAAAGCGGCGGAGATCCTCTACGGGAGGCTGCCGGAAGCGGAGAAAGCCCAGGAGGCGATCCGCAAGGAGATGGCGGCGATCCAGCAGGGCCAGAGCTACCTCAAGGAGGAGGTGAGCGACGAGGACGTGGCCGCCATTGTGTCCAAGTGGACCGGAATTCCGGTGTCGAAGATGCTGGAAGGCGAGATGCAGAAGCTGCTCCGCCTGGAGGAGGGGCTGCACCGGCGCGTGGTGGGCCAGGAGGCCGGGGTGGTGGCGGTGGCCAACGCGGTGCGGCGGTCGAGGGCCGGGCTGGGGGATGACCGGCGCCCCATCGGGTCGTTCCTGTTCCTGGGTCCGACGGGCGTGGGGAAGACCGAGCTGGCCAAGGCGCTGGCGGAGTTCCTCTTCAACGACGAGCGGGCGATGGTGCGGCTCGACATGAGCGAGTACATGGAGAAACACTCGGTCTCGCGGCTGATCGGGGCGCCCCCCGGCTACGTGGGCTACGACGAGGGCGGCCAGCTCACCGAGCCGGTCCGGCGTCGTCCCTACAGCGTGGTGCTCTTCGACGAGGTGGAGAAGGCCCACCCGGACGTATGGAACGTGCTGCTCCAGGTGCTCGACGACGGGCGGCTGACCGACGGGCAGGGGCGCACGGTGGATTTCAAGAACACGGTGCTGATCCTGACCTCGAACATCGGCACCGCGCAGAGCGCCGCGGTGGAGGAGCGGCGGGATCTGAGCCCCGAGAACCGGCAGGCGCTGGTCCGCGAGGTGGTGATGGGCGAGGTGCAGAAGGCGTTCCGTCCCGAGTTCATCAACCGCCTGGACGAGATCGTGGTGTTCCACCGGCTGGAGCGGGAGCACCTCGGCAGGATCGTGGACCTGCAGGTGGAGCGGTTCCGGTCGAGGCTGGCGCGCCGCGGCCTGGACGTGAGCCTGAGCGCCCGCGCCCGGCAGGCCCTGGGCGACGCCGGGTGGGATCCGCAGTACGGGGCGCGCCCCCTCAAGCGCGCCATCCAGCGGCTGCTGGAGGATCCGATGGCGAAGAAGGTGCTCGCCGGCGAGTTCACGTCCGGCGATGTGATCGAGGTCGACAGCACCGGAGACGGCGAGCTGACCTTCGCCCGGAAGGTGCTCAACTGAGCCCGCGAGCCCCGCCTCGCCGTGGCAGCGAGGCGGGGCGGTGTCCGGTAAGCGGACCCAGATGGCCTGGGCGCGCCCGGGCTGGCCGTAGGCGCCGAGGGGGCCACCGAAGGAGCCGTTCATCTGGCTACCACCGCTGATGCCGGTGACGGTGAGGCCCTGGTTGGGGACCGTGGGGCTGAGGCTGATGTCCCAACCGGCGCCGAGGGTGCTGTGGTTCTTGCAGTCGTCGGTGGCACCGATGGGCTTGTTGATCTGGCCGATGCCGTTGTCCGCGAAGTTGGCGGTACCGCCGCACCAGTAGAGGAGGTTGGTGTCGCGGTAGAGCATGTAGCCGCTCTGGCCGAAGTTGAGGCGCATCGCCGCGCGGCGGATGGTCCCGGTGGCGCTGGCCTCGGAGCCGTTCTCGTAGGCGACGACGCGGAGGGTGGTGTAGGGGAAGGCGTTGAGGTTCATCGAGCCGGCGTAGGCGGCGTTGATGCTGGAGGCGGTGGTGGGCAGGACGGCGAGGCTCCCGATGCTGTTGAAGGTGGAGCCGAAGTTGGTGTACTGGCCCGAGGCGGGGGTGTGCATCGAGTTCTTGAGGATGCCCATGGTCCAGCCGCCGCCGTCGGTGCTCATGTCGCAGACGACGCGCATCGGGCCCTGCTGGGCGCCGGGCGGGTCGATGAAATAGACGCCGAGGCCGGAGAGGGCGGGGTTGGCGCGCTTGATCTCCAGGCAGGAGGCGGGCACGCGCTTGCACAGCGCCGGCGCCGAGAGGTCGCAGGAGGTGCTGTTGAGGGTGCCGTCGTCGTTGACGCTGAGGCAGTTCTCGGCGGCGTTGTCGTTGGGCTCGCCGGCGGCCCAGGGGGCGCCGCCGTTCTGCGGGTAGAGCCAGGGCGCGTTGTTGCCCCAGACCCAGACGCCGCTGGCGTTGGTCCCGTCGAGGAGGGCCGCGGGCTGGTTGTCGAAGCTGGCGGCGTAGAAATCCAGTTCCTGCTGGGTGGAGAGGGTGGCCAGGCCCCAGTTGGCGCCGAAGGAAGCGCAGTTGACCTTGCTCTCAGGCGTGGTGCCGTTCTTCGCGGCAAGCCGGTAGCAGCTTCCGGTGGCCGGATCGAACTTGTGACCCGTGGAGGCCGGGCAGAACTGGGTGCAGTTGTTGATGCACGCGTCGGTGTTGCTGCTGTTGCCGTCGTCGCAGGCCTCGCCGGGCTCCAGGATGCCGTTGCCGCAGCGCGGGTTCTGGCAGGTGGAGGTGCATCCGTCGCCGTTGACCCTGTTCTCGTCGTCGCACTGCTCGGTGGAGCGGACCACGCCGTCGCCGCAGGTGGCGGTGCGGCAGTTGTTGAGGCAGGCGTCCGTGTCGGTGGTGTTCCCGTCGTCGCACTGCTCGCCGGCCTCGACCTTCCCGTCGCGGCACTTGGGGGCGTCGAAGGGGGTGCGCTCGCAGATGTAACGGGCGCTGGTGTTGCAGTTCGTGTCGTTGAGGCTCCCGTCGTCGTCGCTCATCTCGACGCAGTCGTTGGGAGAGTCGTTGCTCGGGTTATCGGGGCCGCTCCAGGGAGCGCCGTGGGCGGGGTAATTCCAGGTCTCGCCGGTGATCCATTTCCAGGCGTTGATGCCGTTGCTGGCGGCGCCACCGATCTCGCGGCCCGCGGTCCAGACACGAACCCCCGCAGGCTTGACGCTGGAGGCGACGAAGGAGCGCTCGGCGTCGGTGGCGGGAGCGGAGAGATCCCAGCCGGGGCCGCGGGCGATGCAGGCGGCGCGGGCGGCCTCCCAGGTGGCCCCCTGCGAGGACGCGAAGTAGCAGACGCCGGTGTTCGCGTTGAGGACCTCGCCGGGGCCGTTGCAATCGTTCTTGCAGGCGTTGGTGCAGCCGTCGTTGTTGTTGCCGTTGCCGTCGTCGCACTCCTCACCGGCCTGGAGGAAGCCGTCGCCGCAGGCGGCGTTCTTGCAGGTGTTGGTGCACGCGTCCGTGTTGACCTGGTTGCCGTCGTCGCACTGCTCGCCGGGGCCGACGATCCCGTCACCACACGCCGCGTCGCTGCAGTCGTTCTTGCAGCCATCGTTGTTGTCCTGGTTGCCGTCGTCGCACTGCTCGCCGGGGCCGACGATCCCGTCGCCACAGAC
>CAZSDX010000100.1:0-16071 GCA_964605685.1 uncultured Polyangiaceae bacterium
GCTGGTGCTGGAGAGCGAGGCGATGATGAAGGCGTTCGGGTTGAACCGGGCGAGCAGCGTCCCTTCGTGGTCCGGCGATCAGCAGGCCGTTGGACACACAACCCGCGGGACCACGGTTGTCCCTGACTCCGATGAGAGCCCTGCCGACAAGGCCAAGGACGCCCAGGAGGAGGCGGAAGCCGCCCCGAGAGATTCCATGGCGGCTCCGATGGCGCCGCCCGCGGCCAAGGCCACCTCCGGCGCCGGGATGAGCGCGAAGCCCCAGCTCGATTTCTTTGACGACATCCCTCCCACGCGCGGCCCCCGGATGGTCCCGATGAAGAAGGTGTGGGACCGCAAGGGCACCTTCTTCCCCGACACCTCCGCCTGGCACGCACGCGAGGAGGCCAAGATCCTCTCCACCGAGGGCTCCCTCGCCGCAAAGCCTGACAGCCGAAACCTCACCTCCGACCTCTTCTCCCTCTACGCTCGCCACAACCGCGTCGAGCGCTCCGCTGACCTCGCCGACCAATGGGCCGCCCGCGACGCCCTCGACCTCGACGCTCTCCTCGCTCGCGCAGACTCCTCCGCTCGCTCCGGAGACCGCGAACGCTCCCTCCGTCGCCTCTCTTCCCTCGTCGATGTCCGCTCCGACGACGTCTCTTCCCACGCACGCCTCGCCGACGCCTTCGACCTCCTCGGCGACCGCGAGCGCTCCTGCGCTCACCGCGTCACCCTCGCCGAGCTCAAGGCCGACGACGTCAAGCTCCAGACCGCCGCCGTACGCTGCGCTCGCTCCGTCGGCGCCACCGACCTCGCCGACCGCCTCCTGGCCGATCTCCCCCAGGCCCGCCGCGACGCCGTCTTCAAGGCCCTGGAGGCTCCCCTACCCGACGCCTCCTCCCTCAGGGGCGACGTGCGCCTGGAGGCCACCTGGGACACCGACGCGGACCTGGACCTGGCGCTGATCGACCCCAGGGGGCGCCGCCTGTCGTGGCAGGGCGGGGGCAAGTCCGCCGTCAGCGCCCAGGACGTGACCAGCCCCCGGGGCGAGAAGGTGGCGTGGTCGAACCTCGGCAGCGGGAGCTACGTGCTGGAGGTGAACCGGAGCAAGCCCGGAGCAACGGGGGCAGTGCGAGGCACGGTGGTGGTGCGCGTGGTGGGCGAGATGCGGAGCGTGCCGTTCGTGCTGACCGGGGAGCGGGTGGAGGTGGGGAGGCTGGAGATCTCCTACCAATCCCGCCTCGTCCCGGCGTGGTGAGCGCGGATCGACCTCCGGGGGTGAGCCCCCGGAGCCGCGACGGGCAAGGTGTTCAATCGGTATCGAAGCGCACGCCGATGGCAGCAGCGATCTTTCGCAGGGCGACCTTCTCGTCCTCGTTGATGGCCTCACCGAACCAGAGGAAACCTCCGGACGCGGTGGCCAGGTGGAGGCACATGTCGCGGACGAAGGCTCGATAACGCTCGCGGAGATCCTCGGGGAGCTCGCGCACGACGGCCCCGAGGCGGGAGAGCTGCCCGGCGAAGAACAGCGGGTCGCCCTCCCGCGCGGTGGTGCTCAACCGGTCGAAGGCGGAGCGGGCCTCGGGGGAGTGGCGGAACTCGACCCCCAGCTCCTTCTCCGCGGCGATCAGCGCGTCGACCGCGGCCTCCATCTCCAGCGCATCGAAGTCCCGGTCGGCCCCCACGACCATCGCGATCAGCATGGGCACCGAGCCCAGGAAGGCCGCCCGGTGTTCATCGTCGAGAGAGGCCGCGAACTCAGCGAACGTGCTCATCAACCCCTTTATACCCCAGCCCCGGCGACGCCGTCCGAGCTGGTCGGTCCTGCCTCGCTGATCGGTGGATCTCCAGGAAAAATCGCTGCGGATCGGCCACCGGCGCGGGGGTCGTGGTACCGTGGGGGTCGGTGCGGCAGGCCGGAGGATACGATGATCGAATGGAGCGAAACCCACCTGGCGATCCGCGACATGATGCGGAAGTTCGTCGAGGCCGAGATCAAGCCCAACCTGGAGCAGCTGGAGCACGGGGATATGCCACCCTACGCGATCCTGCGGAAGCTCTTCGAGACCTTCGGGATGAGGGACATGGCCCAGATCCGCTTCGCCAAGGCGGTCGCCCGCGCCCGCAAGCGCGACGAGGCGCGGGCTCGCGGAGAGGTGCCCCAGGAGGAGCCCGAGCGCGACGGTGGCGCGGACGCGCTGGCCATGCAGATCATCCCGCTGATCGAGATCAGCCGCTACTGCCCCGGCATGGTCACCGCCCTCGGGGTCTCGGTGGGGCTCACCGCCGGCACCATCCTCGCCAAGGGGACCGCGCGCCAGGTCGAGCGCTGGGCCCTCGATCTGCTCACCCTCGACCGGATCGGGGCCTGGGCCATCACGGAGCCTGGCTCGGGCTCCGATGCTTTCGGCTCGATGAAGGCGTCGGCCCGCCGCGTCGACGGGGGTTACGTCCTCAACGGGCAGAAGACCTTCATCACCAACGGCCCCCACGCCGACACCATCGTCTACATCTGCAAGCTCGACGAGGGCAACGAACCCCGCGAGCGCAAGGTGCTCTCCTTCGTGCTCGAGCGCGGGATGAAGGGGCTCTCCCAGAGCAAGCCCCTCCGCAAGATGGGCCTCCACTCGTCGCCCACGGGCGAGCTGTTCCTGGAGGATGTTTTTGTCGAAGGGGATCGGCTCCTCGGCGAGACCGAGCAGCTCTCGTACCGCTCCGGCGCCAAGGACACCTTCAAGGCCGAGCGCACCGGCGTCGCCGCCATGGCCCTCGGGATCATCGAGCAGTGCCTGGCGCTCTGCCGGGAGTACGCCAGGACCAGGGTGCAGTTCGGCAAGGCCATCGGGGAGTTCCAGCTCGTCCAGCTCAAGCTCGCCGAGATGGAGGTCGCCCGCATGAACGTCCAGAACCTCGTCTTCCGGCTCATCGAGCTGGCGGGAGAGGGCAAGACCATGAGCCTCGCCGAGGCCAGCGCCTGCAAGCTGTACTGCGCCCGCGCCGCCGTCCAGGTCGCCCTCGAGGCCGTCCAGCTCTTCGGCGGCAACGGCTACATGGCCGAGTACCAGGTGGAGCAGCTCGCCCGCGACGCCAAGGTGCTGGAGATCTACGGCGGCACCAACGAGATCCAGGTCAGCCAGATCGCGCGCAGCCTCCTCGAAGGCTGAGCCGCCGCTCGGAGGGCAAGGTGGACAAAAAGAAAGTGACAGGTCACTTTCTTTTTGTCACCCTGTCGGGGCGATGATCGAGCTGAAGCTGGTACAGCCGACGAAGGGGCAGCGGACGCGGGAGCGGATCGTGGAGGCGGCGACGCGGTGCCTGGTGGAGCGGGGGTACGCGGGGGCGAGCACGACGGCGGTGGCGCAGGCGGCCGGGGTGTCGCAGGGGGCGCTGTTCAAGCATTTCCCGGACAAGACGGCGCTGCTCGGGGCGTGCATGGCGGGGACGCTGGAGGGGCTGGTGGCGAGGTTCCGGCGGGAGATGAGGGGGAAGGGGACGGGGACGCGGGAGGAGCGGCTGACCTGGGGGGTGGCTGCGCTGTGGAAGGTCTTCCGGCAGAAGGAGATGAGGGCGGTGTTCGAGCTGTACATGGCGGCGCGCACGGACGAGGCGCTGGAGCAAGCGCTGGCGCCGACGCTGGTGGCCCACCGGAAGCGGATCCTGGAGGAAGCGAGGAGGCTGTATCCGGAGGCAGCGGGGCACCCGGAGTTCGAGATGGTGATCGACGCCATCGTCTACGCCATGCAGGGCGCCTCGCTGGAGCTCTTCGCTCCCAACCGGGGGGAAGACCGCCGGCTGCTGGCCCTCTTCGAGCGGATGGCCCGCAGCGAGATGAGCCGCCTGTTTGTCGGGGAGGAGGGGTGAGCGATGTCGAGGCTGATCTACGCGGCGATTCCTGCCTTCATCGTGCTGATGGTGCTGGAGGGGCTCTGGGCGCGGCGTGCCGTGCAAGAGGGGCGAGGCATCCGGGGGTACGAGGGGAAGGACACGGCGGCGAGCCTGGCGATGGGGGTGGGCAACGTGCTCCTGTCGGTGCTGACCAAGTTCGGGGTGGTGGCGCTCTGGGCGTACCTGTGGAAGTTCCGTATCTTTACCTTCCCGGAAGAAGCCTGGTGGTCCTGGGTGGCGCTCTTCTTCGCGGAGGATTTTTGTTACTACTGGTTCCACCGGGTGCACCACGAGGTGCGGTTCTTCTGGGCGGCGCACGTCAACCACCATTCGAGCACGCACTACAACCTGTCGACGGCGCTGCGGCAGTCCTGGACGACGCCGCTCACCGGGCCGCTGTTCTGGCTGCCGCTGCCGCTGCTGGGGTTCTCTCCGGCGATGATCCTGACGCAGCAGGCGATCAGCCTGCTTTACCAGTTCTGGCTGCACACCGAGGCCATCGGGAAGATGGGGCCCTTCGAGTGGGTGTTCAACACGCCGTCGCACCACCGGGTGCACCACGGTCGCAACGTGGCGTACCTGGACCGGAACCACGGGGGCATCCTGATCGTGTGGGATCGGCTCTTCGGCACCTTCGCCGAGGAGAAGGAGCAGGTGGACTACGGGCTGACGAAGAACCTGGAGACCTTCCACCCGGTGACCATTGCGTTCCACGAGTGGTCTGCCATCGGGCGCGACGTGCTGCGCTCCCGGTCGCTGCGGGACGCGCTGGGCTACGTCTTCGGCCCCCCCGGCTGGAGCCCCGACGGGAGCACCCTCACCAGCCGCCAGATGCGCCAGGCCACTGGCCGCTCTCCGTGAACCCCCTGGCGGCTCCTGTCGAAAAGAGCTGCATCCATCGCGAAGTCACCTTTGCTGCGCGGTCCGCAGTTCCTCGATGAGCCGATACACGTGGGTCGCTGGTGGCTTCGAGGGCCACGCCTCCGCAGGGGCGACATCCAGCGCCTTCGCTCGCTGGATCGCCGCCTCGATCGAGGTGGCGTCGAAGCGCTCCGTCGGTAGCCTGGCCTTGTTGTAACCGCCCAGGGTCACCCGCAGCCGCTGCTCGTACACCTTGCACTCGTCCGCGGCGTCGCCGGGGTCGTCCACATGGAGCAAGAGCCATAGCTCGAAGCAGGGGTTGCTGACCGCGAGTTCGTACCCTTTCTGCCTGGCTCTCTGCAACACCTGCTTCAGGGACTTCTGGGGCTGCCGGTCGACGTCGAACACCAGCCAGCAGGAGTCAATGTCCTGTACGCCCAGCTCCGCGGCACGCGCCGAGAGTCGCTCGATGATGTGCTGGGCCGCGGAGAGGTTGTCGGAGCCCGGATCAACGACCTCGATGTGGACCCGGCTCGGGTTGGTGATCCAGACCCCGCGCAACCACTCGAAGTAGGAAGGCTCCGTCTTCGCGCCCTCCGTGGCGATGAGAAAGATGCGCGCGTCGACGTTGCGCGTGGTCCGCTTGAGGAGCTTCGTCCGCGGCAGGCTCACCGGCGCCCTCCGCTCGCCCGCGGCGCCTTGCCGAACGCGACAGGTTTCCGCGGCGGCACGGCCCCGAAGCGCCCGGCCAGGTAGCCACGCTCCAGGTCAGGGCCGATGCGCTCGAGCTGTTCGGCGTTGAAGTCCGTCAAGGGAAAGAGCCGGCTGCCGCCGTCCTCGTTGCGCTCGACGAACCACACGGCGTCGAGGGGCAGCAGTTGCTGGTCGAGCAGGTTGGTGTCGTGGGTCGTGAACAGGAGCTGCGAGTTCAGGGCGTGCTTGTCGTCGCGGAACGCCTTGACGAGGGAGCGGGTGAGGAGCGGGTGGAGGCTGCGTTCGAGCTCGTCGACCACAACCGTGCGCCCCTTGTCCACGCCGCCATCGTAGAGGAGGCCCGCGAGGTGGAGCAGGCGCTGCGTGCCATCGGACTCCTCGTACAGGAAAAACGGTACGTCACGGCCTCCTAGGCGGTGGCGGGTCCTGGGGATGACCGCGTCGGTCCTGTTTCCTTTGCGCTCGATGTCGAAGAGCGGTGTCGATACGGATTCGCCGCTGCTGTGCCACCGGGAGATCAACGGGCCGAACGCTGGCTCGCTCCTCGTGACCTCCGCGATGTCGAGCGGGTGCCGTTCGGTGAAGACCTCGTGGACCCCCGTGCCAGCGTCGCGCAAAATATCCGACAGGAAGTTGCGGAATTTCGCGTCCTTGTCAACACGCAGAAAGAGCCCCCGAGACCAGGCTCCAGGGGGGACCACCACGAGCCCCTTGTGAAACCAGTGAAGGATTCGCTGAAAATCGCGGACGTTTCGATCCCCGCACTCGGCCAGGAAGAGTTGGTTGCGCCGCGTCCCTTCAGCAACGAAGCGCAGAAAATCGCCATGCTTGCCGGACTTCCTGGTGAGCGAAGGCGATAGTTCCACCTTGGGCCCCGACTTCGCGTCGCTGCGCTCGAAGAGGATCTCTTCGCCGCCGAGCCTCGCCAGCCACTCCTGCTTGACGTGCTCGTCGAAGGTGAAGCCGTACTCAAATACCTCGCCTGCCAGGAACAGGTGGAACTGAAAACGTGTCGGGCGCCTTGCCCCTGGGCTACGGAAAGGAGAGAAAGGAAGCCGAACGTCGCGCCCGATCCCAGCAACGATCTCCTGGGCCACCGAGAGGGCGCGGACCAAGTTGGACTTGCCGGCGGCGTTGGGTCCATAGAGCGCAGCACAGCGAAGCGGTGCCCCATCGTTGTCCACGGGGGCCAGGTTGAGAACCTGCTCCGTGGCAAAGGACAGGAAGTTTTCAGCGACGAACTGAACGAGCATGGCACCCCCTGGCGTAGCATCGCCAGGGGGACCGGGGCCAGGCGCTCGGTACGACCCAGGCCCAGGTTGCGACGCAACATCCAGGCTAGCGTGGCGTTACACGCCGAGGTGAACCCTGGCGTCGGCGGGCGAGAGCGCGGGCACCGGGCTTGCAGAGAACCCGGCAGGATCGCGGGTGACAATCAACGAGACGCCAAAACGTACCGCGCAGGCGATGTGGACGTCGTCTTCAAAATCGGGACCTTGCCTCGATATGGCAAGCCCGAGGGATGCTCCATCCACAGGGAGAACCGCCAGCGCATCAAGGCAGGCCTCGACGGAACGTATCGCAACCTCACGTCCTGCGTTCTTGCGCACGATGTAGAACAGGTTGGTGAGCGATGTCGCCGCGAGGTACAGGGAAAACTGGCCGCTGTACCCTGCTCTCCAGATGGGTGTCGCGTGCGCAACCCACGGAGAGCGGTTGAGCAGGACATCCAGGATCACGTTGGTATCAAGGAGAACTTTCACCGGAGCTTCTCGGCGAGGGCCTCTTCGAGGAGTTCCTTGGCGTCGCGGTCGCCGAAGGCCCTGGCGTGAGGTTCCAGCAGGCCCAGCGCTGCGTCCGCTCCAAGCTTGCGCGGTGGCTCCTCGCCGCCCGGAACCTCGGTGACGATCAGCACCAGCGCCGGACCTGGCGGGACCCCGAGGGGGAGGGTGACGACCCGGTCGTCAGGGATGGTCAGGGAGATCTGGTGGGCGCGCATGACGGTTACCTTGCCACGCCTTCCCCGCACGGCCACCCACCTGTTCAGGCGCCGCCGGTGGAGGGGACGGTCTGCGGGGGGGCGGCGTTGACGATGAGGCACTTGACGGTGAGGGCGTGCTGCGGAGGCTTCGCGTGGGCCTGCTGGGCGCGGAGGCCGGAGAGCAGGCCGTCGGCGGTGGCCTGGATCTCCTGGGCCCCCTTGGCGGTGACCGGCTGGCCGCTGGCCTCGACGATGCCCTGGGTCTGCACCACCGCGTTGTCGGTGAGGCCCTGGGGGAACTGGAGGCCGACGGAGATCACCAGGCGGACGCTGCCCCCGGGGAGGACGCCGAAGGTGAGGGGCTTGCGGGCCAGCGGGCCGCAGAGCCCCTGGGCTCCCTGGCCGTTGTGGATGCCGTAGGTGGCCTGGGCCCAGGGCGGGATCTGCACCGTGGAGCGGTCGTCCCCCTTGCCGGGCTGCTGCGTGATCTGGATGCACTGGCGCGCCACCGGATCGAACTCGAAGCCGGTGGGGCAGGTGGGCAGCTTGGCGCAGGCGCGGGCGTTCGGGTCGAAGTACTCGTCGCGGGTGCAGCTCTGCTCCACCGGGACGCAGGAGCCCTGCCCCTGGTTGATCACCAGCACGGTCCCCTGGGCGCAGGCCAGCGTCTGCCCCGGTCCGACGCCGGCCTGCTGGTCGATGGTGCTCTTGGGGACGCACATCTCCGTCTCTTGCTCCAGGATGTCGCCGGGGCGGCACTGGATGGGCTCGCAGCCCTTCGCGCCCCAGAAAGCCCCCTTGCCGCAGTACTGCTTGGCCTCGAAGCGGGTGAGGCAGCCGCTCCCGACGGGGATGCGGTTGGGCTCGCAGACGCAGGTCTTCCGCTGGTCGTTGAAGACCTGGCCGTGGCCGCAGGTGGAGACCTCGCAGCGGCCGTTGACCTCGACCAGACAGAGGCCCGGAGGACACCCGGCGAGCAGCGGGGCCGCGAGCAGCGACAGGCCGAGGGCGACGGCGCGGAGCGAGACGGGGAGGCGCATGGTTACTCGACGGTGACGGTCTTGGCGAGGTTGCGGGGCTGGTCGACGTCGGTGCCCTTCAGGTCGGCGGCGTAGTAGGCCAGGAGCTGGAGCGGCAGCACCGACAGCAGCGGCAGCACCTCGTCCCGGACCTGGGGCAGCAGGAAGAGGTACTGGGCCAGGTCCGCCACCTGCTCGTCTCCCTCGGTGGCGATGGCGAACACCTGCCCCTCCCGGGCCCGGACCTCCTGCACGTTGCTCAGCGTCTTCTCGTAGTGAGCGTCCTTCGGGCAGACGACCACCACCGGCATGCTGGCGTCGATCAGCGCGATGGGGCCGTGCTTCATCTCGCCCGCGGCGTAGCCCTCCGCGTGGATGTAGGAGATCTCCTTGAGCTTGAGCGCCCCCTCCAGCGCGATGGGGAAGCCCAGACCTCGCCCCAGGAACAGCATGTCCTTGGTCTGGTAGAGCTGCTTGGCCGCCGACCGGATGTAGGGCGCCTGCGCCAGGATCCGGCGCATGTGCTGCGGCGTCTCCACCAGCGCCTGGAGCAGCTCCCGCCCCCGCGCCTCGTCGAGCGTCCCCCGGCGGCGCCCCAGGTAGACGGCCACCAGCAGCAGCGCCGCGAGCTGGGCCGTGAAGCACTTGGTGGAGGCGACGCCGATCTCCGGGCCCGCGTGGGTGTAAAGCGACCCATCGCTGGCCCGGGGGATGGCGCTGTCGAGCACGTTGGCCACCGCGAGCACCTTCGCCCCCTGCTCGCGGGCGGCCTTGACCGCGGCCATGGTGTCGATGGTCTCGCCGGACTGGCTGACGGCGATCACCAGGTCGTTCTCGAAGAAGACGGGCTCCCGGTAGCGCACCTCGCTGGCGAGCTCGACGACCGCGGGGACGCGGGCGAGCTGCTCGATCCAGTAGCGCCCCGCCAGGGCCGCGTGGGCGCTGGTGCCGCAGGCCACGAGGTACACCCGGCCCAGGGAGCGGGCGGCCTCGGGGGAGATGCCGATCTCGTCGGGGACCACGTCGCCGACCACCAGGTCGACGCGGCCCCGGAGGGTGTCCTCGATGACCCTGGGTTGCTCGTGGATCTCCTTGAGCATGAAGTGCTTGTAGCCGCCGCGCTCGGCCATGACCGGGGACCAGTCGATCTGGCGGACGGCGCGCTGGACGGGCTTGCCGTCGTTCTCGATGCGGGCGCCGTCGGCGGTGAGCTCGGCGAGGTCGCCCTCTTCGAGGAAGACCATGCGGCGGGTGTGGGCCAGCAGCGCGGGGATATCGCTGCCGCAGAGGGTCTCGCCCTGGCCGAGGCCGAGGACGAGGGGGGAGCCGTTCTTGGCGACGACGAGGCGGTCGGGGGTATCGTCGGCGACGACGGCGATGGCGTAGGCGCCGCGGACCTGGGCCAGCGCCTCGCGGACGGCGTCGAGCAGGGGGCGCCCCTGGCGCTTGGAGCGGGCGATGAGGTGGGAGACGATCTCGGTGTCGGTGTCGCTGGAGAAGCGGACGCCCTCTTTTTCGAGGGACTGGCGGAGCGCCAGGTGGTTCTCGATGATGCCGTTGTGGACGACGGCGACGCCGTCGACGACGTGGGGGTGGGCGTTGGTCTCGCTGGGGCGCCCGTGGGTGGCCCAGCGGGTGTGGCCGATGCCGAGGCGTCCGGAGAGGGGGGTCTTCTTCTCCAGCTCGCCCAGGTTGGCCAGCTTGCCGACGGCCCGCAGGAGCTGGATCTTCTTGCCGTCGTGGATGGCGAGCCCGGCGCTGTCGTAGCCCCGGTATTCGAGCTTCCGGAGGCCATCGAGGAGGAGGGGGGTGGCCGACTGAGGGCCGATGTAACCGACGATACCGCACATGTTGCCTCGCTCTGGTTTGCTCTACAGGGTGCGCCGGGGCACGTAAACTTTCAGGAGGGCGCCCCCGCCCCCGGTTCGAGGACCACCTCGTGGGTGATGCGCACCGAGGGTTCGAGCATCCTCGAGACCGAGCAGTATTTCTCCGCGGAGAGGGCCACGGCGCGGCGGGCCTTGTTCTCCGCCACGGGCCCCCGGACGATGAAGCGCAGGTGGATGTCGGTGAAGACCGCGGGGATGGCGTCGGCGCGCTTGCCCTCGACCTGGATCTCCAGGCCCTCCAGGGGCTCGCGCTGCTGCCCCAGGATCTTCACCACGTCGACGGCGCTGCATCCGGCGAGGGAGGCCAGCAGCGTTTCCATGGGGCGCATCCCCTGGTCGGCGCCGCCGAGGTCCGGGGGGCCGTCCATGCGGAGGGAGGCGCCGGAGGGGCTGTGGGCCTCGAAGCTCATGGGGCCGGTGCGGGTGACGGTGACCTTCACGGGGCCTCCTGGCGGAAGAGGTCGCTGGACAGGTAGCGGTCGCCGCGGTCGCAGATGATGACGGCGATGACGCCCTCGTCGATCTCCCGGGCGATCTGGAGCGCGACCCAGGTGGCGCCGCCGGCGGACATGCCGCAGAAGACGCCCTCCTCGCGGGCGAGGCGCCGGGTGGTCTCCTCCGCGTCCTGCTGGGTGACGTCGACGATGCGGTCGACCCGGGCGGGCTCGTAGATCTTCGGCAGGTACTCCTGGGGCCAGCGGCGGATCCCGGGGATCTTGGCGCCGTCGGCGGGCTGGGCCCCGACGATGGTGGGGGCGGGGGATTGCTCCTTGAGGAAGCGGGAGACCCCCATGATGGTACCGGTGGTGCCCATGGACGAGACGAAGTGGGTGAGGGTCCCCTGCGTGTCGCGCCACAGCTCGGGGCCGGTGCCACGGTAGTGAGCCTTCCAGTTATCCGGGTTGGAGAACTGGTCCAGCATGATCGCCTCCCCCCGGGCGACCTTCTCCCGGGCGTAGTCGATGGCGGCCTCCATGCTCCCCTCCGCCGGCGTCAGCGTGACCTTGGCCCCGAAGGCGCGCATGGTCCAGACCCGCTCGGCGGTGGAGTTCTCGGGCATCACCAGCTCCAGCTCGTAGCCCTTGGCGCAGGCGATCATCGCCAGGGCGATGCCGGTGTTGCCGCTGGTGGGCTCGATGAGCCGGACCCCCGGGCGCAGCTCGCCCCGGGCCTCGGCGCCCTCGATCATCGACAGGGCGGGGCGATCCTTGACGCTGCCGCCGGGGTTGTGGCTCTCCATCTTCGCCAGCAGGCGCACCCGGGGGTTGGGGCAGATGCGCCGCAGCTCGATGAGGGGGGTGTTTCCGACCAGATCCGAGATCTTCATCATCGTCGATTATTCCTCGTCCTTGCCGAGGGCGGCGAGGACGGAGAAATCTTCCAGGGTGGAGAGGTCGCCGGTGGCCTGGCGCCCGGCGGCGACCTCCTTGAGCAGGCGGCGCATGATCTTGCCGCTCCGGGTCTTCGGTAGCGCGTCGGTGAAGCGGATGTCGTCCGGGGCGGCGAACTTCCCGATCTCCCGGGCGACCTGCTCCTTGAGGGCGGCGCGCAGCTCGCTGGAGGGCTGGTGCCCCATCTTCAGGGTGACGAACACCACCAGCGCCTGCCCCTTGAGGTCGTCGGGGCGCCCCACCGCCGCCGCCTCCGCCACCGCGGGGAAGGACACCACCGCGCTCTCGATCTCGGCGGTGCCGACCCGGTGGCCGGCGACGTTGAGCACGTCGTCGATGCGACCCACCACCCAAAAGTACCCGTCCTCGTCCCGGCGGGCACCGTCGCCGGTGAAATAGACCCCGGGCATCTCGGAGAAATACTGCTTGCGGAACCGCTCGTCGTCCCCCCACACCGTGCGCAGCATGGAAGGCCAGGGGCGCCTCAAGATCAGGAGCCCACCCTCGTTCGGGTCGCAATCGACCCCCTCCTTCTTGACGACGGCGGGCTCGACGCCGAAGAAGGGGAGGCCCGTGGAGCCAGGCTTGGCGTCGGCGGCGCCGGGCAGGGTGGTCATCATGATGGCGCCGGTCTCCGTCTGCCACCAGGTGTCGACGACGGGGCAGCGACCGCCGCCGATGTGCTGGTGGTACCAGATCCAGGCTTCGGGGTTGATGGGCTCGCCGACGGAGCCGAGGAGGCGGAGGGAGGAGAGGTCGCTCTTCTGGGGCCAGTGCTCGCCCCAGCGCATGAAGGCCCGGATGGCGGTGGGGGCGGTGTAGAGGATGGTGACGCCGTGGCGCTCGATGATGCGCCAGAAGCGGCCTGGGTCGGGGGCGTTGGGGGCGCCCTCGTACATCAGGACGGTGGCGCCGTTGGAGAGGGGGCCGTAGACGACGTAGCTGTGGCCGGTGATCCAGCCGACGTCGGCGGTGCACCAGAAGACGTCGTCGGGCTGGAGGTCGAAGACGTAGCGGGAGGAGACGTGGGTGCCGGCGAGGTAGCCGGCGGTGGTGTGGAGGACGCCCTTGGGCTTCCCGGTGGAGCCGGAGGTGTAGAGGATGAAGAGGGGGTGCTCGGCGTCGACGATCTCCGGCTCGCGGCCGAGGGCGGGGTCGCGGCGCGCGATGGCGTCGTCCCAGAGGATGTCCCGGCCGTGGACGAAGCGCATGGTGACCTGCTCGTCGGCGAGGCGCCGGTGGACGACGACGTGCTCGACGGAGGGGCAGTGCTCCAGGGCCCGGTCGACGGTCTCCTTGGTGGGGACGATGTTCCCCCGGCGCAGCGCGCCGTCCTGGGTGACGACGATGCGGGCCTGGCAGTCGTTGATCCGGTCGCGGAGCGCCTCGGCGGCGAACCCGCCGAAGACGACCGAATGGATGGCCCCGAGGCGGGCGCAGGCCAGCATGGCGATGGCGGCCTCAGGCACCATGCCCATGTAGATCACCACCCGGTCCCCCCGCTTGACGCCCAGGGAGGCCAGCGCCCCGGCGAAGCGGACCACCTCCCGGTGCAGTTCGAAGTAGGTCAGCGTGCGGAGCTCCGGCGGGCCGTGGGCCTTCTCCGGCTCGCCCTCCCAGATGATGGCGGCCTTGTTCCGGTTGCCGTTGCGCAGGTGCTGGTCGAGGCAGCTCTCGGTGAGGTTGAGGCGGGCCCCGTCGAACCAGCGGGCGTGGGGGAGCTCCCAGCGCAGCAGCGTCGTCCAGGGCTCGCGGAAGACCAGCCCGCGGGTCTCCCGGCGCCAGAAGGTATCCGGGTCGTCGAGGCTCTCGCGGTAGAGCGCCTCGTAAGCCTCGCGGCTGGCGACGCGGGCGCGCCTACGGAAGGTCTCGGGTGGGGCAAAGCGCCGCTGCTCGTTGAGGCGGGAGACAATCGATCGGTCGTCGCTCATGGGGCCTCCGGGGTAACCAGTGGCCGTAGCCTACCCGCAGTCCGAGGCCCGCCATGCTGATATTTCGCTTGCCGTAGACCCGCAGCTCGTCCGCGCCGAGGGTCAGGTTGTTGATCCCGTCGATGGCCAGCGCCAGCACCCCGCCCACCAGGGCCCGGCCAAAGCTCAGCTCGATGCCTCCTTCCAGCAGCAGGTAGGCGTTGAGCGCCGACCCCTTGCCCTGGGGCCGCCCGTCCGCCGGCGACGCGCGCAGGTCGATCCGGTGGTGAGCGCCGCCGACCCCGGTGACCCCCACGAAGCGGAAGCGCTCTCCCGGCGTCATGAAGCGCGCGTTCACCCCGAAGCGCTGGCCCCAGAACTGGTAAGTAGCCCCGTCGGAGGGCGCCTCGGGGCAGCTCTCCGGGGCCTTCGGGGGCGTGTAGCAGCCGGGCCCCAGGGTGTGCTTGCCGAATTCCCCCATCCCCTCCAGGCTGAAGGTACCGGTGAAGCGGTAGCCAAAGCGGAGCCCGAAATAGCTCCCGTCGCCGGCGTCCCCCTCCGCCAGCCGGAAGCCGTCCGGGTGAGGAGCGAGCACGTAGCTGGTCGCCGTCAGCAGGCCGTAGAACCCCCGGCGCGCCGGGGGCGCAGGCGGCGGCGTGTAGGGGAAGGGGGTCCCGGCGCCCGGGTCCGAGGTGGGCGGCCCCAGCGCCGCCCGGAGCACCCGCCGCTCCCCCCGCTCCAGCGTCACCTCCACCGTCGTCGTCGTGTACCCGGTCCGGTAGACCTGGATCACGTGGCGCTCCCCCGCCGGAAGCTCCCCGGTCCAGGCCCCGAAGCTCCGCGGGACGCCGTCGATGGCGATGGCGGCTTCCGCGTCCTCCGCCACCACGGTCAGCTCCGCCACGTTGGTCTCCAGGCGGATGACCAGCGACCTCGGCCCCCCCGCGAAGCTCACCGCCTGCACGTAGGGTCGGTAACGCGGCGCCTCCGCCTCCACCCGGTGCTCCCCCACGTTCAGCCGCACCTCCCTCGTCCCCTTGCCCTCCACCGGCCGACCGTCGACCCGCACCGTCGCCTCCGGGGGCTCCACGGAGATCCGTACCGTCGCCACCATCGCCTGCATCTCCGCGATGGCGTCCCGCGCCGCCTTCCGGTCCTCCGGATCCACCGCGTCGCCGTGGACCCGCAGCATCCTCTCCAGCGTGTCGATGGCCTCCGCGTAGCGAAACAGCGCCCGCTGGCTCAGCGCCATGTTCTGCAGCGACGAGGGCGTCGGCTTCTGCCGGTACGCCTCCTCGAACTCCGCCAGCGCCCCTGCGTAGTTCCTCTCCTGGAACAGCCGCAGGCCCATGGCAAAATGCTCCTCCGGCCCCTGCCCCCGCGCGGTCGTGGCCAGCAGCAAGAGCAGCAGAAGAGACCTCACCCCCCCCACCCCCCTTCTCCCTCGCGGGCAGAGGGGGGAGGTCCGGCGCACCGTGCTGCGGGATCCGAGCATCAAAGTTTTTCCTTCAGGCGCAGCCCTCCCTTGCCCGCGGCAGGTTCAGCGGAGGGGAGCGCCTTGCCTGGCGAGGGAGGGGCCTTGCCCGAGGGCTTCGGGGCGGCGCTCTCGGCCACGACCGCGGAGGCCGAAGGCGCAGCAGAAAGCCGCGGCTCCAGGGCGAGGTGCAGCACCGGACGCCCGTCGATGTGCACCCGCTGCCGCAGCGGAAAGAACCCCTCCGCCTCCGCCAGGATCTCCACCTCCGCCAGCGCCTCCCCTCGCAGGATCCCCCCTTCCAGGGGGCGCCCATCCACCAGGAGCGTGGCCGAAGACGGGTCAACATCGACCCTCATGGCGACCTCGGGCCTGGGCCGGGGGGCAGAAGCAGGAGAAGCCACGGCGGGGGGCGGGTGGGAGGGCATCAGGTGGAGGACCATCCAGGCGCCCACCGAGGCGAGGAGGACGGTGGCCCCGGCGAGCCAGAGGGGCGAGGGGCGGGAGGGGGCCGGCGAGGGGGCCGGGGCGAGGGGATCGCGGGGGGTCCAGGTGGCGCCGGTGTTGGGCTCGGAGACCGGCTCGGAGAGGGCAGGGAGGGAGGGGAGAGAGCGGGAGGAGACGAGGCCCGGGACCGCGTCCTCCAGGGCATCGAGGAAGGCGCGGGCCGAAGGGAAGCGCTCGTCGACCTCGCGGGCGAGGGCCTTCTTGAGGACGCGAGCGAGGGGGGCCGGGGCCTCCGGAGCGAAGAGGCGGACGTCCGGAGCGTCGCGGCTGCAGATGGCGACGATGACCGCCTCGTAGCTGGCCAGCGAGGACCAGGGGAGCTGGCCGGCGAGGCACTCGAAGAGGATGACCCCGAGGGAGAAGAGGTCGCTGCGAGCGTCAAGCCCGGGAAGCGCCTGGGCCTGCTCCGGGGACATGTAGTAAGGCGTCCCGAGGACCGTCCCCTCGCGGGTGATGGT
>CAZSDX010000101.1:0-16003 GCA_964605685.1 uncultured Polyangiaceae bacterium
GACCTGCATGATTCTTCCTTTTCTAGCACATTTTTCTGTCCCAGACAACCTCTCATCCAGCGCCTCCACCGAGAGTCGGATCCGGTAGTGCCCCCACGGAAACGGCCCCTCCACGTTCACAAACTCCTTCCCCTCCAGCGCCTCCTTCAGCCACCTCACCAGCGGCCCCACCTCCGCCCGCGAACAGAAAAACGCCGCCACCAGCGGCCTCCCGCGGCACCACCCCTCGAACTCCGGGACCTCCACCCCCTGCGCGCAGAAATACGCCAGGTAGATCTGCACCGCCAGTGACACCATCAACGACGCGAACGTCCCGACAAAGGGCAACATGCACCGCAGCTCCTCGGCAGGATAACCCCTTTCCTCTAGAGAAATCCTCCCCCCGCGGCAAGCTCCCTCCCGCAGCCTCCTGAACGGACAGAAAATGTCATTGCTGCCCCCCTGCGGACCGGTGGCGCCGGGGACCCGCCGTCGTAAAGTCCCCCGATGGAACTCGTCATCGCCGAGAAACCCTCCGTCGCCCGCGACATCGCCCGCGTCCTCGGGGCGGAGCGCCGGGGCGACGGTTGCCTCCGGGGGCCTCACCACACGGTCACCTGGTGCATCGGCCACCTGGTCGAGCTGGAAGAGCCGGGCGCCTACAGCGACGCCTGGAAGCGCTGGAGCCTCGACGCCCTCCCCATGCTCCCCGACACCTTCCGCCTCCGCCCGTCCAAGGGTTCCATCGCCCAGTGGCGTGTCGTCCGCGACCTGCTCCGCTCCCGCGAGTTCACCTCGGTCATCAACGCCTGCGACGCCGGACGCGAGGGCGAGCTGATCTTCCGCTACTGCTACGAGCTGGCCGGCGCTCGCCTCCCTGTCCGGCGCCTCTGGATCTCCTCCATGACCGACGCCGCCCTCCGCGCGGGCTTCGCTTCGCTCCGCGACGGGCGCCACTACGAGCCGCTCGCCGACGCCGCCCGCTGCCGCGCCGAGGCGGACTGGCTCGTGGGCATGAACGCCACCCGCGCCGTCACCACCCGCACCCGCAACCAGTCCGGTGGGGCGCTCTTCTCCATCGGCCGCGTCCAGACCCCGACCCTCGCCCTGGTGGTCGAGCGCGAGCGCGCCATCACTCGCTTCGTCCCCCGCGACTACTGGGAGGTCCACGGGAAGTTCACCACCCCGGAGGGCGACTTCCAGGCGACCTACGGCTACCTCAACCAGCGGCGCCTCGCCTCCCTCGCCCTCGCCAGCGATCTGCTGGCCCGCCTCACCTCCCACGCCGGCCCCACCGGACCGCGCATCGAGACCCTCGAAAAGAAGACCGAGCGCCAGCCTCCTCCCCAGCTCTTCGACCTCACCTCGCTCCAGCGCACCGCCAACAAGCGCTTCGGCCTCTCCGCCCAGCGCACCCTCGACATCGCCCAGTCTCTCTACGAGACCCACAAGCTCATCACCTACCCCCGCACCGACTCCCGCCACCTCTCCACGGACCTCCGCGGCGAGCTGCCCAGCATCCTCCGGGCTCTCGCCTCCTCGCCCTACGCCCCCTTCGCCTCGAAGCTCCTCGCCTCTCCGCCGGGGCCGACCCCTCGCGTCTTCAACAACGCCCGCGTCACCGATCACCACGCCATCATCCCGACCAGCAAGACCCCCGCCGCCCTCGACCGGGATCACCAGCGCATCCACGACCTGATCGTCCGCCGCTTCCTCGGCGCCTTCTTCCCGGACGCCGAGTTCGCCCTCACCTCCCTCACGGTCCTCGTCGGCCCGGACGCTCCTCCTCCGCCTCTCCCGGATCCGCCCCCCGCCCGCGACGCCTTCCTGGAGGCGCTCCCTCCCGCCCCGGATCGCCTCTTCGCACGGGGCAAGGTGCTCCTCTCCCCGGGGTGGCGCGAGGTCGCCGGATTCGACGAGAGCGACGAGGACCGCGGCAAGAACGACGACGACGAGGCCTCCCAGCGCCTCCCTCCGCTCGCCCGCGGCCAGCGCCTCGCCGGCGCCTTCTCCCACGCTCAGAAGCGTACCCGCCCGCCTCCCCGCTACACCGAGGCGACGCTCCTCTCCGCCATGGAGTTCGCCGGCCGCGAGATCGAGGACGACGCCCTCCGCCAGGCCCTCAAGGAGCGCGGCCTCGGGACCCCGGCCACCCGCGCCTCCACCATCGAGACCCTCCTCCGCCGCGGCTACCTCGAGCGCCAGCAGAAGAACCTGATCCCCACCGCCCTCGGAGCCTCCCTCATCGACCTGCTCCCGGTCCGCTCCCTCGCTTCTCCCGAGCTCACCGGCGAGTGGGAGGCTCGCCTGGTCCGCATGGCCCGCGGCGAGGAACCCCGCCAGCGCTTCATGAACGACATCGCCCGCTACATCCGCGAGATCGTCGACCAGGTGAGGACCTCACCCCCCGGCCCCCTCCCCATCTCTCGTGGGGAGGGGGATATCCCCGGCAGATCGGGAGAGAAGAGGAGCGGTGGGGTGGGGCGTCGAAGGGAGCGCTCGTCAAAGAAAACCTCGCCCCCTCCCCTCTACCAACCACCTCCTCTGCCGAGAGTCCCCCCCTCTCCGCGGGAGACGGAGAGGGGGCCGGGGGGTGAGGCCCCCTCTCCACGGAAGACGGAGAGGGGGCCGGCGGGTGAGGCCCTGCATTGCCCCCACTGCATGGACGGTCGCATCATCCCGGGCAAGCGCGCCTGGGGATGCTCCCGGTGGAAGGAGGGGTGCAGGCTGGTGATCCCCTACGAATTTGCCGAGAAAAAGCTCACGGAGAGGCAGCTCCACGAGCTGATCACCAAGGGCCAGACGGGCCGCCGCGCGACCTGGAAGCAAAACGGCCAGGAGCGCAAGGGCAAGCTGCTCCTGGACCTGCAGAGCGACCCCCCGGCGCTCCGCATCGAGTAGCTCAGTAGGGGCTGGTGGTGTCGATGCCGAGGCCGCCCTTGCCGCCCTTCTTGGTCGTCGGAGGCGGCGGAGGAACCCGCGGTCCCCCCCCGACGACCTTCTTGGGTTCCTCCTCCAGCTTGATCTCCAGATCGACGTCCTTGTCGAGCTTGATGAAGCGGCTGTCGGTCTTGAAGCCGGGGGCCTCAACACGCAGGGGATGATCGGTGCTGTCGACCTTCATCTCGGCGGTCGCGGTGCCGGTGCCGAGCCTGGCGTTGTCGAGGTAGATCGAGGCCTCCGCGGGGGTAGCGGAGATCTTGATCTTGACCTTCTTGACCTCGACGGGCTCCTGCTTGATGACCACGGGCGGAGGCTGCACCGGAGGGGGCGGGTTGGCCGCCTGGGAGGGCTTCTGGTTGTTGAGGAAGAAGAAGCCGCCGACGATGAGGGCACCGAGGGCGATGGCCGCGACGGCGATGGCCTTGACGGCGCCGCCGCTGTCGGCGCTCGCGGTGGTGGTGCCGGTGGTGGTGCCGGGCTGAGGCGACGCGATGACGCCGAGCTTCCGGTTGCTCTTGGAGTCAGCCCAGGCGGTGGACGTGGAGCCCGCAGGGACGTTGGGCATCGCGGAGCGGCGCTCGCTCACGGGCCCCATCGTGTCGGACATGCCGACGTTCTGGAGGATGCGGCTGACGCGCTCGACGGACAGGCGACCGCGGCTGGAGGCGAACTCCCCGAGGGCGCGGGCGAGCTGGGCCACGTTGTCGTAGCGGTTGGCGGGCTCCTTCTCGAGGCACTTGAGGATGATTTCTTCGAGGCCTTGGGGCAGATCGTGGCGCCGGGGGCCGAGGGGGGCCGGAGGATCGGAGACGATGCACATGCAGAGCTGGGGCATGGTCTCCGCTTGGAACGGAGGCTGCCCGGCGAGCATCTCGTAGAGGATGACGCCCAGGGCCCAGATGTCGGTGCGCACGTCCACGTCGCGAGACGACCGGAGCTGCTCCGGGCTCATGTAGAGCGGCGAGCCCATCACGGCGGTGGTGTTGGTGAGGCCGGCGGCGTCGCCGGACCCGGGGGCCACGGACTTGGAGATGCCGAAGTCGAGGACCTTGACGGCGGACGACCCGTCGGGGCGACGGATCACGAAGAGGTTTTTTGGCTTGAGATCCCGGTGGATGATGCCGTGGCTGTGGGCCTCCGCCATGGCCTCGCACGCCTGAAGGATCCAGTCGACGGCGTCGTCGATGGTGAGGGCGCCGCGCACCTTCATGACCTCGGCGAGATCGCTGCCGCTGAGGTACTCCATGACCATGTAGGGGGCGCCGGTGTCGAGCTTGCCGACGTCGAGCACCTTGGCCACGTGCTCGCTCTGGATCTTGACCGCCGCCCGCGCCTCCCGCTCGAAGCGCATCACCGCGTCCTGGTTGGACAGCGCCTCCGGCAGCAGGAATTTCAGCGCCACCTTCTGGTCGAGCTGCAGGTGCTTGGCGGCCACCACCACCCCCATGCCCCCCTGCCCGAGCACGCGCTCCACCTGAAATTTCCCTGCGAGAACTTCGCCTTCTTGGACGGGTGTGGTCATGGTTTGTCCCTGTGGTGGGTGCAGCCCGCGCAGACCGCAGCAAAGGCCAGGGTACCACCCCTCCCGCAGAACGCCAAGCTGGTCAACACCAGCAAGAGAGTGGTAATCTTGTGGCTGCTTGTGCTACCCGTGACGGCAACCCTCCCCCTAGAGAGTCCAACCTCAACCTCCCCCTTCCCCTGATCTTCGCGTCCTTGCTTGTGGACTCTTGATGGGGCCTCACAAACCCGCGATGACAAACACCTCAGACCATCTTATCCCCACCCCCAACCAGCAACGGGTTTGGTTTCTCGATCAGCTACAACCTGGAAGCCCAGTCAACAACGAGGCGCTCCTCTTGTTGCTCCGGAAGAGCTGGCAACCTGAAGAAATTCAGGAGGCTCTGGATCGTCTGGTAGAACGACATGAAGTCCTCCGAGTTCGTTTCGACGATTCGGAAGGTCAACTCAGGCAAGTTATCCGCAGGGATCTCAAGATAAAGCTCCAGATTCTCCCCTGGATCGCCCCCAACGAAAACCTGTCCGGGGAAGGCCTATTCCCTTCCAGTATCCTCAAGGAAATTTCTCACAGCTTCGATTTGACGCAGGGGTCACTTTTGCGAGCAACCTTGCTTTCTCGGGGCGAAAGTGATCGTGCCCTCCTCCTGCTCGGTCATCAAGGAATTCTCGACAAGCACTCGATCGAAATCCTTGCGCATGATCTCCTCTGCATCCTTGAAGGGAAGGATCTCCCCCCGATAGAATCCTATCGGGATATCTCGCTCTCGTTGCGCCAGGTGCCTACAGGCCCGAATCAAGACGCCGACATTGCCTGGTGGAAGGAGAAATTTCAGCGAACTTCGCACCTGGAACTGGCGACGGACTACCCTCGACCTTTCGCCCCGAGTCACCGGTGCGTCAATGCTCGAGTCACCCTCGCCGGGACGGCTATCTCATCGCTCAAACGCCTCGCCGAGGAAGAAAAAACCACCCCTACGATCGTTCTTCTTGCGCTTCTGAGGACGCTCCTCGCACGGAGCACGAATCAGCTCGACCTGGTCATCGGGCTATCGGCTCCATCCCCCCACCGAGCAGGGGCGCCCCTTCCTTGTGGGCCGTTCTCGTCCCCCTTGGCCCTGCGCCTTCATCAAGATCTTTCCTCCACATTCCGGGTAGCCGTTCAAGCGGAACAGCGTACGTTTGCGGAAGCCAAAGCACACGGAGACATCCCCTTCAACGATATCTTGGAAATGTTGCGTCTGGAGCGCGACATGACCCGTCACCCCCTCTTCCAGGTACACCTTCAGGTCTCCGGGGAAGATGTTGGGCAAATCTCCGAGTTGCAGGGGAAAGCTGAGCGAATCAACCTTCCGCCCGTGTTTTCCATGTTTGATCTTTCTGCGCTCTTCTCCTTGCAAGGAGATGTGCTGGACGGATGGCTCAGCTTCAGCGCGGATCTCTTTCGCTCCTCGACGAGCGAGCGCATGGCAAGGCAGTTCGAGACACTCCTGGAGTCAGCGCTTTCTTCTCCGAATGTTCCGCTATCCTCCCTCCCCCTTCTCCATCCAAACGAGCGCGACAAGATTCTCTACGAGTGGAATCGAACCGACGCAGAGTTCCCATCGGAAGCACTCCTCCACGAGCTATTCGAGAACCAGGTTACCCTCACCCCCGATCTCATCGCCGTCACAAGCGAAGGCGAAAGCCTCACTTACCGACAACTCAACGAAAAGGCGAATCAGCTTGCGCACTACCTGAGGGAACAGGGGGTCGGCGCTGGTTCTCTTGTCGGGGTCTGCCAGGAGCGCTCCCTCTCGATGATCGTCTCCCTTTTTGCCATCTTGAAGGCAGGGGGAGCCTATGTCGCGCTCGATCCAGAGTATCCAAGGGATCGCCTTGACTCGATGATCGAGGATGCAAAGCCCACGCTGGTGCTCACGCAGGTAGCCTTTCTCCACCTCTTCACGGCAGCGCGCGCCCTCGATATCTCGGAAGTTTGGGCTCAAATCCAGGATCAGCCAACCACGAACCCGGAGCGCAAAACCACTCCCGAAGACATCGCTTATGTCATCTTCACCTCGGGTTCGACAGGAAAGCCCAAGGGGGTCATGAACCACCACCGTGGGATCTGCAACCGCATCTGGTGGATGCAGCAAACCTACCGGTTGACATCCGAAGACGCGGTGCTCCAGAAAACCCCCTTCAGCTTCGACGTCTCCGTGTGGGAATTCTTCTGGCCCACCATGGCAGGCGCGCGCCTGGTGCTCTGCAAGCCTGGAGGACATCGAGACCCCGACTACCTCGTCCGGATGATCAACGATCATCAGATCACGACCCTCCACTTCGTGCCATCCATGCTTCAGATCTGGCTGGATGCGGCAGGTGTCAGAGATTGCAAGAGCCTACGCCGTGTCATCTGCAGCGGCGAAGCCCTGAACGCAGAGCTGCAGCGTAAGTTTTTCGAAACGTGTCACGGGGAACTTCACAACCTGTATGGCCCCACCGAGGCTGCGGTCGATGTGACAGCCTGGCAATGCCAACGGGAAGATCAGGGGCATACGGTTCCGCTGGGACGCCCCATCTCCAACATTCAATTGTACATCCTGGACGAATACCAGCAACCCGTGCCTGTCGGGTTTCCTGGAGAGCTCTTTATTGGCGGAGTCGGCGTGGCCAGGGGGTACATCAACCAACCCAAGCTGACCTCCGAACGATTTCTCCCGGATCCGTTCCGTCCAGGCAGTACCATCTACCGAACCGGGGATGTTTGTCGCTGGCGAGAAGATGGCGTCATCGAGTACCTGGGGCGATCAGATTTCCAGGTCAAAATTCGGGGTTTTCGCATCGAACTGGGAGAGATCGAGCAAACACTTCTCCAGGTTCCCTCGGTGAGTCAGGCCGCCGTGGTCGCCAAGACCATCGGGGCCAGCAAGCAGCTCGTCGCTTACCTGGCTCCTGCTGCAGAGAAGACCATTCGGCGGGCGGAGGTGAGGGACTACCTCCACAAGAAGCTCCCCGAATACATGGTACCTTCGATCATCGTGGTGCTTCCCTCTCTTCCGCTTTCTCCGAATGGAAAGCTGGATCGCAAGGCCCTTCCAGAACCAGACTTCAGCCCGGAAACCCGACGCCAGGAGTCCACCCCCCGGAACGATATAGAACGCCAGCTCGCCGGGATCTGGAGCGGCTTGTTGGGCCTCGACTCCGTCGGGATCCACGACAATTTTTTCGAACTTGGAGGGCATTCCCTGCTTGTCATGCAGATGCTCTTCCAGATCCGGACGACCTTCGGAGAGCAACTTTCTGTCCACTCGATCTTCAATGCCCCGACGATCAGCCAGCTGAGCAAGCTGTTGGCACGGAGATCCGTGAGCAATCCTCCACCAAGTATCCGGGTCCCCCCCACGGATCTGGTGGGAGACTCCGTCTTGTCGCCAGTGATCTCCGCGACCAATCTCCCCCCACTGGGAGACTACGCACCGAACAATATTCTTCTGACCGGAGCGAGTGGTTTCCTGGGGGCATTCCTTGCCCACGAACTCCTCCAGCGCCCTCTCCGCAAACTCTTTTGCCTTGTCCGAGCGGAGTCCACCGAAGCAGCAAGAGCACGTATCCAGAACAACCTGCAGAAACGCAGGCTCTGGTGGGATGGAATGGAGTCCAGGATCGAGGCGATCCCTGCCGATCTCAGCAAGCCCAGATTTGGTCTGGACGAGGCCACCTTCAAGCACCTCTCTCGGGAGGTCGATACGATCCTCCACAACGGCGCGCTGGTGGACTTTGTACGTCCCTATGTACTCCTCAAGCCTGCCAACGTGGACGGAACCATCGAGATCCTCCGCCTGGCGACAAGCCACCGAAAAAAGCCCATTCACTTCGTCTCCACCCTGAGCGTTTATCCTCCTCTCAAGGAGGGAGAATCCCGCATCGAACGCGAAGACTCCGATCTTGACTTCCTTCCCGAGCGACTCCACGGAGGGTACGCCCAGAGCAAATGGGTTGGAGAACGTTTGTGCCTCCAGGCCAGGGAACGGGATCTCCCGGTGAACATCTACCGTCCGGGTATTGTTCTCGGTCCATCCGGAACCGGGAACGCGGTGGACTTCTTCCACATGCTGGTCAAGGGATGCATCCAGCTTGGCCTGGCTCCACAGCTGGACATCCACTTCAACCTGACCCCGGCGGATTACGTGGCCCCAGCCATCGTGGACATCCTCTTCTCCTCGCCCCCCACCAGCAAGGCCTACAACTTCGTGAATCCTGTTCGCCTACGGTGGCAAGATCTCCTGTCATGGCTTTCGGAACGGGGATACGAATTTTCTTATTGCTCCTACGTGGAGTGGATAGCAAAACTTCGCCAAAATGTGGAGCAGGGAGAGGAAAACGTACTCGCTTCGCTGCTTTACTTTCTGGCAGAGATGCCCCAGGAGACTTTGCAATTCCCTTGGTTCCACAGCACGGAAACGGAAGCCGCTCTCCGCGCGACCCCGATCTCCTGCCCCCCCGCCGAGCCCCCCCTCTTGACCCACTGGTTGCTCGACCTCCAGCGCTCTGGATTTCTTCCGAAACCGCTGCTAGAGTGATCCGAAGGACAGAACCCATGATCAAACATCACGCCTCGTTTCTGTTCGCCCTGCTCGGTCTCTCCTGCAACCAGGTCCTCGGGATCGAGGAGACCACCCTCGTCACCTCCCAACCTGCCAAGACGGGTCCTTGGCGCTGCGTCACGGGTCAAACCCCCCCAAAACCCTCTAGTATCCCCGAAACGATCACCCTATCCATGCGGGCGACCAACCTGGAGAACAACCTCCAGGTGGGCCAGCCGGGCGTACGCTTCCAGGTCTGCAACAACCGGAACAATCCCAAGTGCGACACCCCCGACGATGACCAGACCAGCGGGGAGGACGGAAACGTATCCCTCAAGGCCAAAACTTTCGGTCAGGGTTTCAACGGTTTCGTCAAGATCACGGACGCACGGAATCTGCCCGATGACAAGGCTGCGGAACGCTTTGTGACGTTCCATTATTTCTTTTCCAACACACTCTACGCGGATCTCCAGGTGCCCAGCTCCATCATGATCTCCTACGGAGGCCTTGAATTTTTGGTGAAAGAACTCGCCAAGATCCCTCTCCCTGAGGGGGCTACCGAGGTGGGTGTCAACCACATCTCCGCGACCCCTCTCGATTGCGATGGGGGCCTGGCCTCGGGGGTTAGTTTCAGCATCACCCCAAGCGGAGGGGCAAAGGCTGTCCCCTGGTATTTCAACAACGAACTCCCCTCTCCCAACGCCAAGGCTACCGACGGGACAGGCCCGGGAGGCTCGTTTTTTCTCGATACCGGAGTCTATCGCGTCGAGGCAACCACCGAGGGAGAAGGTATCGTCAGCGCAGCAGACTCCATCGTGCTTGCTCCCAACGCTTTCTCTACGGTGCTGATGCTTCCGAGGTGAGACGATGCCCTCGCTTCATCCCCTCTCCTACGGACAGCGTTCGCTCTGGTTCTTGCATCAATTTTCCCCGGAAGGAGGTGCTTACAACGTAACCATCCCGTTGAAACTCCTCGGTCCGCTCGATGTTCGCAAGATACAACAGTGCTTCCAAATCCTGTTTGAACGACACCCGCTTCTTCGGTCCACCTACCAATTCGATGGAATGCAAGCAGGATACCAGATCCATCCGGTGGCCACCATTCCCATCGAACACGTTGATGGTCGTTCCCTTGAGGAATCCGAGATTCTTACCTACCTGACTCGATATACTCACAAAACCTTCCTCCTGGATGTGTTTCCCGTCCTTCGCTTGCTTGTCCTCTCTGCCAGCGACGAGGTTCACTACATCACCCTCACAACACACCATATCAACGCGGATCTTTTCTCTCTCGCGAACCTTCTGGATGAATTCTTTCAACTCTTTGCTTCCTCATCTCCTGATCCTCGCACTCTCCCTCCCATCGAGGCAACCTTCGAAGACTACGTCTCCTGGCAACGGGACCTGCTCCAAGGAGCAGAAGGCCAGCGTCTCCTCTCCTATTGGTCCCAAAAACTTGCAGGACCTCTTCCAAAACTTAACCTTCCCATCGACAAACCACGCCCTCCTCTGTTTACAAACAACGGTGATATCCTTTCCTTTCGTTTGGAAAAGAAATTCGCGGATCAGCTCAAGAGCATTGCAAAATCCGAGAATTCCACGCTCTTCATGATCCTCTTGGCGGCCTATTACGCACTTTTGTTTCAGCAATCTGGCCAAGAGGATATCCTTGTCGGAACACCCGTTCCCGGTCGCCGTGGAGATCCTCGCTTCGAGCGCGTGCTTGGTACGTTCATCAATGTTCTCGCGCTCCGGGCAACCCTCAGCAGGGGCCTCTCTTTTCGCGATCTGCTTCAGAATATTTCCACTGTTGTCCGAGAGGCTCGCGAACATCAGGAATTCCCTTTCCCGCTTCTTGTAGAGAAGCTTCGAGTCCCGAGGGATAGTAGCCGAACCCCGATCTTTCAGGGATATTTCACACTGCAGCGACTCGCAACCCACCAGGAACGCCTCGCTTTCTTCCTTCCTTTTCGCCACGATCCTCCCCTGGATATCCTGGCTGGCGGTGTAACTTGGGGCATCGTCCCTATCTCGCAACAAGAAGGTCAGATGGAACTCGCGGTTCATGTCTACGACCTGAACGGAGAGCTTTTTCCTGAATTCAAGTACAATACGGCCCTATTCCACCGGGAAACGATTGAACGTATGGCCCGGTCTTATCTCGTTATCTTGCAGCGTATTCTCAAGAACCTGGATTGGTCTTTGATGGATCTTGCATCCATGAAGCAACAATAAGACAAGGCCGGAGCGACTTCGCGCGGTGTTCCTGGCACGACGGCTTGAGGTGGTCGTGTTAGAACCGACCCACCACGGAAACACCTCCCTCGCGCTGGCCGACGCTGGGAGCGATTCGAACACGGGAGGACTCCTTTGCAGAAGGAGCCGTCACGAGCAAAACAATCCCTGCGACCAGCGCGGCGCCGCCCAGGCCGAAGCCGAGGGTCGACAGGTTGGCGTTGCTCTTGGCGCTCTCGGACTTGTCTTGCGCGGCCCTGGTGGGGCACTTCCCGTCGCTGCAGCCCAGATCCTTGGCCTCGGTCCAGGCGGAGCGGGCCGACAACCCAAAAAACCCACCAAGCCCCACGCCCAGCACGCCGGCGACGGTCAAGCCGTAGCCCAGGCCCTTCTGTCCCCCGCTCTCGGTGGACACCCGGGTGGTGGGCGCCGGGGTCGTCGTGGTCGCCGGCGGAGGCGGCGGCGCCGTGCTGGTGGGGGGCGGCGGAGGCGGAGGATCGACCTTGATCTCCTTGAGGTTCAACGTGATCGTCCGCTCGTCACGGCCCGCCAGGGCGAAGAGCTGCGAGTCGCTCCGGTAGCCCTCCTTGCTGGCCTCGATCTTGTGGCGCCCCACGTTCACCAGGATGGGCTGCTTGAGCGGCGTCTTGCCCAGGGGCATGTCATCCAGGATGACCTCCGCCCCGTCGACGTTGGACTTGATCGTCACCGTGGCCACCACGTCCCGGAGCTTGGCGATCTCCCCCTCGACCTCCTTGCGCCGCTTGGCGTCGACCTTGGCGCCGCCCTCCGACAGGAAGCGCTCGAAGGCCCGCAGCGCGCTCGCCCGGTCGTTCTTGTCCCGGTAGACGACCGCGATGTTGAAGAGCACCTGGTAGGCCGGAGCCAGCTCGTAGGCGCGCTCGAACTCGATGACCGCCGCGTCCAGGTTGCCGTCCGCCTGGAGCTGCACCCCGCGCTTGAAGCGCTCGGCGGCCTCCTTGCGGTTCTCCTCGGAGACCGGGCCCGCCGGCGCCGCGCTCGCGGAGCCCGCCCCCACCGCGCCCTTGGGCTGGGCCAGCGCGCCCCCCGGGCCCGCCAGCGAGGTCACCGCCATCGCAGCGATCACCGAAGCCGCAACCAGAGAGCGACCAGCAGCGTCGCGATGCGTGAGGGAAAGCCTGGACATACAGCCGGAAAGCTACCGCCCCCGGATGACGCGTGTCAACGAATTCACCAAGCTCTTCCGGGGGTAACCGCGCCGTCTCACCGCGTGACAAGACCGGTGTCGCTCAGGTACGCAGATCGCGGAGCAGGTGGAGGACCAGGGTAACGACACCCACGCCCAGCATGACGAAGCCGAGGATCGCCGTGCGGTCGTGGTCCGCCAGGAGGCTGCCGCCGACGGTGAAGGCGGCGATGACCAGGCCCGAGAAGGCGCGGCGCCCGAGGCGGTCGAAGGCCGGAGGAAGCTCGGGGCTGCTGGCCTTCATCTGGAGGCGTCCGAGGCGGAGATCTTCGAGGATCTCCCGGGTCTGCTGGGGCAGGTCGTAGGCGACGCTGGAGAGGAGCTCCAGGCCGCGCCAGGCCTCGTTCATGACCCGCTCGGGGGAGTACCGCTTGCGGAGCAGCTCCAGGAAGTAGGGGCGCGTCTCCGTGTAGATGTCGAGGGAAGGGTCGACCTCCTTGCCCACGCCCTCGATGGTCATCAGCGCCTTGCCGGCGATGAGGAAGTCCGAGGAGATCTCGATGCCGTACTTGGAGGCCCCCTGGACCAGATCGCGGATCAGGCTGGTCAGGTCGATCTCGCCCAGGGGACGTCCCAGGTACTTCTCCGCGAGCATGGAGGCCTCGGCGCGGTAGGCGCGCATGTCGACCTTGCGGGTGGGCGTCCCCAGGGCGTAGAGGGCGTCGGCGACGCCGACGCTGTCCTGGCGCGCGGCGGCCAGCATCAGGTTGACGACCTTGTCGCGCATCTCCGCCGACAGCCTGCCGACCATGCCGAGGTCGATCATCCCGATCTGGGGGGCCTCGGGGGTGCCGAGGATCAGGATGTTCCCCGGGTGAGGATCCGCGTGGAAGAAGCCGTCCTCGAAGGCCTGCTGGATGATGATCCCGATGGCGGCGCGGACCAGCGTCTTGGCGTCGAAGCCGTGCTCGATGGCGTCGTAGATCTTCCGCCCCGGGAGGTACTCCAGGGTGAGGACGTGGCGGCTGGAGGCCTCGGCGTAGACCCGAGGGAAGCGAGCCTGGGGGTTCTTCTCGAAGTTCTTGATGAAGCGGCGGGCGTTGTCCGCTTCGAGGGTGTAGTCCAGCTCGGCGGTGATGGTGCGGTCGAAGTTCTCGACCATGGCCTTGGGCTGGTAGATGTGGGACTCGGGGATGGTCCGCTCGATGAGGGCGGCGAGCATGTGGAGCAGGTCCAGGTCGCGGGCGATGGTCTGGGCGACGCCGGGGCGCTGGACCTTGACGACCACCTCCTTCGGCCCCTCGCCGGTGCGGAGGATGGCCCGGTGGACCTGGCCGATGCTGGCGGCGGCCAGGGGTTTTTGATCGAAGCGCTCGTAGACCTCCTCCAGGGGGCGCTGGAGCGAGGCCTCGATCTGGCGCTGGACCTCCTCGAAGGGGATGGGAGCGACGCCGTCCTGGAGCTTCTTCAGCTCGGCGATCATCTCCGGGGAGAGGACGTCGGTGCGGGTGGAGGCGATCTGGGCGAGCTTGACGAAGGAAGGGCCGAGGTCCTGGGCGACCAGGCGCACGCGGGCGGCGAGGGAGATCCGCTGGAGCTCCTCCTGCCCCTGGGCCAGGTCCTCGGCGGAGGCCTCCAGCGTGACGCTGCGGGACGAGGGCGGGGGCTCGCTCTCGGGGGGGGCGTCCGGGGAGCGAGGGGCACGGCGGCGCCCGGAGAGCCCGAGGCGCGTGGCCAGCTCGCCGAAGCCGTGCTTGACCAGGACGACGTAGATCTCGCGCAGCCGGACCAGATCGCGGTACGCGGTGACGATGGAGACCATGAGGGGGCGGTTATACCCCGCCGGCGTGTTCAGCGGACGCGGATCACCGTTCCCGGCTCGAATTCGGTGGGGAAGGCGGCGGTCCAGCCCGCCGGGAGGCGGGGCCCGGTGAAGCGGAAGAGGCGCTGGGCGTCGAGAGGGGCGAGGTTGACGCAGCCGTGGCTGCGGACGCGGCCGAAGTTCCGGTGCCAGAAGGCCGCATGCAGCGCCACGCCCTTGTGGAAGAACTGGACGTAAGGGACATCCTCGATGGCGTAGCTGGACGAGGCGTTCTCGTCGTCGAGGTTGTCCATGGTCGAGCTGCGGAGCTTGACCCAGATCCGGTGGACCCCCTTGGGGGTGGCGGTGGCGGTCCCCTGGGCGCCCTTGCCGGTGCTGACCAGGGTGGCGAAGACCGGGGTGTCGCCCTGGTAAGCCACCAGCGTCTGGGAGGCCAGCTCCACGTCGATCCAGCGCTCGCCGGGGAGCACCCCGTCCGGCCGCGGAGCCGCGGTGGGTCGACGCAGATCGCGGGCGCGCATCCAGAGGTCCTCGCCCACCCGGAGGAAGACGCCGCCCGGGCGCTTGACCTCCTCGAAGACGCGGACCACCTCGAAGCGCATCTTGCTGGCAGGAGCGCGGGCGCGGGTGAGCCCGTCGGGTCTGGCGAAGACCGGGGACCTGTCGTCGAGCACCCAGGCGACGTCGAGGCGCCCCTCGACGATCTCCTCGCCGTGGAAGAGGAAAGGACGCACCGGGATCAGGTCGCGCATGGGCACCCAGCGCTCCCGGTGGGTGCGGCCGTAGACGTCGCCGCCGCGGGCGCGCTGCTCGACGACGGTGACGGAGAAGCCGGGCTGCAATTCCTGCTCGGGCTCGGCCATGTCGGCGAACTCGAAGCTCCGGTAGGCCGCGCTGCCGTTGCGGCCGACGAAGTAGTAGCGGAACGGGAGCCCGTCGGCGGGCTCCGGGAGCAGGTCGGTGGGCAGCAGCGGCGGCGAGGCGCTGAGCTGGACGGTGGAGCGGCAGAGCCAGGCCATCGGCCCCAGCATCAGCCAGGGAACCGGGCAGCCCGGCGCGCTGAGGGAGGCGAAGATCGGGAGGCGGGCGCCGGCGAGGAGCGTCCCGCGGCGAGGGGCGTCGGCGCGAGGGTCCTGGTAGACGTGCTCATCCTGGCGGAGCACGAGGGCGCTGCGGGCCTCCGGCGGGAGGAGAGCGAGGCCCGAGACCCAGGGGCCAGGCTCCTCCGCGGAGGCCGGCAGCGCGCCCAGGGAGAGCGCGCTCAGCAGCGCAGCGGAGGCCCGGCGGGGGGAGGTCACTGGAAGGTGAAGCGGACCTCGTGGTCGCAGATCCGGTAGACGTCCCCCTCGGCGATCACCTTGCGGGAGATGCGCTGACCCATGAATTCGACGCCGTTGGTGGAGCCCATGTCGACCATGAAGTACTGGCCGTTGAGCACCTCGATCATGGCGTGCTGGCGGGAGACGTTGGGATCCTTGATGGTGAGGTCGCTGGTCTGCTTGCCGCGACCGATGATGAAGCGATCCTTGTTGACCGGGGTGCGCTCGCCGCCGTAGACCGCGATCAGGACACGCCCCGCCGGGGCAGGCGGCGCTGGGGCCGCCATGGGCTGAGGGAGCGAGGGCGGCATGGGGCGGCCGCTGTTGGGCATGGCCGGTGGCCCGGGCATGGGGGGCGGCGGGGCGCCCATCCCGCCGGGCATGGAGCATGTTCGCGGCCTGACAGTCTGGCTGGGCGTCTACGATCTGGCCTACGCCCTCGTGCTCGATT
>CAZSDX010000102.1:0-3930 GCA_964605685.1 uncultured Polyangiaceae bacterium
GGGGTTCACCCCGGCGGCCTCGTCGGCGAGAGCCGCACCCGTGTGGACGGTCTTGTGAACAAGGCCCCGCGGGAGACGGAGAGGGGGCCAGGGGGGTGAGGTCTCTCAACCACCGCGGACAGACCCCCTGTAGGCTCGGAGAGGACGATGGATACCAAGGAACTCGGGAAGCTTGTGGGGGCCTGCCACGACCGACACTTCGGACAGACCAGCGAGCGGGAGCGCCTGCGGGATCTGGCAGGCCAGGTGGCGGATCTCATCCACCTCGGGGACCCCGCGCGGCTGGAGCTCGCGGTCGGAGAGGCGGCCTGGTCGCTGCTCCAGCTCTGCAACGAGCGGGGGGTCGATTTCGCCTCCGCCGTGCTCCGGGCCGTCGAGCGCATTGACCGGCACACCGCCGGCAGGAAGGTGGCGCTGCTGGGCACCTCGGCGAACCCGATCACCAACGCGCACCTGACCCTGGGCCTGGAGATCCTGGCGCTGACGGACGTCGACGAGGTCTGGTACCTGCTGGTGGGGGAGCACCCCTGGGGCAAGAAGCTGATGCCCGCCGAGCACCGGCTGGAGATGACTCGCCGCGCCCTGGCCCGGTACCCGAGGCTCCGGGCCTGCGATTTCGAGATCATCCACGGACCGTCGATCTACCCGGTCAGCCGCGAGACCTCGTTCCTGCTCCGGGAGCACCTCTTCCCGGCCCACCCGGGCTACCAGTTCTCGTGGATCATGGGCTCGGACGTGGCGCAGACCTTCCACCGCTGGCAGGGCGCCGACTGGATGAGCAGCGCCATGCGGTTCTTCGTGGTGCACCGGCTGGGCTACGACTTCGACAAGGAGACCTCCCCCCTCGCGGACCCGAAACACCTCTACCTGCGGGACAACGTGGTCACGAGCAACATCTCGTCCTCGCTGGTGCGGGAGCGAGGACGCACCTACGAGCACGAAAAACTCGTCGCCCTCGTCCCCGATGTCGTCTGGGATTACCTCGTGGAGCACCGCCTGCTGGACCCGGACGTGCTCCGCTTACCGCAGCTCGGGGAGGCTCACTCGAAGGTGGTCCGCGCGACGTGGAGCTTCTTGTGGATGGGGAACCCGAGGGCCCGGACCTTCCCGGCGACGCAGCGCTCGACCTCCGGCTCGCTGGGGCTCATGGCGACGGTGACCCCGACGGCTCGGCCCTCCTTGACGGCGGCGCAGATGGAGAGGCGCGCCTTGTCCGGCACGTCGCAGTCGTTGAGGTACGCGCCGTTGTTCAGCACGGCGCCCAGCTCCTCCAGCCGCAGATCCGCCTCCTGCTTCTTGCCGAGGGTGAGCTCCTCGTTGTTGGCGTCGATGACCTCCTCGCAGGTGGCACCATCGGAGCTCCCCCCCTGGAGCGGAGGGGCGACCGGGCGCGACGGACCCGAGGGGCCCGCCGCCGCCTTCTTCTGCGAGGGAGGGGCCGGGGTGGCTGGCGGCGGGGGAGACCCGCAGCCAAGGACGGTCACGCCGAGGAGAAGGAGAGAAGCAACGCGCATGGCTCAGGAGACCTCGTGGAGGCTCTTCTGGAGGGCGTCGACGCAGGCATCGATCTCCTCCGGCTGGACGCCCATCCGGCTGGCGATGGTGCGGAGCACTTGGCGCTCTCCTGGCTGCAGCGCCCGGTCGCACATGGCCACCAGGGAGCCGAAGGCCAGCAACCGGAGCCGCTCCCGGGGGTCGGCGAAGCGGCGGGTGATGGCAGAGAGGCGGGCGTCGAGGCCGTCGCGCTCCAGGGCGGCGGAGTACTCGTAGATCATCCCGGCCAGCGCGCTGCGGTCGATGGATCCGGAGGAGAGCTCGGCCAGGGTCGCGGCCAGGCACTGCATCTCGTTCTGGGCGAGGCGGCGGTCCCCGTTGCTCACCAGGAAGGAGACCTCCGCGAGCGCGTCGAGGAAGCGGGCCGCGTCGGGGCGGGCGTGGAGCTCCTCACCGGAGGGAAGATCGACAGAGGCGTGGGTGGCTAGCAGCTCGCGGACCTGGGCCGCGGTGACGGGTGGATGCATCGGGGGGCGCATCTTAGCGCCCCGGAGGTCCCAAGCCTACCGCCCCCTCACCCCCCTCCCGTGGCGCGAACCTCAGCGCCCCGGAACCCCACGGAAGCAAGGCCCCCGGACCTCCTCCCCGGAGCCCTGGCTCCCCATGAAATCCTCGCCCTTACCCACCAGGAGGCGCAGGTACGCGCCAGTTCTCGAGGTCCAGCGAGTAGCCGAGCTCGATGATGTTCTGGTAGTGCTCTGTGTTGCCCGTCACAAGCACGGCACCGCGGACGATAGCCACCGACGCGATCATCGGATCGGCGCGTCCGATGGTGCGCCCGGTCCGCTCAAGGTCGCCGTAGATGCGGCCTGCGACCTCGGCCTCGTCGTGATCGAAAGGAAGAATTCGCAGCGAAGGCAGCAACAAGAGGAATTCGTCCAGTTCTCGCTTGCGAGCCACGCGCTGGTAACCTTTGACGATCTCCATGACGGTAATCGCCGAGGTCAAAAGTCGGCTGTGGGCCGTCTCGTAGCCCCTGGCGCGTGTACGGACGTGGAGGTTCTGGCCTCGCAGGATCTCGGAGAAAATGTCTGTGTCGAGCAGCCTCTCACGCACCGGACTGCCTCAACGGATCGCGCTCCCGAGCCTGCATCGCGCTCTCGACGATCTCATCGAGAAGCTCACCTTGATCTGCCAGCGCGCCGATGAGCGAGTGAGGGGCATCGGTGGGAGAAGACTCCAGGGCAAGGTCGCGCGCGACACGCTCGACCAGCTTGAGTTTTTGTTGCTTCGACAGGGTATCTATCTGTCGCAACAGTTCAACGGGGAGAGCCGCGTTTGCCATACCCCAGGCAGTATAGCCTCACGCCCGCTGACCTGGCACACCTCGCGTCGCGACGTTCCGGGAAACCAGCGAGCCAAGCCTCACACAGCTCACTCAGTGCCCCGGAACCCCACGGAAGCAAGGCCCCCGGACCTCCTCCCCGGAGCCCTCCACGTAGGCCCTCACCGCGCGCCCCTCCACCCGCAGGTACAGCCTCCGCCCTCCCTCCAGCGCGAGCTCTTCCCACGACGAACCGGGAGCTCTCCCCCGCCGCTCGAAGGCCCCGGGCTCCCCCACCTCGTCCTGGAGCGACACCCGCCGCACCTCGCCCCCCTGGACCTCGACGCAGAGCCCCGGCTCCCCCCCGAGATCCTCGCTCGTCGGGAGCCGCACCCCGCAGAGCCCGGGGCCGTCCAGGTCGCCCCGGCGCGCCTGGGCCCAGCGGGTCCAGTCGCCCCGGGGCTTCGCGGGGCGCAGGCGCGAGGAGTGCAAACGGAACTCCTGGGGCCTGCGTAGCGGCGGTTCGTAGCCCCACGAACACCACGACGGCATCGTGAAGAGGAGTTCCTCCGGGGTCTCCGGCTCCGGGGTCGCCGCGCAGGAGAGCGCCCCGAACCCGAAAACCACGGCCACCGCGCGCAGGCCCCCCGTCCTCACAGGGCCTCGACGGACTTGAGCATCTCGGGGATGAAATGGAGCCGCGGCTTCGTCAGCGTGTTCCGGCTCGCCGCGGGGCGCACCTTGATGATCCCGCTCAGCGCGCCCATCCCAGGCGCCGAAAGTGGATCGTCGTCGAAGGTGTAGGCGTAGCCCTGCTCGGCCTTGCCGTCCTTCGGGCGAGGCTCCGCGGCAGCAGGCGCAGCGAAGGAGGTCAGGGCAAGGCCCGCAGCGAGGATGGAGATCAGCCTTCGAGTGTTCATGGAGAGCCTCGTTCTTGTTCTCTTGTCGAGCGTTGAGGTTGATTCAAGCTCCCCCCTCTGCCCTTCAGGGAGAGGGGGGCTGGGGGGGTGAGGTCCCCCTCTGCCCTTCAGGGAGAGGGGGGCTGGGGGGGTGAGGTCCCCCTCTGCCCTTCAGGGAGAGGGGGGCTGGGGGGGTGAGGTCCCCCTCTGCCC
>CAZSDX010000102.1:4030-15909 GCA_964605685.1 uncultured Polyangiaceae bacterium
CCCCCTCTGCCCTTCAGGGAGAGGGGGGCTGGGGGGGTGAGGTCCCCCTCTGCCCGCCCGGGAGAGGGGGGCTGGGGGGGGTGAGGTAATTCCGGACAGGCGCACATCGAATCCCCCGGGACGCAGATGCACCGCGGGACGATGAAGGGACGCGCCGACGCTGGCGCCGACGGGGAAGGTGCCGCCGGAGCCGAGGCCGACGAGGGCGGCGCCACCGAAGCGGTGGGGCGCGATCGCGGACGAGACGGGGCCGAGGCGGAAGCCGGCGGGCTGGACGGCGCCGTGTCCGCCGCAGGGGCCTCCCTCGTCGGCGGGGGCGGGGGCGCTGGCAGCGAGAGCGAGCGGGCGATCCGTCCCTGGCGATCCTCCCGCTCGGTGCGGACCGTTCCTCCCGAGGCCAGCGCGTACCCCCCGGGGGCGATCCGCTCGGACCGCTCTCCGTGGCGCAGCGTCACCTCGCCCTGGAACAGCGCCAGCACCGTGGCCGGGCCGGTGGTCTCCAGATCCGGTTCAGGGTTGTTGATGACCCTGACCCGGCAGCAAGCTCCGCGGCCTTCGGCGGCGCCCGCGGGGGTGGAGAGGCGCAGGTTGGCCTCCGGCTCGGTGCGGTAAGCGACCTCGCCCTCGTGCTGCACGATGAGGTCATCCTGGAAGGAGATCCTCGCGCCGGGCTCGACGACGGCGACGACGCCGCGGGCGACGGCGATCTCGGTGCGGACACGGGCGGCGAGGGAGCCGGAGAGGATTTTTTTGGAGAGGGTGAGGTTTCCCCAGACGGCGCCGATCCCGGCGGCCACGGCGGCGGCGGAGAGGCCAGCGAGGAGGCCACGGCGCCGGAGGAGCGAGGGGGGGCGGGCGGCCTCGCGGTCGAGGGCGAGGTCGAGGCGCTGGAGGAAGTCTTTGGGGGGTTCCTGGGGCTTCCAGCGGTCGAGAGGGAGGCGGCTCATGGGGACTCCTGGAAGAGCGGGGCGAGGAGGGCGCGGAGGCGCTCCCGGGCCCGGAAGAGCCTGGTCTTCACGGTGGAGGTGGGGGTGGAGGTGACGGAGCTGATCTCGTCGAGGGAGAGCCCGTGGATCTCGGCGAGGACGAGGGCTTCGCGCTGCTCGTCGGGGAGGGCGTGGGCGGCGCGCTCGATGGCAAGGCCGATCTCGCCGCGGTGGTGCTCGGTCTCCGGGGTGCCGTGGGCCTCGACCTCGACCTCGTGCAGGGGCGAGGTCGGGAGGGCGCGACGCTTGCGGGCGTCGAGGGCGCAGTTGCGGGCGATGGTGAGCAGCCAGGTGGAGGTCCGGGCCTCGGAGGGCTCGAAGCGGGGGAAGGCGCGGAAGGCGCGGAGGAAGGTCTCCTGGGCCAGATCCTCGACGTGGGGGCCGCGGCCCAGCAGCCGGGAGAGGTAGGCGAACACCGGCCGCTGGTAGCAGAGGACAAAGCGGCGGAAGGCGGCGCGATCCCCGCGGCGGCAGGCTTCCAGGGTGAACCGGTCGATCTCCCCGGAGATCGAGGGTTCCTCCCGGGAGAGGGGTACCTCGGCGGTCGCCATCGCTGCCATCGTCCGGTTGAACGAGGGGGAATCCAAAAGGTTCCCGCCGGGGGCGATCAAAAAGAGGGCAGCGAGGCCCGCGGGGGGAGCGACCAGTCGATCGGCGGCAGCCCCCGCTGCTGGAGGTAGCGGTTGGTCGCGGAGAAATGACCGCAGCCAAGGAAGCCCATGCTCGCCGAGTACGGGGAGGGGTGCGACGAGCGCAGCACGAGGTGGCGCCGACCATCGATGAGCTGGCCCTTGCGCTGGGCGTAGGCCCCCCAGAGCAGGAAGACGATCCCCTCGCGCTCTCGCTCCAGGGCGGCGATGGCGGCGTCGGTGAAGCCCTCCCAGCCCCGGTTCTGGTGAGATCCAGCTTTCCCCCGCTCGACCGTGAGCACGCTGTTGAGCAGCAGCACGCCGCGCTTGGCCCACGGCGTCAGGCAGCCGTGATCCGGGCGTGGAACCCCGAGATCGCGCTGGATCTCGTGGAAGATGTTGTCCAGCGAGGGGGGCACCGGGACCCCGGGGCGCACCGAGAAGCACAGCCCGTGGGCCTGCCCCGGGCCGTGGTAAGGATCCTGCCCCAGGATGACCACCCGCACCGCGTCGAAGGGGGTGTGGGCGAAGGCCGCGAAGATCTCGTTGCCGCGCGGGTAAATCTCTTTTTTCCTCTGTTTTTCCCCTCGCAAAAACCGGCTCAACTCCTGCATCTCGGGGCGGCGGAAATGCTCGGCGAGGCGCTCCTTCCAGCTTGGCTCCAGCTTCAGCGGGCTCTCCCTCGCCTCCGCGTCGCCGGGACCGCTCGTGGTCGGCTGCTCTTCCGATGGGCTGGGGGTTCGATCCTGGCTCACGGTGGGGCAGCGTAGAGCAACCCCGCGCGGAGGTACGCAAGAATGGAAACGGGTTCGCGGCGCACCAGATGCCGCCGGCGGGGGGGTCTGGTGCCGAGAGCGATGAACCAGGCGGCCTTGTTCACGAGACCGGCCACGGGCACGGTTCACGCCACGTGGACAGGCTCCGGGGACGAGCTTCGAGGACGGGGATCGGAACAAGGTCGCTTGCGGTTTGTGGAGACTTCGGCAAACATGACGAGGAGAAGGGTACGATGATCCGTCTCCGAAGCTTTGCCATCCAGAATTTCCGTACCTTCCGTGAGCGCACGGTCATCGACCTCACCGGGGCGGACGGGAATCCGGACGCCGTGGTGACCTTCCACGGCGACAACGGTTCCGGTAAATCCAATGCCCTCGCAGCGCTCTCTTTCTTCTTTCATGGCCTGAAATTTCTCCTTGATTCCGGAGCAACGAAGTTCGATTTCTCCTCGAATTGGGATAAAATTTCTTACTTTATCCTGCCATCCGATATCCCTCGTGAGCCTGGTGAAGATGGCTATGTTGAGGTGGAATTCGAGGGGACATCCATCCAGAAGGCAAGGATAGCGATTGCTTCCTCGGAGAAGGTTCCGCGCCTGTCGCTCCTTGTTGAAGGAGGAGACGTGCTTGCAAAAAAATGCCGCGAGCATGTGGAAGTTATCTCCTTGATGCGTGACTTGGATGTGCTTGATTACGATCTTGATATCATAAAAAAGAACAGAGATCGTTTTTTTGTTCCTTTCAGCTGGATGGAAGTTTTGTTGCGAAATGATTTCTCCTCCAAAGATTTCGATCGCGCGTTCGGGAGCATCAACGCCCGCAGGCAAGTGCTCTGGTTGAGCGGGCAAACCTCCAGCTCGATCCTCCCGCCGGAGATCGCGGAGGGACTCTTTGCGCTGCGGACCTCCTTGGTACCAGAGGAGCGACAGGCGTGGCGCTCGTACACGGAGCAGCTCAGGCGCATCCCGACGCTACAACGCTTCGAGACACACATCGAGCTGGATCGCAAGACCTCGAAACCCCGTCTGGTCTTCGAGGACGCCGGTCTCTCCGTTCTGACCCTGGAGCAGCTCAGCTCGGGAGAACAGCAGCTCGTTGTCTTGCTCGCGGTTGCACTCCTGGCACGCGCCAACCTTCTCGCCATCGAGGAGCCAGAGATCAGCCTGGATACAAAAAACCAGGCACTCCTCCGAGAGCTACTCGGAGGATTGGTCAAGAGCAAGGCCATTGGCCAGGTCATCCTCGAGAGCCATGCGCCTTCGTTCGATGGCCCCCAGGTGATACGTTTCTCACGCGACGAGAGCGGTGCTAGCCGGGCCAGCCGCGAGGACGCACTCCAAAGCCCTTCCGAACTGACTCGGCAAGCAGAAGCTCGCGGAGCCCGGCAGGAGTGGGTGACGGCGGATGGCTACACCAGGCTCCCCGAGGACATGCTCAAGGACATCGGGCTGCTGGGGCGCGGAGGCGAGCTCTGGTTCCTGCGCGGTGTTGACGCATGGGAAGCCTGGAGAGGAGAGGAACTCGCAGCGGCCTTGCGTGGAGGGAGCGACAACGAAGGGAATCAACCGTGAGGAAGCCCTCTGCCGTTCTCTGGATCGACAGTGATGTGGCCACGAACAAGGAAAATCTCCAAAAACTCTCCGAACTGTCTCGCAAGAAAAATGTCGAGCTTGTCGTGAGTGCGCAGGTTCACCTGGAGCAGTGCCGACAGGTCAGGCAATGGTGCCGACAAACCAAGAAACGCTACGCAGCAAGCCTGATGAACTCTTTTCTGGACAGGCTCCAGATCAAGAAACATGAGGTCAAATTCGGTTTTGAAGAGGCCGAGCGCTGGGGAGAAATTCTCGATACCTATTTTCCAGGGCCGGATGACTGGCGCGAGGCCAAGCTGCAATGCGTCAAGGCACGGCTCCCCGAAGGGGCTGAGCTACCAACCGATCGAGTTCCCATGACCACCGACTGGCTAACGGCGCTGATGGTCTCGGAGCGAGAACACTTCGTTGTCGTCGAAGACAAGGGCCCCCAGTGGAAATGGCTGCGCACCGCGACCCCCAGGCGTGCGATGTCGTTCCGCGAGGTCGTGGCGTGGCTGGAAGGATTCCCCGAACCCCCTCCCGAGCCCCCTGCCTGACGTTCCGAACGTCAATGGACGTGGATCTCGCCCATCATCCCGTGCTCGGCATGCTCGAGGATGTGGCAATGGTACATCCACATCCCGGGCTCGTCGAAGCGCGACACCAGCCGCAGCGAGCCCTTCGCGGGCAGGAGGATCGTATCCTTGTTCTGGAGGGCTTCGGGGGGCTCGGGAACGCCGTTGCGCGAGAGCACCTGGAAGAAGAACCCGTGGAGGTGGAACGGGTGATCCATGTCGCTGTCGTTGAACACGTCGAAGCCATGGATGCTCCCGTTCTCCACCATCACCGGGGGGACGTCCGGGTGAGCCTCGCCGTTGACGGTGAAGAGCAGCTCCCCCTCGGGCGTGAAGCGCTCGTCAAAGCGCAGCGCGAAGGAGGCGTCCTTCGCGGGCAGGCGCTCGATCTCCGCGAACGCCTCGGGCATCGGTAGCTCCTCGACCACCGGAGCACCAGCGAGCACCAGCGAGGCCACCCGCTTCGCCGGCTCGTGGATGGACTCGTGACCCCGCTCGTAGGGCTCGTTCCAGAGATCCAGCGTGCCCGCGGTCCGGGGCAGGCGCACCAGCAGATCGAGGCGCTCCCCGGGCGCCAGGAGCACCCGCTCGGCGTCGCGAGGTCGCGGCAAGAACCCTCCATCCCCGCCGATCACCCGCCAGGTGAGCCCCGGGATCCGCAGGTGGAAGAACCGCCCGTTGGCGGCGTTCACCAGGCGGAGCCGCGCCAGCGCTCCCGGGCGGAAGCGTAGCTCCGGCGCCTCGACCCCGTTGACCAGCAGCGTGTTCCCTTCCCGCCCCATCATCTTGGCCTCGTCGTCCAGGTACTCGGCCAGCGAGCCGTCCGCCTTCAGCCGGACGTCGTCCAGGACAAGGATTCGCTCCTCGTCGACCCGGGGCTCCTCGGGAGATCGCACCACCAGCGCCCCGTAGAGCCCCCGCTGGACCTGGAGGTCCGAACGCACGTGCGGGTGAAACCAGTACAGCCCCGCGTCCTTCAGCGTGAACTCGTAGCGGAAGCCGGATCCCGGCGAGATCGGAGGCGTCACCATGGGCGAGCCATCCATCCCCGTTGGCAACCGGATCCCGTGCCAGTGGATCGTGGTGGGCTCCGGGAGCCGGTTGGTGAACCGCGCGATGAGCCGATCCCCCACCTTCGCCTCCAGCAGCGGCCCCGGCACGCTCCCGTTGTAAGCCCACACCCGCGTCGGGGGGTTCCCCCCGTAGACCTTGGTGGCTTCCGCGGCCTCCAGGTCGAATTCCAGCACATCGGGCGACGGATTCACGTCCGTCACCCGAGTCAGCGCCGTCGGATCCCCCGGGGGAGGCGCGACGGGGGCGTCCTCCCCGGAGCAAGCTGCCACAAGCAGCCCCACCAGCAGCAGCGTATTCCGGCTCATTTTTTGGGGTTCCTGCTCAGCTCGTTGGAGTACGGCGAGAACACGTCGCCCTTCTTGCACCGGAGCCGGTAGGTGTACTCCACGTCTTGGTTGGCAGAGCTATCGTGCTTGTTGTCCGCCTCGCCGGGGACGGAGAACACCACCTGATAGCCCTCCGTCGGCGTCTTGCGCTCGCCCTCGATGGTGTCACATCCGGAGGCCGGGTTGGTCCACATCACGTGGAGCGCTCCCCCCATCGGCATCAGCTCCGTGAGGGTCGGAGATGACTCCCCCGCGGAGGCCCCCGCGGAGCCCGCCGAGCCGTGGTTGGCGTGGGGGTCCGCTCCGTCGTGGTCGTCGTGCTCGGAGCAGGCGGCGGTCAGCAGCGAGAGCGCAGTTACCAGCGTGAACGAGTGGAGTCGATCCATGGGGTCCCTCTGGGTACGGCGGTCGGTGGGGTGAGGTTTCAGGAGGCTTCCTTCTTCACGGGGATGACCAGGGCGGGGCACGGCGTATGCTGGAGGATCCGCTGGGCGACGCTGCCGAAGGCGACCCGGGCCAGGCCGGTGCGCCCGTGGGTACCGACGACGAGGAGATCCACCTCGTTCTTCGGGTCCGCGGCGTACTTGCAGATCTCCTCGTCGGGCACGCCGAACACCACCACGCCCTCGCAGCCGATCCCCTCGGCGAGCACGCCGGCCACCATTTTTTGCAGCTCATCCCTGGCGCTCTGGGTGATCTGCGCCTTGATCTCCGGGAGAGCGAAGGTCCCCGCGCCGAAGAGGTTGTCGGTCAGGAAGAGTACGTGCACCAGCACCAGCGGGGCTCCGGTGAGCGCCGCGTACTGCTTGGCGGCTTCCATCACAGCACCGCAAGGGGCGGAGAAGTCGACGGCGACCAGGATGCGGCGAGGCTTGGCGTTTGGCATGGAGTCAGGGTGCCTCCGAACGGGCTGCCGCTCAAGAGCGCCGCGGTATCCCCAGCAGGAAGGTCGCCCCGTGCCCCTCCTGGCTCTGCACCCGGACGTAGCCGCCGTGGGCCTCGGCGATGTGCTTGACCAGCGCCAGGCCGATCCCGGTGCCGCGGATCCGGCTGTTGGTGGCGCTCCGACCGCGGACGAAGCGGTCGAAAATTCTGCGCTGATCCTCCGGGGCGATCCCGGGGCCCCGGTCGGACACCAGCACCTCCAGCCCTCCGCTCACCGACGCCACCCGCACCTCGATTTGCTTGCCGTCCCGGGCGTACTTGAGCGCGTTGTCCAGCAGGTTGAGCACCGCGAGCTCCAGGGCCCGGGCGTCGATGCTGGCCAGGGGGAGGTCCGGGTCCAGCTCCAGCGTCAGGGTCACCCCTTCCCGCTCGGCCCGGTACCGGTACACCTCCACGGCGCGCTGCACGACCTCCCCCACGTCTCCTTCCGCGAAGGTCAGCGTCGCCTTGCCGCGCTCTACCCGGGCGAAGTCCACCACGTTCTCGATGAGCGCGGTGAGGCGCTCGCTCTCCTGGTGCATGATCTGGAGGTACTGCTGGCGCTTCTCTTCCGTCGGCACGCGGCCGGTGAGCAGAAGCTCGGCGAACATCCGGATGGACGAGAGCGGCGTCTTCAGCTCGTGGGAGACGTTGGCGACGAACTCGCTCTTCTGCTCCGAGAGCCGCCGGTCCTTCTCCACCGCGAAGAGGATGAACGACACGCCGATGACGATCACCGCGCAGGCGGTCGTCACCAGCAGCAGCTCCAGGGTCTGGCGCCGCTCGACCCGCTGCCCCAGCTCGTCCGCCGCGGTCAGCGCCACCTGGAGCCTCCACCCGTAGAGCGTCGTCGGGAACGGGCGCCCCACGGTGAACTCTCCCTGCCTCAGCGCCGCGCCGAACACCTTCCGCCCTTCCTCGTCCACCACGTTGACCCGCGACGCGCCCCGCGGGTCCGCGAACAGCCTCGGGAACACGTCGTGGACCAGCCTGGGCACGTCGTGCCACGCCACCACCAGGTGAGGACGCCCCCCCGCCTGCCCCTGCCAGTAGCTCACCAGGTAGCTCTGCCCGTTGTAAGGCCGGTGCAGGTGCCTGAGCTGCTGCATCGGCGGGCCCAGGTCCATCTCCCGGAGCATCCGCTGGAGCAGCAGCCGGCGGAACGCCTCGTCGTCGGTCCCCTCCGCCTCCAGCGCGCGGCTGGCGAAGGCCACCACCTGGTTGTCCGCCGTGCTCCGGTCCAGGATCAGCACCGCCCTCACCGTCGGCGTCTCTCGGGCTGCCGTTGGCAGCCATCGCCGGGCGAGCTGCCCGGGCTCGGAGACGTCCACCTCCGAGGCGAGCACGTTGTCTTGCTCGATGATCATCCGGTCGAGCCGGTCCACCTTCTCGTTGGCCAGCGTCAGCGTCGCCTCCACCACCGAGCGCTGCCGCACCTGCTCCGTCTGCTGCGACGCCCGGAACAGGAACACCCCCAGCACCACCGCCGCCGCCACGATCGCCGGCAGAAAGAGGAACGTCACCAGCCGCCCGCGGCGGCTTCCCTCGGCCATCGGGCCCCTTAACCCCTCACAGCTTCGGGGGACGGAAGTTGGCGATCGCCTCGGGATCCAGCATCAGCCCGCGCTGCCCCAGGAACTCCGCGAACTGCTCTCCGATGTACGCCAGCGCGTAGCCGTCCCCTTCCGAGAAGGGCTCCCGGTCCACCGGGTTGACCAGCTCCAGCAGCCCCAGGAACCTGCCCCCCAGCACCACCGGCGCCACCACCGCGCTCACCACCGGCTGCCCGAGCCACTTCCACCGCTCGCCGCTCAGCCGCTCGTCTCCTCCCGCGAGCACCACCGCTCGTCGGCGCCGCGTCACCTGGTGGATCAGCGGCTCCTTCTCCGGAGCGCGCCGCAGCAGCAGATCCTTGCGGCAATCCCCCAGGACGTGGGTGATCACAAACTCGCGGCGGTTGATGTCGAACAGGTGGCAGATCGCCACCTTGCACGGGATCTTCTCCACCGCCAGCCAGAGCACGAAATGGGCCCCCTCCAGCACCCCCGGCTGGAAATGCACGTCGTGCATCGCCTCGAAGAGATCGCTCAGGAGATCGTCCCCTGACAACCGCTTCTTCCGCTTGACCACCTTCCCTCGCGCATCCTTCGGGGGGCCTTCCTCCTCCTTCGGAGCCGGCGCCGCGAACGGATCCGCCGTCACGACCTCCCTGCTCTCCTGCGGGGGACGGGGGGACGGGGGCGCCTCCGCGGCGGCCTCCTGGGGGGTCTCTGGCTTCGCCTCCTCGGTCACCGCAGGCGGTGGGGCTTCCGCTGGCTTCGGTGCCTCCACGACCGGAGGGGGCGAGCTCTCCGCCGGCTTCGCCTCCTCGGTCACCGCGGGCGGTGGGGCTTCCGCTGGCTTCGCCTCCTCGGTCACCGCAGATGGTGAGGCTTCCGCCGACTTCGCCGCCTCGGTCACCGCGGACGGTGAATCCGCGGCGGGGATCTCGCTCCTTTGGGTCTCCTTCTCGCTCTCGGACGCAGGCGGTAGGGGTTGGGGAGGCGGGGGCCCCTGGTCGCGCTCCGTCTTCGCCTCGGGGTCGGCTGGGACTTCGGCTGGAGCTTCGGCTCCGGCTGCGAGGTCCGCTCCTCCCCCCTCTGCCCTTGAGGGAGAGGGGGGCTGGGGGGGTGAGGTCTCCTCCAGTTCGACCTCCACCGACGGAGGATCGGGCGGCGGAGCGACGACCTTGGCGGGCTCCGGAGACGAGGGGACCGTCGGTGGGATCTCGGTGGGAGGCCCCGAGGGGGGTGTGGTGATCGAGGGCGGCGGGGGCTCCGGAGGGAGGGACGGCAACGGGGCCGCGGCAGGGATGGCGACCTGTTGCGGTGGAATCGTCCCGATGGCCGGCGGTCGCTGGGAGGCTCGCTGCCGGAGCGGGAAGGCGATCTCCGGGGTGGGTCCGCGCCAGTCCTTCCAGGTGAGCGTCACCAGCGGGGGCTTCGGGGGACGACCCGTGAAGGTGAGATCGAAGACCGCCAGGTTGAGGAACTTGCCCGGGGGCGCGCTCCAGAGCTGCTGGGCCATGTCGGCCCAGAGCTTGCGCAGCAGCATCTCTGCGTCTTCTTCGAGAGTCCCCGGAGCGACGGAATAGACCACTTCCCGGTAGGTGAGTGGGGACTTGGCCGAGGGTTGCTCTTCCCGCGCCATGATCACCCGGTAGCGCGGTAGTCCTCCTCCCGGATCCTCCTCTCCCGGTGCCGCAGGTGCGGGCGCGGATGCGGGCGCGGGCGTGGACGCAGGCGCAACTGGAACCGCAGCCGGCTCGGTCGACGGGATCGCTGCCGGAGCCGAGGTGGACGGTTGCGGGGTAGACGGGGCTCCGGATGCAGGGAGCGGGGGTTGGGGCTCCGGCTTCGGCTCCGGAGCGGGCTGCGGTTGCGGCTCGGGCTCGGGCTTCGGCTCCGATTTCGGCTGCGGCTCGGGCTCGGGCTTCGGCTCCGGGGCGGGCTCCGGCTTCGACTCGGGCTTCGGCTCTGGAGCGGGCTCCGGCTTCGACTCGGGCTTCGGCTCTGGAGCGGGCTGTGAGGAAGGAGAAGTGAGGGGAGCATCCGCGGCGGTCTTGCGGATGAGGTAACGGACCTTGGTGGAGGGGTCGGTTGCGCGGTACCCATCGGGGAGCAGCTCGATGGAGAGCTGGGAGATGGGTCCGGCGGAGGGGTCCTGGGCGCGGGCAGCCTGGAGGGCGGTCTGCCAGGATTTTGCTTCGATGACGAGCGTCTCGGGGGGAGGAGCTGCGCCGTCAGGAGCGGGCGTTGGACGGGGGGAAGTGACCTCGATGGACCAGCGCATGGATCAAGCTCGGGCGGGAGTAGACTCAAGGAAGGGGAGGGGTGCAAGGCAGATGAGCCTCGCGAAGCAGGTTTTTTCCGTCGGGGTCGTGGTAGTGACCCTCCATGTCCGGCAAGAAGTGGGTCTGGCCGCAGGTGGCGTACCTGGGCTGGGCGTCTCTGATGACGCTCGCGTCCGCTCGGATGTTCTACAGCTACATGCTGCAGCAGACGGGGGGAGAGTGGTCCGCGCCGCTGGACGACGTGTTCATCCACTTCGACTACGCCAGGGCAACGGCGCGAGGGTACCCATCCCAGTGGACCGAGGGGAACGGATACTCCAGCGGCGGGACCAGCGTGCTGTACCCGCTGGTGCTGGCGCTGGGGTACTGGGTGGGGTTTCGAGGTCCGGAGCTGATGGTGTGGGCCGCGGTGGTGGCCTGTGTGTCGGTGCTGGGTTTTTTGTGGGCGGGGGCCCTGCTCTTCCGGCGACTCCCGGGGGCGTCGCTGGCGCTGCTCCCGCCGGCGTTCTTCTCCGTGGGGGCGCTGTGCTGGTCGCTCTGGAGCGGGATGGAGGTGTCTTTTTTCCTGGGGATCTGGGCGCTCGCGCTGGTGGCCTGGGGAGCGGTGGTGGAGGACGAGGAGGCCCCCCCGGGCGGGGTCGTCTGGCTCGGGCTGGCGGGGGCGCTGGTGGTGCTGACGCGACCCGAGGGGGCGACCAGCGTGGCGGTGCTGGGCGGGAGCGCGGCGCTGGCGGTGGGGAGCCGGAGAGGGACGAAGGAAGGGCTGAAGGCGCTGGTGGTGGCGGGGGCCCCGGCGGCGGCGGTGCTGGTGGCGCAGGCGCTGGTGAACCGGTGGTTGACCGGGGAGAGCTCCGCGAACGGGGCGCTGGTGAAGCTGGCGCTCCACAACCCGTACATGACCCCCGAGGAGAAGTGGGCCGACTACCGCTTCAACCTCCAGTACATCTTCGACCGGCTCTCGTTCCATCACTTCGGCGAGGAGCGCCCCTGGGGGCTGGTTCCCCTGGGGCTGGGGCTGGGGGCGCTGCTGGATCGACGCACCCGCAGGCCCGCGGCGGTGCTGCTGGCGAGCGCGGCGGCGTGGTGGCTGGCGGTGGCGACCAACGGCCAGGTCCGGTGGCAGAACGAGCGGTACACCATGCCGCTGGTGGCGTGGGTGCTGACGGCGGCGGCGCTGGGGCTG
>CAZSDX010000103.1:0-15908 GCA_964605685.1 uncultured Polyangiaceae bacterium
GGCGGGCCTGGGCGCGGGCCTCCTCGGCGGCGAGGAGGAGGCGGCGAGCTTCCTCGGCCTGGGCCTCGGCCTGGGCGAGGGCGGCGGCGAGGGCGGCGCGGTCGTCCTCGGAGAGCAGCAGGACCCCGCCGAGGCGCTCGCGGAGGGCATCGAGGAGCCTTTGCTCCTGCTTGTAGCGCTCGTGGGCGAGGGAGGAGAGCTGCCCGTAGAGGCCGGTGCCGGTCATCTGCTCGAGGAGCTCGGCTCGCTCGCGCTCGCCGGCCTTGAGAAAGGCGGCGAAATCATTCTGGGCGAGGAGGGCGGAGCGGCGAAACTGCTCGAAGGAGAGGCCGAGGCGGGCCTCGATGGCGGCGAGGACTTCGCTCTTGGTGCGCCCGATCAGCTCGCCGGTCTCGAGCACCTGGAGGGTCATCACCTGGGCCTGGAGCTGGCCATCGGAGCGATCCCGGGCGCGACGGACGCTCCAGCGGGCGCGGTAGGAGCGGCCATCGCGGCCCACGAAGTCGACCTCGGCGGCGCCGGAGGAGCAGCCCTTGCGCAGCAAGGAGCGAACGTCCTGGGAGGCGATCCAGAGGGCGTCATCCTCGCCGGGGAGGCCGACGCGGACGCCCCCGCGGTCGCTGAGGCGGGGGGTCCGGTCGAAGAGGGCGAGGCAGAGGGTGTCGAGGAGGGTTGTCTTTCCGGCGCCGGTGGGTCCGGTGATGGCAAAGAGGCCGGCGCCGTGGAGCGGCGGGGAGGCCAGCTCGACGGCGAAGTCACCGCCGAGGCTGGCCAGGTTCTTCCCCCGGATGGCAAGGATCTTCACGCGGGTTCTCTCAGGTTAACCCGAGCCGTTCGCCGACCTGGACCGCGCGGCCCCGGAGCAGCTCCTCGCCGGACAGGGCTTTTTTCCCTTCGAGCTGGCCTCGCTCCAGGGAGATCGCCCCCTGGCCGCAGGCGATCCAGAGGCGTCCCCGGGGGGCATCGAGGACCGTTCCGGGGTCACCGCCGACACCTTTTTCGGTGACAACGCGGGATTCGAGGAGCTTGAGGGTCTTGCCCCGGCTGGTGGAGCAGGCTCCGGGCCAGGGGTAGAAGCCGCGCACCTGGTCGTGGATGGCCTGGGCGGGGAGGGACCAGTCGACGCGGCCATGCTCCTTGGTGAGGATGGGGGCGAGGGTGGCGGCGGCGTGGTCCTGGGGGGTCGGGGAGAGCTTGCCGGCGAGGGCGTCGAGGACGTCGGTGCGGATCACCTCGGCGGCGAGGGTGGCCATGCGCTCGGAGAGCTGCTCGGCGGTCTCCTCGGGGCCGATGGGGAGGCGGCGGGTGGCCAGGACCGGGCCGGTGTCGATGCCTTCGTCCATCTGCATGAGGGAGATCCCGGTCTCGGTCTCGCCGCGGACGATGCACCACTGGATGGGGGCGGCGCCGCGGTACCTGGGCAGGAGGGAGGCGTGGAGGTTGAGGCAGCCGAGGCGAGGGGCGTCGAGCACCTCGCGGGTGAGGATGCGACCGTAGGCCAGGACCACCGCCGCGTCGACCTCCTGCTCGCGGACCCACCGGGCGAACTCCGGGGTTTTTACCTTGGTCGGTTGATGGACGGGGATCCCCAGCTCCAGGGCGGCCCGCTTGGTGGGAGGAGGCTGGGGGGTCGGGTCACGCCCGACGGGTTTGTCCGGCTGGCAGACGAGGGCCACCACGTCGGTGTGCTTCTGGAGCTCCCGGAGCGCCGGGACCGCGATGGCGGGGGTGCCGAAGAAGAGGGTACGAGGTCGGGTCAACGCTTGCGATCCTTTCGCGTTCGTGCGGTGCTCAGCAGCCTACCACCCACACGGTCCCTGCGGGCCGCCTCGTCTTCTTCCGGAAGAGCTTCTTCCGCCAGTCTATCCTCTTTCGCAGATCGAAGAGGACGATCCACCCCTCTTTCATCCCTGCTTCTCGCAGGTAACGGTCCACCTGCTCCACGGCCTTCTTCTCGCTGCGTTCGTCGCGCCGCACCTTGACCTCGATGAGGTGCCGCTCCCCCTTCCAGGTGATCAGAAGATCGAGGGCACCCTTGCCCAGGGCGTATTCCCGGTCGAGGCGACCGCCTCCGTTGAGGATGCGCTGGAGGAAGGCCATGAGCATGAGGTGGGGGCCAGCCTCCTTGTAGCGGAATCCTTCGGCGGCCAGGTGGCCGTCTTCGCGCCAGAACTCCTGCCAGGCAGCCATCAGCTTCGGCATGTCCAGCTTGCCATCCGGCTTCACGTACCAGGCGGTTTCGTGAGGGATCTGGACCTGTCGCTCAAAGGTCAATACCCGGGGGATGATCTCCCGGTAGATCGGGTTGGCGATCTGGAACTGCCCCTGCCGGTGGGTCAGCAAGCCCAGCCCCACCACGTAAGCAAAGTCATCGTGGAGGTTGTCGCCCTCGGCGGTCTCCCCCGCCAGCATCGGAACCAGGATCCGCTTGACTCGCTCCTCGTGGAGCCGCGCGATCAGCGAGTCGATGTGGGTTCGCCGCTCCTGGATCATGAGCTCCTTCGCTTGTTCGATGTGCTTGCTCTGGATGCGCAGGCTCCGGTCACGGACCAGCCTCTCGACGCAGATCTCGGCGAGCGCGTTGGTCAACCAGGGGTGGCCCTGGCCCAGCTCGTAGGCCAGCGCCACGGCCTTCTTGCTCCAGGTTTGCCCGGTCTCCCTCGTGTGCTTGAGGTAAAGCTCCTTGACCTCGGCGGCGGTGAAGGGTTCGAGCGTCTGGGTCTCCGCGGTGATGTTGAATGGGGAGGTCGTTCCCAGCCAGGTGACGGTCTTTCGCTCCTCCTCGCTGAGCACGTAATCGCGGATGGCGCGCTGACCGACCAGCACGAGGGCGTGGGGCGCCGGAGAGCGAGAACGTCCGATGTAGAGGGCGCGAAGCTGGGTGAGAAACGAGACCATGGTGCGGCCCACCAGCCCGTCCGCCTCGTCCAAGAACAAGACCAGCGGCTTCTTGCTTGCTTCGCTCCACCAGGAGAGCAAGTGCAGCACCGAGGATTCCTGGAGGGTGAGCCAGGTTTTTACCTGTTCTTCGGTGGGTGTGGGCAGAGAAGGGTGCCCCCGGAGCGCCAGGAGGAACGCATCGAACAGGAGGGGAAAGGCTCGCTCGGGTTCCTGGATTTCCCGGGCGGATTGGAGATCGATCCAGAGAGCCTCGTACCTACCGCTCCGGTTGAGGTGGCGCTCCAACCACTGAGCCGACGTGGTCTTTCCCGTCTGCCTGCCAGCACGGAGCACGAAGTATTTTTCCTGCTCGATGAGTTCAAGCACGCGGTGCAACCGGCGCCCCGGAGGGATCATGAAGTGCTTGCCCGGGATGCACGGGCCCGTCGTGTTGAAGTGCAGCGCCATCGCGCCGCACCCTACCACGGGCAACCCCGGAGCCCCAGGCCCCCCCTTGGAACCTGTACGCTGGTTGCCTCCCGGGATCGGTTATCCTCGATCTCGTGCGATGGGAAACCCGCCAGCGAAGCAAGGAGCGGTGCAGGCAAGGAACGCCCCCGGAGAACCCCGCGGGGAGCGCCGGTGGCGCCGGTGGCTGGGGGTGTTTCTGCTGGGGTTCACCGTGTCCAGTTGCACGCCCCGGGGAGACGGCCCCCGGTCGCCGAAGCGGGGAATCTACGACCCCAGGGAAGGCCTCCCTGGCGCCGTGCGTCCCTTCTTCACCCTGGACCTGGGCGATCCCTCGGCGACTTTCTTCGACCAGCCCTGGCCCTCGGACCTGCGGGTGCGCGCCGACGGGTCACCGGATCTGGTAAAATTCCCGGGGAAGGAGTCCTTCTTTGGTCGCTACGTGGCCCTGGCGGAGAGCACGCTCCGGGGGGCCTCGGTGTCGCCCACGATCTACGTGCGGCTCTCGGGTCCGGTGGCGCTGCCGGCGGGCGGATCCTCCCCGGCGCTGCGGCTGCTGGACGTGGACCCGGCGAGCCCCGAGCGCGGGCGGAGCTGGCCGGTGACCGCCGCGGTGGCCCGGGAAGGGAGCCGCTACCTCCCTCCGGGAACGCTCCAGGTGCGGGCGGCGCCGGGGTTCGTGCTGAGGCCCGGGACGCGCTACGCGCTGGTGGTGCTCCGGACGCTGACCACACCGCCGCTGGGGACCACCCTGGCCTTCGAGGCCACCAAGGCGACGGTGCCCCGGGCTTCCCCCCGGGAGGAGCAGGCGCGCCGGGCGCTCCAGCCGGTCTACGAGGAGCTGGAGGCGCAAGGGATCGACCGGGAGACCATCGCCTCGGTGGCGGCCTTCCGCACCCAGGATCCGACGCTGTTCACCCGGGCGCTGCTGGCCCACGCGGCCTCGCTCCAGGGGAACCAGGCGCCGCGGCTGCTGCGGGCGGGCTGGGACCCGGGCCTCTCGCGCCCCTCGGATCCTGCGCCGTACCACGTGCTCCGCGGCCTCTACTGCACGCCGAACTACCAGCAGCAGACGGCCCAGGCGCCGTACCTCCAGGGAGGAGGGGTGATCCTGCGGGACGGCCAGGGGACGCCCCTGCTGGCGCCGCTGACCCCGGCGGACCCGTCCTTCCGGGGCGAGTGCGGGCCCCTGCTGATGGCGCGCTTTGTCCTCTCGATCCCCGCCACGCCTCCTCCGCCGGAAGGGTACCCGCTGGTGCTCTCGGCCCACGGGACCGGCGGCAACGCCCTGTCCTTCCTGGGAGCCGACGATTTCGCCGGGTGGGCGGCGGCCCGGGGGATCGCGGTGGTCTCCACGGATCAACCGCTCCACGGCGCGGGAGGAGAGGCCCCTCGCCCCGGGAGCAACCCCCGCTCCCTGGCGCTGCCGAGCTTGCTGGGGCTGAGCCTCCCCTTCCAGCTCGACCCGGCGATGCTGTTCTACAACCCGCTGAACCCGGCGGCCTCCCGGGATAACCTGCGCCAGGCGACGGTGGACGCCGCCATGCTGCTGCGGCTGCTGGCGGGGCTGGATCTGGGGGCCGCGGCGGGGCTCCGGGGCGCCGACGGGAGCCCGCTGTCGATCCGGTTCCGGGCGGATCGGCTCCTGCTGGCGGGGCACTCCCAGGGGAGCCAGTCGCTGGCGGTGCTGGGCGCCCTCGATCCGCGAGTCCGGGGCGTGGTGCTCTCCGGCTGCGGGGGCGACACGCGCTACGGAGTGCTGGCCAACAAGGAGTTCGCCCGCTTCCGCCCCGTCGCCGAGGGGATGCTCGGCCTGGCCCCGGGGGAGCTGGACGAGTTTCACCCGTTCCTGGCGCTGGTGCAGGCGCTGAGCGACCCCATCGACCCGCAGAGCTACGGCTGGATGTACCACGCGCCGGGGCTGCCCCCGAGGAGCGTGCTCCACATCGAGGGGATGGGCGACAGCTACACGCCCAACGTGTCCGCGGAGGCGCTGGCGGTGGCCCTGGCGGCGACGCCGCTGGCGCCGCTGCTGCGTCCGCCGCAGGGAGCCGAGCTGCTGGGGCTCCGGGCGGCCCCGGAGGTCTCGGGAAACGCCCGGGGAGGCCAGGCGACGGTGAGCCTGGTGCAGATGGCGCCGACCCGGGGCGAGGACGGACACTTCGTGATCTACCGGGAGCCCGCCGGAGGCCCGCTGATCGGGGCCTTCCTGGCGGAGGTGGCGGCGGGGCAGACGCCGCGGGTGCGCTGGCCCGGGCGGTGAGCGCCGCCCCCTGTCACGGCCTCTCGGGGCAGAACTGGCACTCGGTCGGTCGGGGCCTCGACGCCAGCGGGACCGCCTCGCCGTCCTCGTCCGCCATGTAGAGCCTGTACTGCTCGCAGCTATCCGACTGGAGCCTGCGGAGGCAAACCTCGCCGTCATGGACCAGCGGGACGCACCCCTCCGGGAAGGTCGGCTCCAGCCCCGGCTCCCCTTCGCAGGCCCGGGCGCAGCTCTTCGTCGTCAGCTCACAGCGTCGGCAGGCGGCGCAATCGGCCGCGTCCATGGCCCGGAAGAACAGCCCCACGTTCCTCAGCTCCTCCGGGGGCTTGCCGCAGCCTCCGATGTCCCCCGGGGTCGGGGCCATCGCCATCGCTCCGAGTGCCATGGCCAGCAGCACCGAGCGCCGCTCCAGCCTCACGGAAGCACCTCCCAGTCCAGCACCACCCCCACCTGGAGCGACAGCAGCGGGACCAGGGTCGCCGCCACCTGCCGGGTCGCCGCGCCGTAGTAAGCTGACCCGACCAGCTCCGCGTTGAACCCGAACAGCCCCGAGACCATGTAGACCCCGCCGGCCCCCAGCTCCGCGCCCACGTTCACCTCCGGGCTGGTCACGAGGGACGGGCCCACCCGACCGTAGAGCGCATGCCCCCGGTCGAAGCGCCAGAGGTAGGCGTAGCTCGGCGCGAGCACCGCCTGGTCGATCCCTGTCAGCGCCGCCGAATGATGGACCCAGAGGCCATGCTGCCCCCCCCACGGGAGCCCCAGGAACGCCCCCACCGACACGTCCAGGTAAGCCGCCGCCAGGGACACCGACTCCGGCGTGGTGCCCAGCGGCTCCTCCAGACGAAACGGGTTGTTGAACCGGAGCGACCTCCCCACCGCCCCGGCCCCCAGCAGGTGCACGTAAGGCCCCCGCTCCTCGGCGGCGGCGGCGGACGAGAGCAAGAGGGTCAGCAGGAGGAACCTCCCCCCCCTCACACCCACCGTACCTCCACGGCCACCCGCTCCCCCTCGATCTCGACGATCCGCGGGGTTTCGGCGAGCGCATCCGGGTTGCTTTTGACCTCAAGCGCTCCTGCCTCGATCAGCACGTTCTGCTCCAGGGCCTCGCGGTGCTCCTCGAAGGCCGACCGGAGCTCCGCGCTGTCGGTCGCCACCGTGACCCGCTGGATCCGGGCCTCGTAGGCGATCTTCCGCTCCTTGCGCATCGCCTGGAGGGCGCTCTGGAGTTCGCGGGCGAAGCCTTCTCGCCGCAGCTCGGGGGTCACCTGTGTATGGAGGATCACCACACCGACGCGACCTCCGGCGGCGGCGAAGCCCTCGGCGGCCTCGACGGCGATCTCGATGTCCTCGGGGCCAAGGAGGAGGGGTTCCCCATCGACCTCGACTCGGATCTGACCGTTGCTGGCCATCTCGGCGCGGAGGGCTCCGGCGTCGGCGCGTTCGAGGAGCTGCTTGAGCTGCTGGACCTTCTTGCCGACCTTGGGGCCGAGGGCCTTGAAGTTGGGCTTGAGGCGGTAGCGGACCTCCTGGCCCTCGGAGCCCGGATCGAGGAGAGCGAGCTGCTTGACGTTGAGCTCGTCGAGGACGAGGGCCTGGTGGGGGGAGAGCTGGGCGCGGAGATCCTGGCGGGAGAGCACCACGTCGAGGCGAGCGAGGGGCTGGCGGACCTTGACCTTGCTGGCGTTACGCACCTGGAGGCCGAGGGAGACCAGCTCGCGCACGGCGGCCATCTCCGCGGAGAGGCGGTCGTCGACGAGGGAAGGGTCCGCGGCAGGGAAGTCTTCGAGGTGGACGCTGCGGCGTGCACCTGGGACGCCGGGCTGGACGACGAGGCCCTGGTAGAGCTGCTCGGCGAAGAAGGGGGTGAAGGGGGCGAGGAGGCGAGCCAGGGTGGTGAGGCACTGGTGGAGGGTGGCGTAGGCGGCGCGCTTGTCGGCGCCCATGTCCTCGCCAGCGTCGGGGCTCCAGAAGCGCTCGCGGCTGCGGCGAACGTACCAGTTGCTGAGGGCCTCGACGAAGGCCAGGAGGCGCTGGGCGGCCTCGTAGGACTGGTACCGGTCGAGGGCTTCGGTGACCTCGCGGACGGTGAGGGAGAGCTCGCTGAGGATCCAGCGGCAGAGCAGCGGGCGCTGCGCCGGGGGGGGCGCCGTCATCGCGGGGGTCCAGCGGTCGATGTTGGCGTAGATGGTGAAGAAGCTGTAGACGTTCCGCAGCTTGACGAGGAAGTCCTTCTGCTGGGCGCGGACGTTGCTCAGCGAGTGGCGCGTGTTGGTCCAGGGGGGGGAGCTGGCGTAGAAGAACCAGCGGAAGGCGTCGGCGCCGGGCGGGGGCGTCCCCGGATCTTCCAAGTAGAGGCGGGCCTCGGGGGGCAGCGAGGGGACGTCCGAGGGCTTGATCTTCAGCGCGTCCTCCGGCGGGACGAGGTCCATGGCCGCCAGGTCGTCGGGGTGAACCAGGACCTTGCGCCGCGGTAGCTTCTTCGCCTCGTTCTTCTCGAAGACCGGGAGCATGCGGAAATCCCGGAGGTCCGCGGGCCGGTCGGAGCGGTGAGCCTTCACTGGCACCGCCTTGCCCGCGGCGGCGTCGCCCAGGTCGAGCCCCTCGTAGTCCTCGCCGCAGATCAGCACGGTGCCGGGCTTCACCAGGCGAGCCCACTCGGTCTTCGTCCCGTCGACGACGACGAAGTCCATGCCGACGCGCTCCAGGATCACGTCCGGCGGGGTGTAGTTGCCCTTGGACTTGGACTCCTTCTTCCCTTCCTTGTCGCAGACGTGGCCCAGCACGATGCAGGATCGGTAAGGGTGCGGGAGCTGGACGCCGGCGTCGAGCTGGAACTTCTTCTGGTTTTCCTCGTCGAAGAGCAGCGTCGAGACCATCAGCAGCGAGTAGAACCAGCCGCGGGTCTGGTCGATGGCCTCGCTGATGAAATCCGCGGGGAAGGCCTCGCGCAGCCGCTCGTGGCTGCCCGGCTGGTGGGGGAAGCCCCACTGGGCGAAGGGCATGCAGCCCGAGTCAAACCAGCAGTCGATGACCTCGGGGACGCGGCGGTAGGTGCCCTCGACGCCCTCGACCTCGAAGGTGACGCGGTCGATCCAGGGTTTGTGGACGAGCAGGTGGTGGGCCAGCTTCCCGTCGGGGATGGCCGCGGCGACCTCCGCCTCGACGGCGGCCAGGTTGCAGCTTTTTTGCGCCCGCAGCTCCGCCACGCTCTCGACGGCGACGAAGCGCCGGGGGTGATCCTCGGGGAGCGCCTCGTTCTGCCAGATGGGCAGGGGCGTGCCCCAGTAGCGCTCCCGGGAGAGCGCCCAGTCGACGTTGTTCCGCAGGAAATCGCCGAAGCGCCCCTCCTTGATGTGCTCCGGGAGCCAGCGGACCGCCTGGTTGTTCTCCATGGCCCGGGCGATCTGCGAGGTGGTGCGCACGTACCAGGCGGGGCGGGCGAACTGGATCAGCGGATCGTTGTCGGCACGCCAGCAGAAGGGGTACTCGTGCTGGTACTGCTCCACCAGCAGGACCTTCCCCTCCTGCTTGAGCTGGTGCTGGATGTCCCTGTCCGCGTCCTTGACCCAGCGCCCCGCGTAGGCCGCCAGCTCGTCGATGAAGGTCCCGTCGGCCTTCACCGCGCAGAACAGCTCGAGCTCCTCGCCGAAGGCGCGCTGGAGCCGCTGGAAGGCCCGGTTGTCGTCCTCGCCGAAGGCAGGGGCGACGTGGACGATGCCGGTGCCGGTGCCCAGCGTGACGAAGTCCTCGGCCAGCACCCGCCAGTACTTCCGCTCCCCCTTCGCCGTGCGGTCGCCGGCGTGCTCCCGGTGGTACAGGTCGAAGGGAGGAGTATAGACTTTCCCTACAAGATCGGAACCCTTGCAGGAGAAGCCCTCGACGAGCTTGCCCTTGATCTTCCTGGTCAGCTCGGCGGCGAGGGCGCCGGCGACGAGGTAGCGCCCCCCGCCGACCTCGACGGCGACGTAGTCGGCGTCGGCCTTGACGGCGGCGTACATGTTGGAGGGGAGGGTCCAGGGGGTGGTGGTCCAGACGGCGAGGGCGGCCTTGCCGAGCCCGGGGATCTCGTCGACGAGGTCGAAGGCGACGAAGAGGCTGGGGTCGAAGACGGTCTTGTAGCCCTGGCCGACCTCGCCGCTGGAGAGCGCGGTGCCGCCCTGGGCCCACCACCAGACGACCTTGTGGCCGCGGTAGAGGAGGCCCTTCTTGAAGAGCTCGGCCAGGGCCCACCAGACGCTCTCGACGAACTCGCGGTGGTAGGTGACGTAAGCCTCCTGGAGGTCGACCCAGAAGCCGATGCGCTCGGTGAGTTTTTCCCAGTCGGTGGTGTAGCGGAAGACGGACTCGATGCAGCGGCGGGTGAAGGGCTCGACGCCGTAGGCCTCGATGGCGGCCTTGCCGTGGATGTGGAGCTCCTTCTCGACCTCGACCTCGACGGGGAGGCCGTGGGTGTCCCAGCCTGCCTTGCGAGGGACGCGGAAGCCTCGCATGGTCTTGTAGCGAGGGAAGAGATCCTTCATCACGCGGGTCAGGACGTGGCCGTTGTGGGGCAGACCGTTGGCGGTGGGGGGGCCCTCGTAGAAGACGAAGGTGGGGGCGCCCTGCCGGTGATCGAGGGTGGCCTCGAAGATACGCTCCTTCTTCCAGAATTCGAGAATCTGCCGCTCATCGCGGGGAAAATCGAGGTCGGCGGGCACATCGGGGAACGTTCGGTCAGCCATGAGAGGCCGGGAGTCTGGCATAAAGAGGCGGCGATGAGCGAGAAGAAGAACGACACGGTGATCACGAGCTTTTTGCTGGTCCGCCACGCGGAGAGCGAGGCCAACGCGGGGGCCTACTTCGGCAGCCAGAGCGACGCGCTCCTGAGCGCCAAGGGGCGCCAGCAGGTCGCGGCGCTGACCCGTGCGATGCGCGACGTCTCCGTCGACGCGATCTACAGCAGCGACCTCTCGCGGGCCCAGGACACGGTGGCGCCCCTCGCCCGGGAGCGGGGCCTGCCCCTGGTGACCACGCCCCGGCTGCGGGAGCGGGAGATGGGCGCGCTGACGGGGCTCTCCTTCGAGGAGGCCAAGGCCCGCTACCCGGAGCTATGGCGGGAGCTCGTGGCCCGGGCCCCGCACTCCGCGCCTCCCGGGGGGGAGAGCCACGTCGCCCTGGCCCAGCGGGTCGCCGCGGTGCTGGACGAGCTTTTGGAGAAGCACCGCGGGCAGACGATCCTGATCGGCTCCCACGGGGTCGCCATCAACCACATGCTGCGGCACCTGATGGGGCTCCGGGATCCGCACCTTCCGCTGTGGTTCTCCGTGGACAACGCCAGCGTCTCCCGGGTGGACCTCCACCGCCGCCACGACGCCGAGGCCCCCCGCCTCACCTACGCCAACCGCGTCGCTCCCCCGGACGGCACCCCGCTCCCGTTCTGAGCCCCCGCCCTGGAGGACGGCCCCGGGCGGAGCTAACCTCCGGGGATGTTCCGTCCGCCACCGGGTTGGCTCCTCCTGCTCGCGCCGCTGCTCCTGGCTCCGGGTTGCAGTTCCGCCGAGGCGCCCTCGACTCCCTCCCAGGAGACCCCACCCGCGACCTCCGCAGAGCCAGACGACCCGCTCGACGACCTGCCCGCTGGCTGGGGTCCCCAGCCGCACGGCGAACCCTGGACGGGCATGCCAGAAAAGAAGGGGGGGGGCCCAGCAGACGGCGAAGCCCCCGTGCTCCACGCGGTCAGCACCCTGTTCATGGGGGACAAAGATCTGCTGGGGATGGAGCGCTACGATGCATGGGAATACATTGGATTCAACCTGGATGGCTCCTACTCGACCGCGAAGGACAAGAAACACTGCAAGCCCATCTTTGGCGCCAGGCCGCAAGATATTCGCCAGGATGGCTACGGTGGGATTGACAACTCGTTCAGTAAAAACCTTGTACTCGGGATGTTCTCCGCCCTGATAACTGACGTTTCTTCGACATCTACGGAGCTCATCCAGCGAGGAGGAAGGACGCTGCTGCTGGACATGGGCCCCCTGGGAGCCAAGGAAAATTACGAAACGACCGGCGGTCAGATCTTCGAGGTCCGAGGGGCCCTCTCGCTGGACGGCTCCGCCCTTCCAGAGGACTGGACCCATTCCCCCTGGCATCCCCTGAAGGAGACCCTCGGGAAGGACGGTTCGCCTCGCCTTGTCCTGGAAGATTCGTACCTGTCCGACAACACCTGGGCTGCCCGGGGGCGAGGGGTTCTCACCCTGGCGCTCTCCGCGGATGGCATCCCGCTGGAGGTGACCCTCCACAACCCCCTGCTCAAGGTTGACGTGACGGAGCGCAGCCACGGCAAGAACGGTATCCTCGGGGGGATTCTTTCTCCGGAGGAGCTAAACGCTTCTTTCCGCCAGATCGGTGGCTTTTTGGGGAACCAGTTCTGCGGTGACTCTCCCGCCTTGGAAGGAATCCAAGCAGCCATCTTCCAGGCTGCGGACATCCTCATGGACGGCACACAAGACCCAGAGAAGCCCTGCGAAGGGATCTCTGCCGGGATAGGTTTTTTGACACGACAGACCCAGATGGGTCCGCCAAAACCCTCCATCCCGTTGGCCGATCCGTGCGCGCCTTGAGCGTCAATCCACGTCGGTGCAGTCGTCGGGCTTGCATACCTGGGGCAAGCAAGTCTTGAACGCGCCGCCGCCTGCCTTGGGGGCGCAGCATTTGGCTCCGGATCCGCATTCGCTCGACGCCTTGCACCCGAGCTTCATGCAGAACCCCTGGGACGCGCTGGAGTCCAGGTCCTGGGTGCAGGCGAGGCCGCTGGCGCACTCCTTCCCGCCCTTGGTGCAGGGGGCGCCGATCCCGACCTCGTTGGCCTGAACCGACTTGCACTCCCCGCCCCCGCCGCCTCCGCCGCTGCCTCCGCCGCCGTCGTGGATGCAACCGTCCAGCTCCCCCGGGGACGAGTGGTACAGGACGACGGCGCACATCTCCGTGTCGGAGCTTTCCCCGTAGGCGAGCACCTTGTCGAGGTTGTTCTTCCAGAAGCACTCCAGGTGGAGCTTGTCCGTGGGGGCGATCTTCAGAGAAAGCGGGAGAATCGGCTGATCATCGAACAGCCACTTCTGATCGAAGATCACCTCATCGCCCGCCTTCTCTCCCCTGCTGAGGCGGAGGCTGACCCCCATCTTGTGCATGTGACCGAGGAAGCCGAAGACCTCCAGATCCTTCCCGGGGACGCAGGACATGGCGGCGTTTCCCTCGGCGCGGGGTGGGATGGAGATGACCCTGTTGTCGAGGCCAAAGATCCCCGCAGCCTTGACGGGAATCGAGGGATCCTTCGTGAGCAAGCGCATCGAGGTGGTGTCGGTGATGGGGCTTCCGGTCGCGTTCTGGAGGTGGAGCTGCATCACGATCTGCTGCTTCGGAGCCAGCTTGATGCCAACGCCCTCCGGCATCTCCAGAGGGGTCGTCTGAGCCCCCGCTGCGTAGAGCGGAACCCAGGTCTGCTTGAAGAGCACGGGGCACTCGGAGAACCCCTCCGGCTCGTCGTTGGCGAGCACCTTCGAGAAGAGGATATGGTGGGTTCCCTGGCCGTAGATGGGGCGCAGGCGGGTCACCACCGTCTCGGCGCCATCCGGGACGCGCATGGTGTAGCAGTAGTATTTCTCCTCCCCGGGCTGGAGCGTGAAGGGCTCGCTCTTCAGCTCGATCTCCCCCGGATCCAGGGGGGGCACGCCGCCGGCGCCGGAGCCGCTGTCCTCCTCCGAGGAGCAGCCGTGGGCAAGGAGGAGCGCCGAGAACAGGACCAGCGGCAGCATCTTCTTCATCGAATTCACCGGAAACCTCCCGCAGAGAAGCGTGCTGAGACGGTAGGCCCTCTCCGCCGCTTGTCGCAACGAAATTGACCGGGAAGACGAAGGAATTTTTGCCGATAAATCGGGGAGATAAAAATGCATCCTCACCGTCCCTTGAGGGGGAGGCCGGGCCAGGGGGAGAGGAGGGGGGTGACCGCGCGGGGTCCGGATTGACGCACGGCGCGCTCGCACTCGGCCAGGGTCAGGCGCCGGGGGCCGAAGGGGGAAGGGTCGGCGGCGTCGCTGTCCATCAGCCGGGTGGGGGTGTCGGTGCCGAAGTCGTCGCTGTGCCCGGGGACGTCGAGGAGCACATGGCCCAGCTCGTGGGCCAGGGCGAAGGAGACCGTGTCGGCGCGGATACCGGCGCGGTCCTCGAGGAGCATGTTGCGGAGGCTGCCACGGTCGCCGGCGATGAAGGACTCACCGATGCGGCCCCCGGTGGCGAACGAGGGGACCAGGATCACCTCGATGGTGCGCGGGTCACCGTCGTCGAGGGTCCGGAGCAGGGTGCGCTCCTCCAGGGTCCCGGCCACCGCATCCACGTCGGTGAAGTGCTGGAGGCCATCGGTCAAATCGACGGAGCCCACGCACACCCGGAGCCTTGGGTCCGTCGACCGCAGATCCGTCAACGTCACCAGCCTCCCGTCGCGGCGTCGCGCCACGACGTCGGCGGTCTCCATCGCCATCGACCCCACCCGCAAGTTGTCGCTGACGAAGGCCCGGAGCCCCAGCTTCTCCAGCGCCGAGGCGACCCGCCGCGCCACCGAGGCGGGGCTCTGGCCTGCGTCCGTCATCACCGTGACCTCGCGCCCCTCCGCCCGGAAGCTCAGCCGTCCGCCTGCGGCCGGGAGCCCCACCCCGCACCCCACCGCCAGCAGCACCGGGCCCGGCGGATCGACCAGGGCGATCTCCGCCTGATCCGGCGGGCCGAAGGAGATGCCACACTGGCCCCAGATGGCGTTGGCGCGGGCGAGCTGCGTCCGGGCGAGCACCTTCGCCATCCCGTCGGTGAAACCGAAGGGAGGAGGTCCGTGGGGCCGCTCCCGCACCAGGAACACCCGCAGCCGCCCCCGCAGCCACCGGATCGGCCCCACCGCCGTCGCCTGGGGCCCCACGACCCGCGTGGCGAGCAGCTCCCGCTGGTTGTGCTCGACGACGATCCGCCCCTCCAGCTCGCCCTGGAGCGAGCGATCCGCCGACGCCGGGTGCCGTCGGTCATCCGCGTCGAGCGCCAGCCGCAGCGGCAGGGTCATGTAGCAGCGCCTCCCCGCGGAGAAGCCTGCGGGGCAAGGCGTCGGCCGCAGGTCCTCCAGCTCAAGCCGATCGAGGGGCTTGCCGTCGGGGCGCTCGGAGCGCACCCGCAGGCCCTCCGGTGCCTCGCTCCCCCCGGCGAGTACCAGGCGAAAGGCGCCCTCGTCCCTGGAGATCTCTCCCGCCTCCGGCAACCTCATCGGCGGGGATCGGATCATCGACAACCCCCCCTGCACCGGATCGACCACCTGACCGCGCTCGTCGATCCAGCGCACCTCCAGGGGGAGCGCGGCGCTCGCCTGCGGCAGCCCGAGCGCCGCCAGCGCCAGCCACCAGGGCGAGCGCCCCCCGAACCTCACGCGAGCAACCCCAGGTGCAAGTGACGGAAGCGGCTCTCGGTGAGCAGCGGCTCCCGGCGCTCGGAGGCCAGCGAAGCCTGCACGAGCCCGCCCCAGGCCACCGCGGTGAGCGAGCGGGCCGAGAGGCAGCGCTCTGCGGCCTCTTGGACCCCCTCGTCGCCCAAGTCGTGGAGCGCGGCGGCGGCGAGCCCCCAGCTCCCCTCACGGCGACCGCGGAGCACCTTGCGGAGGCTGGCGCGGAGGTCATCCCGGCCATGATCGCGGATCAGGAAGAACGCCGCCCGGATGCCCCCCTCGTCGCCCTGCTCGACGCGCTCGGCAGCGCCCAGCAAGTGCGCCTGGAGCTGGAGCGCGCGCACCCCCGCCAGCCGGAAGAGGAACGAGAGATCCCGCTCGGTGGTGGGCCGATCCGAGAGGCGGATCAACACGTCGAGGGGGCTTTTTTGACCTGGAGGCGACGGATCGCCCGACAGGGCCCAGTCCACCAGGGCCCAGGCCCCCCGGGCGCTGGCGGGCCCCTGGCGGGCGAGCTTCTGGGCGTGCTGGCGAGACGTGAGATCGCCAGCGCGCACCGCCAGCTCCGCCAGCAGCAGCCAGCGCCCCAGGTGCCGATCCGCGTCCCGGAGCACCACCAGGGCCGGGGCGAGCGCCGCCGGCAGGGAGGGCTCCCGCAGCAGAGGCCAGAACAGACCCGCGCACAGCCCGATGCGGGACGCCTCCTTAAGGCGCAGGGCCAGGGCGGCGAGGGCCTCGCCCCGGGCCTCTCCGCGGCGCAGCCTCGCCACCTCGGCCACGAAGGCGAGTTGCGGTGACCGGCTGCTCGCGGCCCGGAGCAGCGGCGCCCCCAGCCCCTGGGCA
>CAZSDX010000104.1:0-15816 GCA_964605685.1 uncultured Polyangiaceae bacterium
CGAAATGTGCGGACAGCATCACGTCGGTGGAGGATTTCGCGAATACTTGCCATGGCCAGAACCCTCCGTTTGACCAGATCCTCAACCTTTCTGGGGGGGTCGCGGAGATGGAGGATGTCGATATCGATACGCCTGGACTTGGTGGTATTGTTACCCGTGGAACCAAGGGTGGAGTCCCAGAGACCTCCTACGATTGCGAGGGATATGCTTCCGGGTCCGTTCACTATGCCGGTTTTCGCTGCTGCGCAGACCTGTAACCGCGTTGCGTAGAGCGAGAAGAGGTCTTTCGGAGAAGACGAGCCTCATGGCGATGCTGGATGTACCCCGGCGAGGCGCTCGGCGGCGGTGTCGAGGGTCTCCTGCCGCTTGCAGAAGGCGAAGCGCACGTAGCGGCGCCCCTCCTCGCTCCGCTCGTAGAAGGCGGAAGGAGGGATGGCGGCCACCCGGATCGTCTCCGTGAGCCAGCGGCAGAACGCCACGTCATCCCGGTGCCCCAGGGGCTCGATGCCGGCGCAGACGAAGTAGGTTCCCTGGGGAGGGCGCACCGAGAAGCCCGCGCGCAGCAGGATCCCCACGAGGAAATCTCGCTTCTGCCGGTAGAGGGCGGTGAACTGCTCGTAGTAGGCCGGGTCCGCGGCGAGGACACGGGCGGCGGCGACCTGGAGCGGGGTGGGGGCCGAGAAGGTCGTGAACTGGTGGACAAGCCGCAGCGCCGAGGCCAGGGGGCGATCCGCGACCGCCCAGCCGATGCGCCAGCCGGTGAGGGAGAAGGTCTTGCTCAGGCTCGACAGGGTGAGGGTGCGCTCCCGCATGCCGGGGAGCGTGGCGATGGACAGGTGCTCCCCCTCGTAAACGAGGCGCTCGTACACCTCGTCCGCCAGGCAGATCACGCCGTGGAGCCGGCAGAGGGAGGCGATCTCCTCCAGCTCTTCCCGGGAGAAGACGCGCCCCCCCGGGTTGTGGGGGTTGTTGAGGATCAGCAGCCGCGTGCGGGGCGAGAAGGCGCGGCGTAGCTCCGCCGGGTCGAAGGTGAATTCCGGGAAGCGCAGGGTCACCGCCCTCGGGATCGCCCCCGCCAGGTGGACGCTCGCCCGGTAGGAGTCGTAGAAGGGCTCGAAGAGGATCACCTCGTCCCCCACGTCGCAGAGGGCCTGCACCGCGGCGAAGATCAGCTCCGTGGCCCCGCAGCCGACCACCACCTCCGTGTCCGGATCGTAGACGAGCCCTGTTCGCTGCCGCCACTGGTCGGCGATCCGCCCGGTCAAGGCGGGGACGCCGCTCATCCGCCCGTACTGATCGAAGCCGCCGGAGACCGCCTCCCGGGCCGCCTCCCGGGCGAAGTCGGGGCCGTCCCAGTCGGGAAACCCCTGGGCCAGGTTGATGGCGCCGTGCTCGGCGGCCAGGCGCGTCATCTCGGTGAAGATGGTGGTCCCGTAGCCCGCGAGGCGGCGGGTCGTGGGGGGAAGGTCGTGGGGCATGGTCAGAACCGGGTGGCGAGGTTGTTGTACGTTTTGGCGACGATCTCCAGGCGAGCGCGGTCGAAGCGTCCCGGGGTGATGGAGAGCTGCTCCCAGCGGTGGCGGAGGGCCATGCGCTCCTCGGGGACGCGCTCGGCGCCGGGTGGGATGAACTTGGTGGCTTCCAGCAGGCAGTTCGCCGCGGTCTCCAGCATCTGCCTGGCACGGCGCCGTGCTTCGGGGGCCAGCCCCTCGGGGGAGGCAGGCACCTGCTTGCTCAGCCGATCCGCCCAGAACAGGAACTCGTCCGGGGCGATGATCTGCGAAGGACGAGGCCCCCCCAGGACCCCCGGCGGCGCCGCGACGTTCTCGATCTTGAAGGCAAAGCGCGTCGGCGTCGGCTCGTCGAAGCAGCGCGCCTCGTAGAGGCTCACCAGGTCGCCCCCGACCTCCACCAGCCGGTGGCCCCGCGGTCCTGCCTCGGCTCCGCGGAGATCCATGTACAGGTTGGCCTCCGCCGCCGTGCGTGCGGGCAGCACCTTCAAGGACGACCATGCCTGCGGAGGGGTTTCCTGGGGCTTCGTCGGCGGGGACACCGGGCTCTCGACCTTCAGGGGACCCATCACCTTACCCCCGTCGACCAGGAAAAGGCCCGGCGCCAGGGCGAGGTGCTTCGCCGAGGAGAACAGCTCCCTCGCCATGCCGGCGACGGACTGGAGCATGGTGCCGTTGTCAGGGTGGGCCTGGGTCGCCAGCAGCGTCCCCTGCCTGGGGATGGCCACCGCGAGCACCCGGGAGCCCAGCACGTCCTGGAGCTTCCCGAGGAATTTGGGCGACAGGATCCCCTCCGCGGCGAGGGGCGAGATCGAACGGACGTAGCGTCGGCCCCCGTGGTCGCAGACCTCCATGGGGATCTCCGCGCGCTCCAGGTGGACGATGGCCTCCGCCAGCAGCTCGTCCAGCAGCCCCGGTGTTTCCTCCTGGCCCCGGAGCAGCGCGAAGCGGCGGGGCGCCTCCCCGGTGGCCACGGTGACCAGCGGGTTGTGCTCCAGCCTGCCCGCCAGCGAGGGCAAGAGCGGGCGCCCCAGGAAGTAGCTGGTTGCCTCCGGAGAGCCGCCGAGGAGCAGAGGGCGCAGCTCCGTGGCCCGCGGCGCGGTGCTCGGAAGCGGCTGGGCCCAAAGCCGGTCGCGTCGAGCAGGGCGACGGTCACTCGACCCGGCTGGACAAGCTGGAGCACCTCGGGGCGCCGCAGCTTCTCCCCCAGCTCGCTGTGCGGCAAGGAGCCGGAGAGCGCCAGGTACAGCGGGCCTTCAGGCAGCAGGCGCGCCCAGAGGTGCGGTGGATCGGACAGATCGACGGCGTTCGACACGGCGCCACTTTACTCGGCCTTTCGCGGGCGGGGGGGGTCGCGTACGCTACGCGGCCACAAGAAAGGCAGAGGTCGCGATGAGTCCACGGATGGGGTGGCTGCTGGCGCCGGTGGTAGCGGCGGCGGTGGCAGGTTGCACGGATCGGGTCAAGGTCTCCGAGGAGCGCGCCGTCGCCCACGCGGCGGCGGTGGCCGCGCTGGTCGACAAGGACATCGAGGAGATCCGCCGGGGCCTCCCCGCCGGCGCCAAAAAACTCGGGGAGATCTTCGGCACCGAGGAGGTCACCCCCGGCAAGGCCCGCGCGGCGCTCCGCAAGGCCCGCGAGGCCGTCATCGACCTCCAGCTCGCCAAGTCGACCTTCTTCGCCACCACCGACCTCCAGGGGGTCGCCCACGCCAGCGACCTCGAGACCGACGGCTTCAGCGGGAAGAACATCCTGGACGCCTACAAAGCCCTCGCCAAAGCCAAGGAGGGTGGGTACGTGGAGACCCTCGGGCAGATGGAGGAGGCTCGCGGGCTGCGCAAGGGGGAGGATCTGCAGTGGGTGGCGGCGGCGCCGGTGCCCGGCGCGGACGGCAAGCCGATGGGGCTCTACGTGACCGGGTGGTCCTTCCGGCGGTTCGCCCAGCACCTGGAAGAGCAGCTCAAGACGGATCTGAGGAACGCGGGGCCCAAGGACGAGAAGCCGCCGCTGGTGTACGTCTTCGTGCTCCACGAGGGGAAGGCTTACGGAACGCCCATCGTGCCGGAGGTGAACGTCCAGACGGTGGAGGGGCTAGGGCTGCCGGCGAAGCTGCAAGGGGGAACGTTCCGCGGGCGGGTCGAGATCACCAACCGGGGCTACGGCGTGGCGGCGCAGGCGGTGAAGAAGCTCTGCGAGTCCTGCGCGGTGGTGGTGCTCCGGTCGGAGGTGTGATCCTGCCGAGTCACCCAAGCTGCGGCGAGGGGGAGGGTCAGGGGCAGGAGATGGACTTGTAGGAGCAGACCGGGTTGCTGGGGCCGATGTCGATGTGGAGGTGGTCTCCGCCAGCCTTTTCGTTGAAGATGAGGTGCATCTTGCCGGGGTTGCAGCTCTTCTTGGCGAGCGAGCACTTGGGGGAGGAGTGCTTGAGGTCGACCGCCTGGCCGCCCATGTGGTTGGAGCACTGGGCGCAGGTGCCGGGGCAAGAAGACTTGCCGCACATGCCCATGCAGACCTTGTTCTGGTGGATGGGGGAGCGGTAGCCGCTGTTGACGTACATGGCGGAGCCGTAGCTCTCGCGGGTGGCCTGGAGGCGCTTGATGAACTCCGGGTCGACGTAGACGTAGGGGGAGGAGGCGGCCGACTGGTGGGTGAGCTCCCGGAGGGAGAAGTTGGGGGAGAGCTTGACGGTGTTGTAGGAGAGCTTCTGGCGGGTCCTGGCGTCGATGATGTTGTTGATGTCGATGACGCAGGAGGGGGCGCCGCTGCAGCCGCGCCCGCTGTAGCTCTGGGTGACCCGGGCCGGGGCCGGGATGCCGATGATCGAGACCGAGGGGTACTCGAGGATGCAGCCCTCGGTCTTGCATTTCCCGAGCTGCTGCCCCTGGGGGATCTCGCACTTGCCCGGGGCAGGGCAGTCAAAGTTCTCGTTGTTGCCGCGGCAGGCGTCGGTGCAGACGCCCTTGTCGCAGATCCGCTGGGTGCCGCTGATACCGCCGTGGCACTCCTGGTCGCTGCCGCACGACTCGCCCAGCTCCTTGCGGGTGACGCAGCGGAAGGGCGACGAGGACTTGTCGCACTTCGCCTTGCCTCCTCCGCAGTCGCTGTCCTTGTCGCACTGATTTCCGGAGCCCGCCGAGCCTGCCTTCCCGGCGGAGCCCCCCGAGCCTCCGCTGGCCCCGCCGGACCCACCGGAGCCACCGGAGCCGCTGGACCCACCGGAGCCCCCCGAGCCTCCGCCGGGGCAGCCGATGGGGGTGGAGGCGGGGACCTCGGTGACCTTGACCTTCCACTTGTCGGACCAACCCGCAGAAGCGCTGTTGAAGAGGTACTTGGTGATGAAGGGGCTGGCGTCGATGATGGGGAAGTGGGTCTTGCAGGAGTTGTAGGAGGCCGCGTCCTCGACGCACCGGTTGGGCCCGCAGTCGGCCACCTGGGCGATGCAGCTCTTGCCGTTGGCCTCGATCTTCACCTTGGTCCCGCAGCCGAAGCGGGCCAGGTCGGCGATGTACGCCCACTTCCCGTCGGCCAGGGGCATGCCGGGGCATGCCTGCGGCTGGACCTCGTTCCCGCCGCCGTAGGACGTGATGTAGTAGATCCCGTCGGCGGGCTTGTCGCTGTAGCTGAGCGCCGCGCAGTTCCCCTTGGTGGGGCAGGTGCAGCCGCCCACCTTGACCTCGCTGCTGATGCGCCCCAGCTCCTCGCCTTCTCCGGTGTCGTCCGCGCGGGGCGATCCTTCCTCGGCCTCCCCCTGGCAGGCGGGCGTTGCGGCACCCACCAGCGCCATGACCGCGGCGAGCGCGGCGATCCGGCGCCAGCCGTTTCTCTGGTCGTGCTTGCTGCTCATCACGGCGCCTCCTCGTCGATGATCTTCTTCTGGCAGGTGGGCAAGGCGGCCTCTCCGTCGCCCATGGCGCAGACCAGCTCCTCGCCGCAGTCGTGGTAGAGGCTGCCGGGGCGGCAGGCCTGCTGGCAGCTCCCCCCGGTGCAGACCCCGCGGTAGGTGGCGCCATCGCTTCCGCAAGGCAGCCCCTCCGGCGCCTCGGCCCCGCAGGGCGACCCGAGCGCGGCGCCGTCGCCCGCCTCGGCGGTGCAGAAGCCCCCGTAGACGCACTGCTGCCCCGCCGGGCAACCCACCGTGTCGTCGAAGAAATCGCAGGGGCGAACGCAGGTCTCGGCGCCCTCGGGCCCGACGCACCGGAGCCCCGCCTGGCAGCCGGTGGCCAGGAGGCTCGGCGTGCAGGGGTCCCCCTCGGCGCTGGCGCCGGTCGGGAGGCATTTCCCGCGGGTCTGGTCCGCGTCCAGGGCGACGCACTCGACCCCGGGCAGGCACGAGTCCTCCGGGTAGAAGGGCGTGCAGGTCGGGTAGCAGGCGCCGTAGCTGGCTCCGATCTCCTGCGCGAGGCACAGCTCGGTGTCCTTGCAGCCCTTGCCGGTCTCCACCTCGCACTGGAACGCCACGCAGGTGCCGGTCTTCACGTCGCAGGCGACGACCTGGGGATCGCCGCAGTCCTCGGCCTTCTGGCACCCCTTGCCCGGGGGCGGGGTGGTGTCCCAGTCGAAGCTGGTGATCTGGTAGCAGGTCCCGCCGCTGATCTCCTCCACCTCGCCGGTCTGCAGGTCCAGGGTCACCTCCCGCAGCTCGACCTTCTCCAGCGATCCCTTGCTGATCGCCGACGGAGGGCTCGACACCGTGTCGAGCCGGATCGCCCCTCCGGTCTGGAAGATATGCTTGCTCGCGTCCAGCAGATCGTCCGCCCCCTGGTAGCCGATCACGCACTGCCGGCACCCGTCGTAGCTCGTCTGCTCGCCCAGCGGGTAGGTCCCGGGCTTGTGCTTGAAATCTTCCCGGTCGCTCAGCTCGATCTGGATCGTCCACTCCTTGCCGTCGGAGCCCTTCGCCTTGCCCCGCAGCACCCCCGGCTGCGTCGTCGGGCTCAGCTCCGAGACCGTCATGCTTTTGGGCGACTTGCATGCCGCCTTGGTCGTCTTCTTCGGGCCGCTCGGCGGCGGCCCATCCTCTTCCTTCGAGCAGTTCGCGACCGCCGCTGTCGCCCCCACGGCGAGCGCCAGCCACCACGCCCATCGCGCATGCTTCACCATGGGAACAAACCTAGCGAGCGGCATCCCCGATGGACACTGGTCATTTTTCATGGATTTCCGATGCCTCACCCCGGCCACCGGATGACCCTGTGCGTCATGGCACGCCCCTCCAGCCTCCGCGCCTCCCGGGGCGGTGAGGGATGACCCCGTGTCTCATGGAGCGCCCCCTCGGCGCTCCAGCCCGGCGGGATCAGGCCTGCGGCTTGTTTTCGCGACGACGGCGGCCGCCGGTGAGCCAGCCGAGCCCGAAGGCGACGAGGCCCGCCGGGACACCAGCGGCCAAGACCTTGGCGCCGAAGGAGGAGCCGCAGCAGCCCCGGGAGCGTTGCCGCGCGGCGTAGCCGCACTCGGAGGAGGGGCTCGCCTCGGCGTGAGCCGCCATCGCCTGCTGGGCGTGGTCGGCCTTGCCTTTGTTCCCGGGGCAAGCGAGGGCGGGGGAGGCGAGCGCGAGGCCACCCGCGAGGAGGCCAGCCGCGACAAGGACAGGGCGCAACGTCTTCATGGGGGACGATGGTAGCGCCCCCCGGGGCGTCGTGCTCGCCTCTTTGCGTAAGTTAAGAGGAGAATCTGGGAAATGGTGCGCCGCCTTCTGGCCTCCGGGGCGGTCCTTCGGTACTCCCTGGGGAGCATGGCGAGCATCCTTATCCAGCGTACCCACCGGCTCCCCCCCGAGGAGGCCCGCGCCAGGGCCGAGCACCTCGCCCGGCGCATCGAGCGCCGCCTGGCGGTCTCCTGGCGCTGGGAGGGCGAGCAGATGCGCCTGTCCGCTCCTCCCGGCCCGGCGTCCGGCGTCCGGGGGCTGGTCCGCCTCGCCCCGGGTCAGGTCCGTATCGAGATCGACCTCCCCCTGGCGCTCCGCCCGATGAAGGGCCTGCTGGAGACCAAGCTCCACGACAAGCTCGACGCCCTCCTTGGCGCCGCCTGACCGCGTGCCTCGGGGCCTCTTGGCCCCGGAGGGCGCGGCGCATCCAGAGGCATGTCCACGGGGGACGGGGACGGAGACGGGGACACGAGGATACCGGAGGGGAGCGGGCGGTTGCAGCCGTGCCGTTTCGTTCCTTGCAACTTGTCGTTCCGTTCTCTTTCGTTGAACGGAACGGTGCGAGGACGAACGATGGGCGGCGAAGGAGAGCGCCATGAGCCTCAGGGATCCGAACGTCGTCAACAAGAGCAACCGCCGCCGTATCGCCATCGTCATCGCCAACCCGGCGACCTCCACCACCACCGGGTGGCCGGTTGGCTTCTGGTGGTCCGAGCTGACGCACCCGTACCTCGCCTTCCACGAGGCGGGCTACGAGGTGGAGATCTTCAGCCCCGAGGGCGGTAAGTGCGAGGCCGACGCGATGAGCGACCCGAGGGATCCGAGCGGGTACTCGGCTAGCGATCTGATCAGCATGGGCTTCCTGTCCACGCCGTCGCTGACGGCGCTGGTGGGGGATACGCGCCCGGCCTCCGAGATCAACGTGGCCCGCTTCGACGCCCTCGTGGTGGCCGGGGGACAGGCCCCGATGTTCACCTTCGAGAAGGCGACGGCGCTCCACAAGAAGTTCGTGGAGTTCTACGAGGCTGGCAAGGTGACCTGCGCCCTCTGCCACGGGGTCGCGGTGCTCCGGTATGCCCGCCTCACCAGCGGTGAGCTGCTGGCGAAGGGCAAGACCGTCACTGGCTTCGCCAACGTCGAGGAGGACTTCGCCGACGAGGCGGTGTGGGGCATGAACCTGCTCCCCCGGGGCAAGCACCTCATGCCCTGGCGCATCGAGGACGAGCTGAAGGCCCTAGGCGCCAACTTCGTCCAGGGGGGCATGTGGCGCGGCTTCGCGGTACGCGACGGGAACCTGGTCACCGGGCAGCAGAACTTCTCCGGCGGCGAGACCGCCCGGCTGATCATCGAGGCCCTTGGCCGCTGACCCCAGGCGACGCCATGGACCTCACCTCGCTCATCGACGCCTACTTCGCCGCCTGGAACGCCCACGACGGCGCCGCCCTCGCCCGGCTCTTTGCCCCCGGCGGCAGCTACGAGGATCCGTCGACCCGGGAGGCCATCCCCGCCGCGGCGCTGCCCGCGCTGCTGGAGCGCCTCGCCGGCGCCTTCCCCGATCTCTCCTTCGAGCGCGGGCCGGTGCTCGGCTCGGGGGCTCGCGCCGCCGCGGAGTGGACCCTCCGGGGCCACCACCGGGGCCCCCTCTGGCCCGGCGTCAACCCCACCGGTCGCCCCGTGGAGCTACGTGGCGTCGATGTCTTCGAGGAGGAAGGCGGCCTGCTCCGCTCGGTGCGGGGCCTCTTCGACCAGCAGACCTTCGCCGAGCAGGCGGGGCTGATGGCCCTGGTCCAGCCGGTCGAGCAGGGCCCCGCGAGGTATGGATACTCCATGCGCGTCCCCTCGGGGAACCCGCGCCCCCCCGGCGTCATCGCCCTCACCTGGATCCAGGGCAAGGACGAGGGAGAGAAGGAGAGGATCCGGGCTCACTCCCGGCAGAACGTCCAGGATTTCCTGGCGGAGCCCGGGTTCCTCTCCATCGTCACCGGGTTCACCGGCCTGCGGGGCTTCACCGTCACCGCCTGGGAGGACGAGGAGGCGATGCGGCGGGCGCTGTCGAGGCACCACGCCTCCGCGATGAGGGAGCTCTTCCAGGAGAACTTCGTCGCCAGCGTGTGGACCAGCGTGTGGAAGCCCACGCGGATCAACCGGATCTGGGTCCGCTGCGCCTCCTGCGGGGCGCTGGAGGATGTCTCCGACGACCACCGCTCCTGCTCGAAGTGCGGCGCGCCCCTGCCGGAGCGTCCCGCGTTCTGGTGACGTTTTGCTCTTCGTTCACGAGGGAAAGGAAGAAAATGAAGATCGCATTCATCGGGTACGGAAACGTCGGCGGAGCCCTGGCGGATCACCTCCAGCGCCTCGGCCACGAGGTCACCCTGGCGGCCAGCGATCCGGGCTCCGACAGCGTCAAGAAGGCCCTGGCGCGGAACGGAGGGCTGCGGGTCGCGGCGCCGACGCAGGCAGTGAAGGAGGCCGAGGTGGTCTTCCTGGCGACGCCCTTCCAGGCCAACGAAGCGGCGCTTTCGGGCGTCTCCGGGGAGCTGGCGGGGAAGGTGCTGATCGACTGCACCAACCCGGTCGGCGCCGGGCTCTCCCACGGGCTCAGGAGCGAGGAGGCTGGCTCGCAGCGGGTGCAGCGGATGGCCCCCGGAGCGCGGGTCGTCAAGGCGTTCTCGATCTACGGGGCGGAGAACTTCGAGGACAGCGTCTACCCCGGCTACAGCGTCAAGCCGGCGATGCTTTTTTGCGGGGACGACGTCGGCGCCAGGGAGGTCGCGGCGACGCTCATCGGCCAGCTCGGCTGGGAGCCGGTCGACGTGGGCGGCCTGGAGCAGGCGCTGCACCTGGAGCACATGACCCTGCTGTGGGTCCGCATGGTGCGCGCCAAGGGGCACTCGCCCCACTTCGTCTGGGCCCGGCTCCGGCGCTGAGCGAGGTCAGCTCGCCCGGGGCGTGAAGGTGCGGGCAGGGCCGTACTGGGGGGGCCAGGGGAGCGCGTAGCCCTGGTCGTGGGCCGCGTGGCGCGTCCAGTAGGGGTCGTAGAGGTGCCCCCGGGCCAGGAGCACCAGGTCCGCGCGCTCCGCCACCAGGATCGAGTTGGCGTCCGCCCAGGAGGAGACGTTGCCCACTGTCATCACCGGCACCCGCGCCTCCTGCCGGATCCGGTCGGCGAAGGGCGTCTGGTAGAGGCGCCCGAAGGTGGGCTTGCCCTCCGGGATCGTCTGCCCCGTCGACACGTCCAGGATGTCCGTCCCCTCGGCGGCCAGCGCCGCGGCGATCCGCACGGACTCCTCCGGCGTGGTGCCCCCGGGGTGCCAGTCGGTGGCGCTGATCCGGACGCTGATCGGTTTCTCCCGGGGCCAGGCGGCCCGCACCGCCCGGAGCACCTCCAGCGGCCACCGGAGCCGGTTGTCCAGGGAACCTCCGTACTCGTCGTCGCGGAGGTTGGTGAGGGGCGAAAGGAAGCTGGCCAGGAGGTAGCCGTGGGCCATGTGCAGCTCGAGCAGGTCGAAGCCGGCGCGCTCGGCGCGCTCGGTGGCCTGGACGAACTGGTCACGGATGGCATCCATGGTGCGGCGGTCGAGGGGGGTCGGGGTCTGGCTCTTCCCCGGGAAGTAGGGGAGGGGAGAGGCCGAGACGATGGGCCAGTTGCCGTCGTCGAGGGGGAGATCCATGCCCTCCCACATCAACCGGGTAGAGGCCTTGCGCCCCGCGTGGCCGAGCTGCACGCCGATCTTCGCGGTGGAGTGCTCGTGGACAAAGTCGACGATGCGCTTCCAGGCATCGGCCTGGGCCTCGTTGTAGAGGCCAGTGCACCCCGGGGTGATGCGTCCCTCGGCGCTTACGTCGGTCATCTCCGTGAGGATCAGCCCGGCGCCGCCGATGGCGCGGCTGCCGAGGTGGACCAGGTGCCAGTCCCCCGGGAGGCCGTCGACGGCGGTGTACTGGCACATCGGGGAGACCGCGATGCGGTTGTCGAGGGTGAGGCCCCGCAGGCGCAGGGGGACGAACATCGGGGGACGGTCGTCGTCGCAGCCGTGGGTGCGGGCGAAGGCGTGGTTGACGCGGGCGACGAAGTCCGGATCCCGGAGCTTCAGGTTCTCGTGGGTGATGCGGAGCGATCGCGTCAGCAGGCTGAAGGCGAAGGGGAGCGGAGCGAGGCGATCAAAGTAGCGCTCCGTGTGCTCGAACCACTCCAGGCTGACCTGAGCGGCCCGCTGCACCGCCTCGACGCCGGGGCGCCGGGACTCCTCGTAAGTGGCGAGGGCAGAGGCGAGGTCGCCGGGGGCGAAGGCGAGGGCGTCGGCCAGCGCGATGGCGTCCTCCATGGCCAGCTTGGTGCCGGAGCCGATGGAGAAATGCGCCGTGTGCGCCGCGTCCCCCATCAGGATCAGCAAGGAGCCTCCCACCTTCGTCCACCACCGGTCGTTGCGGATCGTGGGGAACTGGCGCCAGAGGCTTCGGTTGGCGACCAGGCGGTGCCCCTGGAGCTCCTCGGCGAAGAGGCCCTCGCAGTAGGCGAGGGTCTGCTCCTCCGAGGCGCCGTCGAGGCCGGCGGCTCGCCAGGTCTCCTCGGTGCATTCGACGATGAAGGTGGAGAGGGGCTCTCCCTCCGGTGAAGAGGGGGCGTACTGGTAGGCGTGGACCCGGAAGAGTCCGTGGTCGTTCCTCCGGAAGAGGAAGGTGAAGGCAGGGAAGGGCCGGGTGGTGCCGAGCCAGACGAAGCGGTTGGGCCGCAGGTCCGTGTGGGTACCGAAGTCGTGCTCACCCCGGAAACGGCTGTTCACGCCGTCGCAGGCGATGATCAGCTCCGCGTCCGGGAGCGCGGTCAGCTCGCTGTGGAAGTGGATCTTCACGCCGAGATCCAGGGCCCGGCGCTGGAGGATCTGGAGCAGTCGCCGCCGGGACATCCCCGAGAACCCGTGCCCCGTCGAGGTGAGCACCTGACCCCGGTAGTGAACGTCGATGTTGTCCCAGTGGTAGAAGCTCGCCGCGATCTCGTCGTAGCTCTCGGCGTCGACCTGCTGGAGCTGGTAGAGCGTCGCGTCGCTGAACACCACCCCGAAGCCGAAGGTATCGTCCGCGTGGTTGCGCTCGAAGACCTCCACCTCGTGGGTGGCGTCCTGCTTCTTCATCAGGATGGCGAAATAGAGGCCCGCGGGGCCTCCGCCGATGCATGCGATCTTCATCGATTCTCCCGGGGGGCTGGGGGCGGTCGTCGCTCCAGGATCTCCGTCACCACCATGGCGACGAGCCGCTCGTAGATCGTCTCTCCCTCCGCGGCGGTCGCCTCGGCGGGGGCCCCGGTGTACGCCCGGTCCATGCCGATCCCCGCGAAGGTCACCGGCGCCCCTCCGGCCGAGCGGATCGCCTCCGCCAGCGAGATCCCCAGGGCCGGGAGCCCAACCACAGCGGGCCTCACCAGCCCGGGGCGCGCCGCCTGCACCAGCGAGGTCTCGTAGCGGCCGGCGTGGCAGTCTCCTCGCTTGAACTCGTCGGTCAGGGTCCGGCCCCAGCGCCGGGTGAGCTGATCCGGGAAGCTCACCGCGCCGTCGCCGCGCTCGTCCGCCGCCCGCTCGACCGCCCGCCGCAGCGTCGCCGCATGCTCCGGCTCCAGGTGGTTGTTCACCAGCGCCACGTGGGAAAACCCGTCGTCCAGCAGCGCGAAGATCACATCCATCAGGAGCGCCTCCAGCGTCTCTTCCCGCAAGGAGAGCGCCCCCCGGAACCCTTGCGCGTAGCGGGTGACCCCGTAGGCCACGGGCGGCGCCACCGCCGCGTAGATCCCCCTCCCCCGGAGCGCCCGTGCAGCCCGCAGGCAGACCTCCTCGCTGAGGATCGCGTCCGTCGCCAGCGGGAGGTGGGGCCCGTGGGGCTCGGTGCTCCCCACCGGGACCAGCGCTGCCGAAGGCCCGGACGCCAGCGCCGCCGCCAGCTCGTCGGTGGTCAGCTCCCCCAGCCACAGCCGCTCGCTCATCGCTGCCCCTCCCGGGCCTTGAGGGCCTTGCGGTCGATCTTCCCCCGGTCGTTCTTCGGCAGATCGTCCACCAGCTCGATCCAGCGCGGGTACTTGTGCTTGCTCAGCCGCTCCTTGACGTGCCGCTGGAGCTCCGCCACCAGCGCCTCGCCCCGCACCTTCCCCTCCGGGCGCGCCACCACGTAGGCTTTCGGCTTCAACAGCCCCTCGTCCAGCGCCCCGACCACCGCCGCCAGCGCCACGTCCGGGTGCTGCATCAGGCACTCCTCCACCTCGATGGGCGACACCCACAGCCCGCTCACCTTCAGCAGATCGTCGGCGCGGCCCGCGAACCACAGGTACCCCTCCGCGTCGATGCGGAACAGATCGCCGGTGCAGCACCAGTGGCCGTGGAAGGTCTGCCAGCTCTTGTCCCGGTCCTGGTGGTAGGCCAGCGCTACCGAGTCGCCCTTGACCCAGAGGACGCCGATCTCGTCCGGGGGGAGGGGAGGGGCGCCGGGGCCCTCGGCCTCCCGGGGGAGGATCTTGATCTCGTAGCCCTCGACCGCCTTGCCCAGGGAGCCGGGGCGCACGTCGCCGGGGCGGTTGGTGGCGTAGATGTGGAACATCTCCGCGGAGCCGATGCCGTCGTAGACCTCGCCGCCGAAGCGGGCGAGCCAGCGGTCCAGCAGGGGGGCGGGGAGGGCCTCGCCGGCGGAGAGGGAGAAGCGCACCGAGGAGAGGTCGAGGCCCGGCTCGCCGCGGTCGGCGCGGTCGGCGTCCCAGTCGAGGAGCTTGCCGAGCATCGTCGGGACGTTGGTGACGATGGTGGGGCGGTGGCGCTCGATGGCGGCGTAGAGGCTGTCGGGGGTGGGGCGCTCGGCGAAGAGGCAGGCGGTGGCGCCGACGGCGAAGGGGAAGAAGAGGTTGGTGCCGGTGGCGTAGCCGAAATAGAGGCGAGGGACGCTGACGGTGAGGTCATCGCGCCGGTAGCCCACGGTGCCCTTGGCGTACACCTCGGTGTTGAAGGCGAAGTCGCGGTGGGTGTGGATCGCCGCCTTCGACCTCCCGGTGGAGCCGGAGGTGAACAGCCAGACGGCGACGTCGTCGCGCCGGGTCACCCAGGGACGCAGCGGGGGCGCCTCGCGGATCGCGTCCGCCAGCCACCCCGCGGGGACGCCGTCGAGGGCGGGGAGCGCCTCGCCGGCGGGCTCCGGGTCCTGGCCCGTGGGGACGTCCGGCACCAGCAGCAGGCGCCGCAGCCCCGGGGCCTCCCGGAGCGTGTCGGCCAGCGCGTCCGCCACCCGGGGCAGGGTGATCACGGCGGAGGCGCGGGTGTAGCGGACCAGGTAGGCCAGGTCGGCGGCGGGGGCGTCCGGGTTGCCCATGGCCAGGACCGCGCCGATCTTCAGCGTGGCGAAGATGGCCCAGACAAAGGGCGGCGTGTCCGGGAGGACGATCAGCACTCGCTCCTCGGGCCGCACCCCTGCCTCCTGGAGCGCGGCGCCGAGCCGCTCGGCGCGCTCGGCCACCTGGACGTAGGTCCAGGACAGGGCCCCGAAGCGCACTGCCGCCTTGCCACCCAGCCCCTCCGCCAGCCGGTCGAAGAGGAAGTAGTCCGCGAGGTTGAAGTCGTCCGGGAAGGTTGGCTTGCTCATGGTTTCCCCTCCTCGCTCTGGATGCGGGCGCGCTCCGCCTGGAGCATCCGGGTGGCGATGACCACCCGCTGGATCTCCGTGGTTCCCTCGTAGATCCGCAGCGCGCGGATCTCCCGGTACAGCCGCTCGACGGCCACGCCCCGGACCACCCCGAGCCCCCCGTGGATCTGGAGCGCGTGGTCGATGATCCGCTGCGCCGCCTCGGTGGCGTACATCTTGGCGATGGCCGCCTCCTGGGTAATGTTTGACCCTTGATCACGGAGGAGCGCGGCGCGGAGGACGAGGAGCCGGGCGGCGTCCAGCTCGGCGCACATGTCGGCGAGGTAGCCCTGGATCTGCTGCTGCTCGGCGATGGGTTTGCCGAACTGGCGGCGGACGGCGGCCCGGTGGGTGGCCTCCTGCAGGGCGCGGCGCGCCATGCCGACGGCGGCGGCGCCGACGGTGACGCGGAAGTTGTCGAGGGTGCCCATGGCGATGGCGAAGCCCTGGCCGACGGCGCCGAGGCGGTGGTCATCGGGGAGGAGGCAGCCCCGGAGGGAGAGGGCGCCGATGCTGTGGTCGGCGACCATGGGGATCTGTCCGGAGACGGTCAGGCCCGGCGTCCCCCGGGGGACGAGGAAGGCGGTGATGCCCTTGCGGCCGGTGGCAGGGTCGGCGTTGGCGAAGAGGACGATGTGGTCGGCCACCGGGGCGTTGGAGATGAACACCTTGTCGCCGTCGATGCGCCAGCGGTCCCCCTCGCGGACGGCGGTGGTGCGGAGGGAGGCGACGTCGGTGCCGGCCTCCGGCTCGGTGAGGCCGAAGGCGGCGACGGCGCGGCCCTCGACGGCGGGGGCGAGCCAGCGCCGCTTCTGGGCGTCGGTGCCGTGGGCGTGGATCGGGTAGCTGCCGAGCCCCTGGACAGCAAAGAGAGAATCTGCGGAGCCGCTGGACCAGGCGAGCGCCTCGCGGATCAGGCAGGGCGCGCGGAGGTCGACGGCGCCGTCGGCGGGGGCGAAGTGGCGGAGGAGGCCGCGGGCGTTTGCCGGGCGCGGAAGCGGGCGGGTCGGCGGT
>CAZSDX010000105.1:0-15733 GCA_964605685.1 uncultured Polyangiaceae bacterium
GGCGGAGCAGGCGGTGGTGCTGGCAGGGATGCGCCTGCTGGGCATCCCGCTGCACCTCTACGACGCGCTGGTGCTCCCGGTGCTGCTGGGGGTGACGGCGGACGAGGTCTTGTTCGTGCTGTGGGCGGTCCGGCGAGGGGAGGCCGTCGAGGAGGCGCTCTCGCGGGAGGCTCCGCTGGTGGCGGCGACGGCGCTCACGACGGCGGCGGGGTTCCTGGCGCTGCTGGGCTGCGCGTTCCCGCCGCTCCGGCACCTGGGGGCGGTGGCGGCGCTGGGCAGCGTGACGGGGGTGATCCTGGCGCTTCTTGTCGTGCCCGCGTGGGCTCGCCCGACGGACGACGCGGGGCAATAAATCCCGCAGGAACCGGAGGATGCGCTCCACGACCTGCGGATCCCGGAGGATGCGCACATGCCCGAGCCCCCGGGTCTCCTCGAAGCGCCCCCCGGGCCACGCCGCCGCCAGCGCTCGCCCCCGGTCCGCCGGCACCTCCTTGTCCTGCGCGTCGTGGAGCACCAGCAGCGGCGCCTCGAACTCCCGGACCAGCTCCGGGGCGTAGAGCTCCGAAAGGCGGGTGGCGAAGCGGGCCTCGATACGCCTCTGGAGCACGTCCTGCACCGGCTGCCCCAGCCCCACCCGCTCCGAGAACCCCCGGAGAAAATCCCTCACGTCGATGGGCGGCGCCACCAGGACAAAGCGCCGGAACGGCAGCCTCGCCTCCCTCAACCCCCGCTCCAGCGAGGTCTCCTCCGCGTGGAGCGTCCGGTGCGACGCAAGGATCGTCGCCGGTCCCCCCATCGAGTGCGCGATGACCCCGTGCAGCGGCGCCCCCAGCGGCCTCACCGCGTCCACCGTCGCCTCGATCGCCGAGGCGAAATCCGGGAGCGACGACCGGTGACCGGGGCTGTCCCCGTGCCCCGGAGCGTCCAGCATCACCACCCCGAAGCCCGCCTCCACCAGCGGACCCACGAACCCCCCGAGCTGCGACCCTCGCCCGTTCCACCCGTGGACCAGCAGCACCAGCGGCCCTTCCCCCCACCTCCACGCCGCCAGCCCCCCGTGCGCCGACGGCACGCGGAACGCCCGCCCCGTCCCAAGGATCGCCCGCTCCTCCGCCGTCCTCTCCCTCCGGTGCGTCCGGAACATCAGCGACTCCCCCAGCCGCGCCGCCATCGTCGCCGCCATCGCCTCCACCCCCGTCGCCGCTCGCAGCGCCGGGAGCGCCAGGTTCATGAAACGAATGTTCGTGCTATTTCTGGAGACCATGGAGTCCTCCGTGGGGCCGGGTGTACCGGGTTTCAAGGGCGAGCGCTCTGGAGCAGCCGTTCGAAGGCAGCGTGGACGCGGGCGGTGGCCTCGCCGTCGCGGAAGAGGCGGGAGAGCTGGTGGTAGCCGCAGCCGAGGGCGTAGAACTCGAAGGCGAGCTGGCGCGGGTCGAGGTCCGGGCGGAAGTGCCCCTCGTCGACGGCGATACGGATCGCGGTGGAGATGGTGTCGAGCCAGTCCCGCTGGGAGGAGACCAGCAGGTCCCGGGCAGGGCCGGTCTTGTCGTCCAGCTCCGTGATGAAGACCCGGAAGATGCAGCCCCCCGGGGGGCGATCCGCCCAGGCGAGCCAGCGCCGGAACAGCGCCACCACCCGAGGCTCCCCCCGCCGCTCCCGGAGCGCGGGGCTGACCACCTGGGCGATGAACCGATCCATCGCCTCCTGGAGGATCGCGACCTCCAGGTTCTCCTTCGAGGCGAAGTGGGCGAACAGCCCGCTCTTGGACATCTGCACCCGCTCCGCCAGGCGCCCGATGGTCACCCCCGCCAGCCCATCCTGGCTCGCCATGTCCAGCGCCGCCGCCAGCACCGTGGCCCGGGTATCCTCGCCTTTCGTCACTCGATAGAAAATAGCACGGTCGTTCTCTCCGTCAAGTCTTCTCCGACGCCGCTTCCTTCTCCTTGTCCTTCTGCCCGTCCCCGCCCCCGTCCCCGTGGCCGTGCTCGTCCTCGTCCCCGTGCTCGTCCTCGTCCTCATCTTCGTCCTCGTCCTCGTCCTCGCTGTCGCCTCCGGGACCAGCGGCGGGGGCGGGGGAGAGGGCGGCGAGGAAGTCGGGGCCGTCGCGACGGAGCAGCACGAACAGAAGGGCGGCGAGGGCGGCGACGATGGAGAAGCTGAGCTGGTAGAAGCGGATGTGACGGTCCTGCACCAGCACGGCGAAGTAGTGGCTGGCGCACATGAGCAGGAGGAGGAGGGCCACCTTGGTGGGGGCGCTGTCCGCGGCGGCGGTGAAGGTGACCGGGAACCCTTCGCGCCTGGATTTTTTCCTCGGCAGCGGGTCGGCGACCAGGAGCGGGTAGAGGCAGACCAGGTGGAGGTAGTAGTTGGCCGGGTTCATCAGCACCGGCAGGAGCATCAGGGCGGCGACGGCGCCCTGGTGCAGGGGCTTCTTCCGTGCAACGAGGATGATGGCGCCGGAGAACACGAGGGTTGCCGCCAGGATCAGCGGGCGCCGGGCCGCCATCACCGGCTCCCGCACCGTCTCCCCGGCGATCAGCGCCCGGAGGCTCACGGTGTTGATGTGGGAGTCCGCGTGGAGGATCCCGATCTTGGCGTACCAGTCCTTCCAGGCCTCGGGCGAGAGCACCAGGCACGAGTAGGTGAACAGCGCCGAGAGGGTGACGCCCGCCCCGACCAGCACGGGCCAGGCAGGCGCGAAGGCGCGGCGCAGATCGTCGACGGAAGGGAGCTTGCGGCGCCGGTACGCCTGCTCCACGACCTCCCAGGAGGGCGGGATCAGCACGCCCACCAGCGCCAGCCCGGGAAAGGCCCGGAAGGAGGCGGCGGCGGCGAACAGCGCCCCGGCCAGCGTCGGTCTCCTCGTCGCCAGGGCGCAGATCCCGAAGCCGAGGCACACCATCCAGTCGTGGCGGAAGATCGCCCCGCCCCAGTTGGTGCCGAACATGATGAAGTCGTTGGTGCCAAAGAGCACCATGCACACAAAAGCCGCCCTCGCCCCGAAGGTGCGCCCGATGGCCACGAACATCAGCAGGATCGACAGCGTATCCAGCAGCGCCACGTGGAGAAAATTCCGGTCGTCCGCCTGAAAGGCGTTGAACAGGAGGTACGCGTTCGCCATCCAGACTGGCGTCGCGTTGCCCCCCAGATCCAGCATCGTCTTGAACCAGTTCTCCTGCCCCATCGTCTGCCGGAAGAACCGCGCGTCCCGCTTGTATTCGGCCCACCGCTCCGGCGAAAATCGCTCCTTGATCGACTCGATCACCGCGCGCCGGTTCTCCGCGCGCTCCACCAGGTTCGTGTCCAGGTTCCGCATCTCCCGGTGGGCGACCTTCTCGAACGGCGTCCGGGTCTCCTCCAGGTACGCCGCCATGTCCGCCTCGTACATCCTCCGGTAGCCAATCTCCGGGAAGAACTTCGCCGTCGGGTGGTACTGCCGCAGATCCAGGTAGTGCACGAACGACGGCGCCCGCGCCTTGTCGTCCCAGAACTGCGGCCGCCCCAGGTTGTAGAACGCCAGCACCCCCAGCAGCCCGCACACCCCCAGCAGCGCCGTCGAGACCCGCCGGTCCGGGGCGGCAAACCCCGGCGTGAACACGTCCCACGCCAGCACAAAGGCCGCCACCGTCGCCACGATCCCCCGCGCCAGCGACACCTCCCGCCCGTCCACCGGCCAGATCGCCGGGAACGCCTCCGCCACCCCCTGGACCCCGAAGAACAGCGCCGCCACCCCCAGCACCCACACCGGACGCCTCCCCGGCCTCAGCAGCAGCAGCGCCACCATCAACCCCAGCCCCAGGTGCAGCATGCTCGTCCGCGCCACCTCCGTCGGATCTCGCCCCTTGTCCGCCTTCACCCCCACCGGCCCCTGTACCCCCGCCTCCTCGAAGAGCTGGAGCTCCGCCACGCTGTAGTGCCCATCCCCTCCGGTCGCCTGGAGCTTCACGTAGCGCCCTGTAACCTCGAACCCCCCGCTCCTCGGCCTCAGCCCGTGCCCTCCCACCCCCTTCGCCTCCCACGCCGTCCGGAACGTCTTCCCATCCTCCGAGACGCTCACCACGTAGGTATCGTCGTTGTCCGCCAGGATCCACCCCGACCGGATCGTCCTCGTCGCCCCGAGATCGTACACAACGCTCGACCCCGTGCCCCGGAACACCGCCGTCAGGTGCGTGTTCCAGTCGTCTCCAACCTTGGCGGCCCGTGCGTCGGTCACGCAGCCGGGTCTTTCGACACCCTGCTGGGAGGTGGGCTCCCGCCCGTTCAGCACCCCTCCCCCTCGGCTACACCCCGAAAGAAACCCAAGAAACGCCATCCACAAGGCCACCAGGAGCCCCAAGCTCCAGCGCCCAGCCCAAGCTCTTTGCATGGCGGATTCTATACGTCAGATCCGGGAGACAAAGGCGTCTTCCGGGGACCATGACCTCCCTCGACGACCTCCTTGATGGCCCCCTTCCTGCGCTCCCGCCGGTCCCCTGGGCGGAGCTCGAACGGATCGACACCACCGTCCGCCGCGTCGCCACGAAGCTCCAGGAGGCCCCCTGGTTGCTACCCAGGCTCCTGCCCTCGTTGACCGTGCTGGCCAGGGAGCGAAGTGCACGTTGGAACGCCTGGGCCCAGCAAGGAGAGCACTGCTCCCCCGCGGACCTGCGGGCCCTCCTGGAGCCACCTCAACCCATCCCCATCCCCTGCGCTACGCCGCCCGCCTCGCCGGTCGAAGATCCAGCACCGACCGCGGAGCCCGAGCCCCCCGGAGAGCCCCCGGCTTCGGTCGCGCCGCTCCCTCCACCGCCTGCGGTTCCCCTCGAAGACGAGCGCGCCCAGGCAAAGGTCGACCTGCCTGCTTCCGTCGAGAGCGCCCCGGTGACCCCGGAGATCCTGCGAACCTTCGCCACGCAATTTGGAAAGCGGCGCTTCACCTCTCCGCTGATCCACGAGCGAGATCCGGGACTCTGTCGGCGCGAGAACCTGGTGCGAGGCATCCTGGAGCGTCTCGGAGAAATTCCTGCCAGGATCGAGGGACCCCAGGTCAGCCTGTGGCGCTCGCGCGTCGAGGAGCTCACCTCGGTAGAATGGCTCCGGCGCTGGGCCGAGCTGGATGGCGCGCTGCAAGTGGACCTGCTCACGATGATGGTGGCGCTGGGGAGGGCCGTGCAGGAGGCCGCTCCGGGCAAGGAGGAGCCTCGCAAGATGTTTCACCGCCTGTCGGCCTACTCCAAGGAAAAACAGCCCGGGTTCACCCACGGCATGGCGCGCAACCACAAGCCCAGGAGCGAGAGCTGGCTCTCCGACGCGAGGAAGGCCCAGGAGGTCCTGCGCACCTGGCTCGGGGAACGCTCGGTCTCCCCCGTGCTCCGTCCCCCTTCCATGCCGCCCCTCGCAAAGGCAACGGCGGACGTGCGGCCGGAGAACCCCGCCCCGGAGGATCCAGCGCCCACGCCGCCAGAGGACGAGGGCGAGGAGGAGCCTGCCTCGATCCTGGCTCCGGATTGGTCCTGGTGGCCCGAGGTGCGTGGCAAGCGGGCGATCCTGGTCGGAGGATCCCCGAAGGAACCCTGCCGGCTCCGGCTCCTCGAAGCCTTCCGCTTCGCGTCGCTGGACTGGGTCGACAAGGACGTCCGCCGCATCGCGAGCGTCACCGAGCGCATCGCTCGCGGGGGCCTGGATCTGGTCCTCATCGTCCGGGCCTTCACCGGCCACAAGACCTCCAAGAAGGTGCTGTTCGCCTGCAAGAACCACGGTATCCCCTTCGTGTTCGTGGAGCGCGGCCACGGCGTGCTCGCGGTCTCCCGATCCATCGAACGCTACCTCCACCTCTCCACCTCCCTGTCGGCCTGACTCCCGCTGTTGCGGGGTCTTTTTGCCCCTGACATTCCCTGTCCTCGCTTCGGGTAACCCGCCCTCGGTGGCGGGGAAAGCGCTGTCAGAACCTTCCTCCTCCGGGCCTCTCGAAGGGCATCATGAGCGATGTTTTCGAGCGCGCCGCCGACCGTATGACCTCCGCACAGCTGAGCCTCGGGGAGAAGATGCCCGGGCTGCACCTGTTGTTGATGCTCTGCGACGTGATCCTGGTCCCCACGGTGACCACCGTGGCCACCAACGGCGCGGAGCTGCTGGTGCACCCGTCTTACGCGGCGACGGCAGCGCCCGAGGAGCTCGAAGTGAGCCTGCTCGCGGCGGTGCTCGACGCGGCGTACCTGCACCCGCTCGCGCCGGAGGGGATCTCCTGGGCCGACTGGGGGCGCCACTCCGCGCCCCGGATCCAGGACACCCTCGCCGCGCTGGACCTCAAGGCCACCGGCGGGATCTGCTGGCAGGACCGTCTGCGGCCCGCAACCCCGGGGATCGACCTCGCGCAGCGCTGGAGTCGACGCCGCTGCTGGGCCCAGCAGTTCTCTGGAGGAGCCACCGACCGCTCCCTGGAGCTTGCTGGCCTCGACCTGACCGGGGATTGCCTGGTCTGCTCCCAGCGAGGCCATCTCCCCTACGTTCACCCGCAGTTCGACCGGATCCTCCGGGGGGCTCCGGACGCCCCGGGCTGGGTGCCGGCGCTGGCGGAGGCCTGCTTCGGTGCCGTCTGGGGCCTGACCTCGCCGGTCCTCACGCACGAGGAGCACCGGCAGGGCCTGGCCTGGCTGGAGCGCTGCGGAGCCGCCGCTTGGGCGCAGGTGGCCCGGCGCCGGCTGGACCTGCTCGCGAGGGTGCCCTCCCGAACGAACCCCGGAGCTTCCGGTAGGGTCTAAATAGACCTCGCCATCGCGACGGAAGGGACCGGAAGCCTCCCGGAGCAGCTTGAGGAGGAAGGGATCCTCGCCGGCGACCTTCTCCAGCTCCCGGAGCGCTTCTTCACGCTTTTGCGGCAGACCGGCGGCCCCGGCGGCCCACGCCAGCGTGCGGAGCATCCCCGCGCCCGGCCAGGAGCCCACCTGGCGCGCCTGCGGGAGGCGGGCCTCGATGGCGGCGATGGCGTCCAGGGGGCGATCCAGCTCGAGGAGCAGGCGAGCGAGCTCGTAGTCCCGGAAGAGCCGGGTGAACTCCGCGTAGGAGGCGCTCTCCTCGCGGAAGCAACGATCCAGGAGCGGGCCGGCGGCCTCCAGCGTCCGCGCGGCCTCCTCGTACTGGCCCGCCATCCGCAGCGCCGTGGCCAGGTAGATCCGCGAGCGTCCGGCCTCTTGCCAGAGGTGCGCATCGTGGGAGGCGACGGAGCGGCGCAGGTACTCCAGGGCCAGCGAGAGGTTGCGCCGGTGCATCCAGGCGCGGCCTATGGCGCCCAGAACCCGCCCTTCGAGCAGGTACCGATCGGCCTCCGGGAGCCTGGCCAGGTCTGCCTCCAGCTTCTCCGCGGGGGCATCCAGCTCGCTCCAGGGGGAGTCGCCCGTGGCGCATCGGTCCAGCAGGCTCCCGAGCGCGACGATCCCGGCGAAGACGGCCACCGGGGGGCTCGCCCGGGAGAGGTCCAGGTCGCGGAGCATGTCCCGAGCGCTGGGCTCGTCCAGGCCGTGGGTGAACGCAAGGGCCGCGTCGGCCCTGGATTGCGCGACCTGCTGCCGGGTCTGCGCGTCCTCGGCGGTCTCCAGCGAGCGCACCAGCAACCGGATCCGGTCCCCGAGCACCAGCCACGGCGCCATCCCCCGGGCCTGGTAATCCCCGAGGTTCTGCTGGCTCACGTGGTCGTGGTAGCGCTGGAGCAGCTTGCGGCGATCCGAAGCGTTCCCCAGCCAGGGGCGGTAGGTGGTGGTCGCCTCGTCGATCTTTTCCTTCAGCCCGGCCTTCTCCAGCGCATCGAGGAGGGAGGCGCCGCGGAGCGTCTGGACATGCTCCGGGAGTCCTTCGCTGGCTTCCTGGGCGAGCAGCAGCCGCACCGGCCGCTGCGCCAGGCGCGCCAGCGCCTCCGCCTTCTCGCGCACGTAGCCCACGGATCCGAGCTTCCCGTCGGGACCGACGCTCGCGGTGCAGGCGAGATCCTCCGGGATGCTCGCGTCGAGCCAGAGCGACACGAAGGCCAGCGCGGCGGATAGCCCCACGGAGTTTCCGTCGATGGCCTGGATCCCCAGGTGCCCCCCGCCGATCAGCTCGATCGCGTGCTCCTCGAAGGGGTACGGAGGGAGCCCGTGGGGCATCTGCGCGGCGGCGGCGTGGAAGGCCGTCCGGATCGCCTCCCTCGCCACGGAGTGGAGCACACCGGCCCGCTCCCAGGGGTCTCCTGGTTCGCTCCGGTGGCTGACGCGTAGCTGCCACACATCCCCGACGGAGGCCCCCGGGATGGCCAGCAACAGAGGAACGTTGCCCGGCTGCAAGCCGAGCCGCATGGCGAGGAACTGCGCCAGCGCTGCCTGGCGAGGAGCGCTCGCCAGTTCCTGCTGTCTTCGCTTCAGATCCTGGCGCAACCACACGCAAGGCATCCGCTGGAGCGCCTGGAAGAGCTGATCTTGCAGGGGAATGTGGTTGGCCTGGGGGGCTTCCGCGAGCCGATCCAAGAGCTGGAGCGCGTCGTTCGAGGCCGCGGCGGCCAGGAGCACCCCGGACGGCTGGGCCGCAGGGGCAGGACGTCGGGCGGTCGCCTCCAGGACCCCCAGGCCCGGCTGCGCCCCGATCTGACGCAGGATCGTGGCGAGCAGCGCGTTCCCCTCGGGGGAAAGTTTCCCTGGCGGGGGGGGCGCTGGCGTCTGGCGGGCTGCGCGCTCCTGCTCTCCCCAGCGAACCAGTACATTTTGCAAATCAGGTACCAGCACGCGTTCCTGGGTCTCTCTCCAGGAGGCCCACCCGCGGGGAACCCCGCCGAGCGGCGCGAGGTCGTCGTAGTCCTCCTGCGGGATCAGGGCGAGCGCGTCGCCGTGGGGACCGAGGGCTTCGTCCACCCGATCCAGCTCCCGGAACAGCTCCGGAGCCAGCAGCTCCCCGGCGAGGATCTCCAGCCGCAGGCGGGCTTCCAGGCCGTAGGCCGCCCACTGACCCAGCTCCTCGCTGTCGTCCTGGCCCGCGCGGAACGCCTGACTGGCCTCCCGGAAGGCCCCGACCCACGGCTCTTCCGCAAGCGTCCTGGCCAGACGGAGGGCGTCCTCCAGATCCTGCTCGTCGTTCAGGTTCTCCCTGTGGCTGAGGCGGCGCAGCTCACGGACGGTGGCCCACGCCTGCATCAGCGGGGTCTCCTCCACGGGCTCCCCCTCGTCCTCGTCGAACGCCTCTTCTGCGGCGAGCTCGTCCCGGAGCGCCTGGGCCGCGGGAGCCCGCTGAGCGATGGCCTCCGCGAGCTGGGCGGCGAGGCCCGGCGCCCACGGAAAGGCGCCGGGATCCAGCGAGGCGCACCCGCGCCGGGCCTGATCGAGCTGGTCGAGCTGCTCCAGCCACGCGTGGCGAGCGTAGCTCTCCCCGGGGGCCTCCCGCAGGAGCACCCCGTCCAGGTACGCAGGCACCTCGGAAGCGAGCGCCGCTAGCGTGGATGCGCTAGTCTCCCGGGTCAGGACGCGCGAGGAATCCCGGGCCAGCGCGGCGAGCCAGGCCAGCAGGTCCGAGGGAAGCTCAGGGGGGCGAAAAGCATCGTTTTGCATGGGATTCTGTGGGAAAGACGCGCATCTCTCGGGATCTGACAGCGAAGCTGGGGGCGTCGAGCCAGGGGCCAACAAGGGGCAAGATCATCGTTGATAGAGCGGAACCACCAGGGGAAGCTCCCACAGAAGCGGGCGGATTCCTTCCGCTTCCAGCCAGGAGAAATTCGCCTGGCGAATCGTATGGAGGAGTCGCTCTGCTGGAACATCCTGGATGGGGGTGCAGGCCACGGGGCCAGCGGGGAGGTCGCGCGAGGCCAGCACCGCATAGCGCCGTCCGTCCTGGTCGAGCCCGAGGCCGATGGTCCCCACCTTCCGCGAGGAGGTGAGCTTCACCTCGGTTCCCGGGACGAGGGGGCTCCGCAGGTAGAGCACCGAGCCCGGGGCGACCCCTTGCACCGCCTCGATGTCGTTGAGCGCCTCGGGGAGAAATGGTGTCGCACCATGGGCCTCGAAGCTGCCCTTGGGGACGGGAACCTTCCAGGGATCCGTGGGAGGACGCCACCACCAGCAGGATCGCCCGGAGGTGACCTTGGCCTGCAGGGCGTTCCCGTAGACAGCCAGGCGTACCTTGACCGCTGGCTCATCAGCCACCTTGCCGCAGAAGGTTCCCAGCACGCTGCTCTCATCGAGGCGAGGTTCCCCTGCCGAGGTCCCTCGGAGCTGTACCCCCAGCTTTTCGACCAGCCAGGCCGGGAGCTGGCAGCGGAGCGTCAACCCGACGGGCTGGCCCTGCTCCATCCACTCGATCCGGAGCGCCCCGGGCCCCACCGAGGCCTCGCGTACTGAGGGCTTCTCCACCTGGAGGTTCCAGGCCCGGGAGAACCCCTCGACGCCGTACTCGACGCCATCCTCCGGGGCACACTCGAGCCACACCTCCGGGCGCAACGCGAGGCGCTCGCGCAGCCGGGCGACGCCGCGCACGGAGCCGCCCTCTCTGGAGCCGGAGCCATCGTGGAGGGTGACTCCGACCTGGGAGAGGAGCCACGGGTTCCGTTCGATGGTTTCGAGGAGCACGGGCCAGTCGGTGGGGCACTGAACCTGCCTGCGCACCACCGCGGCGCAGCGGGAAGAAGCGTCGATTCGTGCGGTCACCGGAGGCAGAGGGTCGATGGTGTCAAAAACGACTGCGGGCGACGGAGCCGTGCGTCGGCGGGGGTTGGGCAGGGACCAGAACCAGCAACCCTCCCGCGGGGTGAGGGCGCGGTGGCAGAGGGTATTTCCGATCTGGCGGGCGAGGCCGCCGTCGCGAGAGAAGAGCCAGATCTCCTGGATTTCACCTTCGTTGAGTTCGGGAGAATGCTTGCGCAGCCGGAGGAGGGCGTGGTCGGCGGCCTCCGGGACGGTGAGGCAGAGGGCGAGCTCGTGGCGGACCTCCGAGGCGCGGGGCGCGACGCGCCGGGCCAGCCCGTCCGCAAGCCGCTGGACGGTCTCCCAGCCGGCGAAGGTCGCGGCGGAGCGGAGGTTCATCGCCATGCTGACGATCACGGGGGAGCTGCGCCGCGAGGGAGACCCGAGGGTAGGCAGGAGTTGGGAGGGATCGAGCTGGCCGGGGGCAGGGAAGGTTGGGAGCTCCCCGAGGAGGTTGTCGACATCGACGAGGACGAGGATCATGACATCCTCCTTCGCAGGATCACGCTCAGCCGCTGCCTGGCCCGTGTGAGCCGCTGATCCACGGAATTTCTTGCCTGCTCCGGGGTTCTCGGCAAGCCGGCCTGGGGGCCTCGGCGGATCGTCGGGTTCTTGGCCAGCTCCTCCCTGGTGAGCTCCTCCGGCGAGACGTTCTCGACGTACACCCGCCAGAGGAGCTTTCGATCCGCCGGGGACAGCTCCTCTCCGGCCAGCACCTCCCGGAGCGCCTCGATCCGGCTCTGGAGGTGGTCTTCTTGCGCCTGGGCGTCCTCTCCGCTGGCAGGCTCCTGCGGATCGTGCGGAGCGTCCTCCTCCAGCGGGACGAACCGGATGTTTTTCTTGCGAAAATGGCTGATGGCCGTGGTCTCCCCGCAGCGCCACACGTAGGCGTCTTCCTTCCCGGGTTCCACGCGACCGTCGATCAGCCTTTCCAGGATCTTGAGCACCTTTTGCTGGCAGAGATCCTCCACCTCGGGGGGGGGAATGCGCTTGCTGGAGATGGCTCGCTGGAGGAGGTCCAGGATCGCAGCCGCCAGAGGATTGCGGTCTCCTTCTCGCGCTCGGGCCAGCAGACCAGGGGTGATCGTTGGGGTACTCACGGTATTTGGAGCGAAACTGTATCAGGACGACACAGTTCCCTCCTAGCCCAAACGGTTCAGAGGCTCCCGATGTCGGCGGAGGGGTCGGCGGGGGGGATGGACGGGGGGGGTTGCTCGACGGGGGGGAGGAGCGCCAGCGGGAGGATCTCGTCCATGCGGGAGAGGAGGTGGACCTTGAGCTGGTCGCGGATCTCCTTGGGCACGTCGTCCAGGTCGCGCTCGTTCTCGCGGGGCATGAGGACCTCCTTCATGCCGGCGCGGTGGGCGGCCAGGAGCTTCTCCTTGATGCCGCCGACCGGGAGGACCTTCCCTCGCAGGGAGATCTCGCCGGTCATGGCGATGTCGGAGCGCACCGGGGCGTTGAGGAGCAGGGAGGCCACGGCGGTGAACATGGTGACGCCGGCGGACGGGCCGTCCTTGGGGACGGCGTTGCGGGGCAGGTGCAGGTGGAGGTCGATGGTGCGGAGCCACTCCGGGTCGAGCATCAGCCGGTCCGCCTTGGAGCGGACGAAGGAGACGGCGGTGGTGGCGGACTCCTGCATCACGTTCCGCATGTTGCCGGTGAGGATGACGTCGCCGCGCCCGGGCATCTTGGTGCACTCGACGAAGAGGATGTCGCCGCCGGCGGGCGTCACCGAGAGCCCCGCCACCACGCCGGGCTGAGGCAGCCGCTCGGCGCTCTCTGGGCGGTGCATGTGGGGGCCGAGCACCCGCTCGCAGTGGGCCTTGTCCACCAGGTCGTGGACGTCCTCGCCCTCGGCGATCCGCACCGAGGCGTGGCGGCAGATGGCGGCGATCTGCCGCTCCAGGGAGCGCACGCCCGCCTCGCGGGTGTAGTGGTCGATCAGCGCGTAAATGCCCTCGTCGCCGAAGTCGAGGCGCTCGTCGGTGAGCCCGTGCTGTTCGAGCTGCTTCGGCACCAGGAATTCCCGGGCGATGTTGAACTTCTCCGCGCGGGTGTACCCGGGGACCTCGATGACCTCCATCCGGTCGTAGAGCGCCGAGGGGATGGTGCTCCGGTCGTTGGCGGTCGCCAGGAACATCACCTGCGACAGGTCGAAGGGCAGGTCGAGGTAGTGATCCTGGAAGGCGGTGTTCTGCTCCGGGTCGAGGGCCTCCAGGAGCGCGGACGCCGGGTCGCCCCGCAGGTCTGCCCCGAGCTTGTCGATCTCGTCGAGCACGAAGACCGGGTTCCGGGTTGCCGCGCGCTTCAGCCCCTGGATCAGCCTCCCCGGGAGGGCGCCGACGTAGGTGCGCCGGTGGCCGCGGACCTCCGCCTCGTCGCGGACGCCGCCCAGAGCGATGCGCCCGTAGCGCCTCCCGACGGCCCGGGCGATGCTGCGGCCCAGGCTGGTCTTGCCCACGCCCGGCGGTCCGATGAAGAGCAGGATGGGCCCCTTCTTGTCCGGGCGGAGCTGGCGGATCGCCACGTACTCCAGGATGCGTTTCTTGACCTTCTCCAGCCCGTAGTGATCCTCGTCGAGGCAGCGGCGTACCTCGGAAACGTCAAAGCGATCCTTGGTGGTCTTGCTCCAGGGGAGGTCGGCGATCCACTCGAGGTAGGTGCGGGTGATGTTGTACTCGGCTCCCTGCTGCTGCATGAACATCAGTCGGGAGAGCTGTTTCTTGGCGGCTTTTTCGATCTCCGGTGGCAGGGCGGCCAGCCTCAGCTTCTCGCGCAGCTCGTCGATCTCGTCGTCACTGGTTTCGCCCAGCTCCGCCCGGATGGCCTTCATCTGCTGGCTGAGGATGTACTCGCGCTCGCTCTTGGACATCTCCTGCTGGGTCATCGAGGAGATCTCCTTCTTGACCCGGAGCACCTCCAGCTGGCGCCCCACCATGGAGAGCACCAGCCGCACCCGCGCCTTCACGTCGAAGCACTCCAGCACCTCCTGCTTGTCCCCTACCGTCGCATGCTCGTGGGGCAGGTTGGAGGCGATCAGGTCCGCCAGGGCGCCGGGCTCCCGCACGTTGTCCAGGATGCCGCTGGTCTCCCGGGGGAGGTTGGGTATCATCCCCATCACCATCCGGGTCTGCTCCCGCAGCGTGGTGCTCAGCGCGTCCAGCTCCACGTCTCGCGAGAGCGACTCGGGGACCCGGGTGACGTCCGCCCGCAGGTAGGGCTCCTGGCTGCTCGGCTTGCTCACCCGGAAGCGCCCCAGCCCGCTCAGCACCACGCTGTAGTTCGACGCCCCCAGCCGGATCACCTTCACCACCCGCGCCAGCGTCCCCACCTCGTACAGATCCGAGAACGTGGGTTCTTCCACCTCGGACGAGCGCTGCGCCAGCACCCCCACCAGCGCCCGCTCCTTCCCCAGCAGGTCCTCCACCAGCCGCACGCTTCGCAGGCGCCCGACGTTGATGGGGACCACGGACATAGGGAAGAGTACCGCGTTTCGGAGGGCCAGGATCGGTACGCGCTCGACGGAGGCGCCCGGGAGGGGCGGAGGTCCAACCATGGGCGCAACGGTAGCGCGCTTCTCGTTTTAACTCACGCCCCGATCTCCGCCCGCGCCCGGTTGATCGCCGCCAGCGCCCGCTCGCGCCGCCGGCGTAGCTCCTCCTCCGGGGGGGGCTCTACCTCCACCCCCCCGCGGCCCTCGCCCTGGAGCCGATCCACCTCGTCCAGCCACGGGAGCACCGCGAAGGGCAGCGCCCCCACCGCCAGCGCCCCCGGGATGCCCCAGGGCGAGGGCGCCAGCGCCAGCGTCAGCAGCGCCAGCAGCGCCGTCCACGCGGGGAACACCACCAGCCCCAGCCCCACCTTGTAGGTCGACACCACGTCCGTCTCCCCCTTCGCCAGCCGCGTCGACAGCTTCGGGATCTGGTACGGCAGCCAGAACAGCGCCGCCCCCGCCACCGCCAGCGGCAGCAGCAGCAGCAGGGCCAGCCGCCGCATCGCCTGCGCTCCCTCGTCCCCCTGGCCGGAGACGAGCTGATCGTCGCTCAGCCGCGCCGCCTCCAGCCCCTCGTAGTAGCCGCTCACCGCCTCATGGATCGCATCGTAGAGCGGCCCGTGCTCCCCGTGCAGCGCCTTGCGCGCTGCCTCTACCCGGCGCCCGATGCTGTTCCACCCGGCCAGCGTCCGGTCTCCGGACTCGTGGGCCAGCAGCTCCGCCACCCGGGCGATCAGCTCCCGCTCTTCCCAGGTGGCGCCCTCGACCACCAGCTCCGTCAGATCGTCCCGGAGCTGCTCGGTGATCGCCTCGACCAGATCGCCCCCGGCGGCGGCCAGCTCGTCCACGGACCGAACCGGACCGAAGAGCACCAGCGCCCTCGAACGGAAGGTCTCCCGCTCGTCGAACTCCAGGCCCACCGCCTGGAACGTCAACCCCTGGACCCCTTGCTTCCGGGCCCCCACCAGCATGCGCCCCGCCCCGGTCTTGAGCCGCACCACGTGGGGCTCGTTGTGGCTTATCCCCTCGGGGAAGATCAGCACGTTGGCCCCTGACTCCAGGTGCCTCGCCACCGCGCGGAACAGCTCCTCGTTGGAGCCCTCCCCCTTGCCGGGCTCGTCCTGGCGGCGCACCACCGGCACCGCCTCCGCGGCCCGGAGCAGCAGGTTCAACCCGGGGATCTTCCACAGCGGCGCCTTCGCCAGCGGAGCGATCCGGCACCAGGTCGCGGTCATCACCAGCATCGGATCGATGATCCCGTTGACGTGGTTCGCCCCGAACAGCCGTCGCTCCACGGACCTCGCCGGCGCGTTCTGCACCTCCACCTTGCGGAAGTACACCCGCACCACCTGACGGAAGAAGAACAGGAGCACCCAGCGCAGAAGACGGAGCATCGGTCGGGCAGCTTAGCGAGAGACCTCACCCCCCCCAACCCCCTCTCCGTCTCTCGCGGAGAGGGGGAGAGCCCCAGCAGAGGCAGCCAGCCAGTAGCGGGGTTTCCCTGCTCCTCCCCCTCTGCCCTTGAGCTACGCTTTGCCCGGATCTCTCCTACCTTGTGGCAAAA
>CAZSDX010000106.1:0-15720 GCA_964605685.1 uncultured Polyangiaceae bacterium
CTTCGGCGTCGGCTTCTTCCGCGAATGGTTCACCGCCCATTCGAAGACGCGCCTCGCCTATGTCCACACCAAATCCCCCAACGGCGCGGAAACCGAATTCTCCGGCCTCACCCGCCGCGCCACCGGCCCCCGCGTCGGAGGGTTGGGTGAACAGATCCTCCCCGCCGCTTCCGCCACACCCGCCGAGGAGCCACCCCCCCAGGAGAACCGCAAGACAAGCCCGGAACATCACGGGGAGGATTCTACCAAGAGCAAGGAGCCCCGGCTACTTCGTCTCTTCCCCTGCCCGGTAGGTCTTCTCCCCGATCTTTTTCCCCTCGGGGGTATAGAAAACCCACACCCCTTCCTTCTTGTTCTCCGCGAAGGTTCCCTCGGACTCGCGGCTCCCGTTGGGGTGATAGAGGACCCATTTGCCCGCCATTTTCCCGTCGTTGTACTCGCCCTCGACCTCCGGCTTGCCGGCGACGCTCCAGCTCCGGAAGGGGCCGTGCTTCACCGAACCGCCGGAGCCCTTCCGCGCGCAGAACAGCTCGCGCCCCCGGGGAGGCGCGTCGCCGCGGGGTTCGGTGCCTTCCGGGCAGGCGAGCGCCGTGGACGCCGTGGGCGCGGCGGTCGTGGTGAGTGTGGCGGGCGTCGCGGGCGTGGACGCGGCGGCCTCGCCATCCCAGCCGCAGGATTGCCCCTTGTTCTGCTCCTTGAGCCAGGCGGAGAGGGGGGCGAAGTACTCGACCATGGCGGAGGCGTCCGCCTGGCGCTCCCCGCTCAGCGTGGCCAGCGCTTCGGGCCAGGGCTTGCTGGCGCCGAGGCGCAGCATGGCCATGAGTTTCTCGCCGGCGGCCTTGTTGTTGTGGATGGAGCAGCTCATCAGGGGGCCCTGGTGCCCGGCGGCCTTGCAGAGCGCCCGGTGGAACTGGAACTGGTAGATGCGGGCGAGGAAGTAGCGGACGTAGGGCGTGTTGCCGGGGACGTGGTACTTGGCGCCGGGGTCGAAGTCCTCCTCCGAGCGGGGGACGGGGGGCTCGACGCCCTGGTATTTCCGCCGGAGATCCCACCAGGTCTTGTTGTAGTCCGCCTTCGAGGTCTTGCCGGCGAAGACGTCCCAGCGCCACTTGTCGATGAGGAGGCCGAAGGGCAAGAACGCGATCTTGTCGAGGGCCTGCTTCATCAGGAAGTTGATGCTGGCCTTGTCGCCGGTGTTCACCCGATCCACCAGCTTGACCTCCTTCAGGTAGGCGGGCGTCACCGACAGCGCCAGCGTGTCCCCCACCGCCTCGTGGAAGCCATCGTTTGCCCCGCTCTGGAAAAGGATCGGGAGCTTGTAATAGTGGTGGTAGTAGTAGTTGTGCCCCAGCTCGTGGTGGATGGTGATCAGGTCCTCCTCGTCGATCTTGATGCACATCTTGATGCGGAGGTCGTCGCTGTAGTTAACGTCCCAGGCGCTGGCGTGGCAGACCACCTCCCGGTCCCTCGGCTTGGTGAGCATCGAGCGCTCCCAGAAGGTCTTGGGCAGCGGGTCCATGCCCAGCGACACGAAGAACTGCTCCGCCAGCTTGACCATCTTCACCGCGTCGTACTTCTGCCGCTTGAGGCTGGCGGTGACGTCCAGCGACCCCTGCCCCGGGAACGGCTCCACCAGCGGGAACAGATCCCCCCACTCCTGGGCCCACATGTTCCCCAGCAGGTGCGCCGGGATCGGCGCATGATCCTTGATCTTCTCCTTGCCGTAGCGCTTCTGGAGCTTCCCCCGCACGTAGCAGTGCAGCTCGTCGTAGAGCGGCTTCACCTGACCCCAGAGCCGCTCCACGTCCGCCTCGAACTCCTCCGGGGTCATGTCGTAGCCGGAGCGCCACAGCGCCCCCATGTCCTTGAACCCGATCTCCTGAGCCCCCTTGTTCCCCAGCTCCACGTAGCGCGCGAAGCGGTCCCGCATCGGCCTGCTGATGGTGTGCCACCCGGCCCACGCCTCCTGCAGCTCGTCGTACTTCTTGCTCTCCCGGAGCACCCTGGAAAGCTCCCCCAGGTCGCGGCACTTCTTCCCATCCGCCGAGCAGTGCTTCCCCTTGCCGTACATCGCCTGCATCGACGACAGGATCTCCGCCAGCTCTCCCCGCTCCTTCGCGTCCGAAGGGGCCGGCGCCGTCCCCGCCAGCCGCAGCAGCCTCGCCTGCCGCGCCAGCTCCGGCGGTAGCTCCAGCCCCTCGTAGCGCCGCGCCTCCTGGATGGACCGGTTGAGGTACTCCATCGCCGCCTCTTCCGCCTGCGCCGCCAGACGCTCCGTGTCGTCGGTGATGTGGGTCAGGCTGACGAACCCCATGGTCTCCCGCGCGGTGAACAGCTTGCGCAGGTCCGCGTCCACCTTGGCGAAGAAGGCACGGGCCTCCTCCACGGTGGGCGGCGCGGGAGTGGCCGGCGGAGGAGCCACCGGGAAGAGCACCGGCGGAGGGCACGCCGGGCAGGGCTCCTGGGGCCCCGGGCTGGACCCTTCGTTCACGCAGGCAGACGGGAGCGCGAGCAGCACGAGCGCCGCAAGGAGGAGGCCGCGAGAAGGACGCATGGCCCCCCTATACCAGCGGCGCCCCGGCGGGGGTGCCCCTCAGCGCTCTGCCCGGCGCCGGGCGTGGACGAAATGCTCCAGGTTCCCCCTCGGCCCGGCCAGCGGCGCGTCGCAGGAGCCCACCACCTCGAAACCCGCCGCCGCCAGGGCGTCCTTGGCCTTGCGGATCGCCTCCTGCCGTACCCCCTCGTCCCGGATCACCCCTCGCCCCCGGCGCACTTCCTCCCGCCCCGCCTCGAACTGGGGCTTGATCATCGCGCACAGATCCCCCCCGGGCCGCAGCGTCGCCGCCAGCGCCGACGCCAGCGAACCCAGCCCGATGAACGAGGCGTCCACCACGATCAGGTCGATGGGGTCCGGGAAATCGCTGGCCTGGAGCGTCCTGGCGTTGGTCCGCTCGCGCACGTCCACCCGGGGATCGGTCCTCAGTCTGGGGTGAAGTTGACCCCACCCCACGTCGACCGCGTGGACCCGGAGCGCCCCTCGCTGGAGCAGGCAGTCGGTGAACCCCCCGGTGGAGGCGCCCACGTCGACCGCCACCTTGCCGCGAGGGTCGAGGCCCAGGGGAGCGAAGGCGTCGAGGGCTCCGGCGAGCTTGAGCCCTCCCCGGGAGACGAAGGGGTTGTCGTCGCCGCGGACCGCCAGCGGCGCCTCCGGGGAGAGCAGCGTGCCAGGTTTGTCGATCCGCTGCTCTCCGGAGAAGACCCTGCCGGCCACCAGCAGCGCCTGGGCCCGCGCCCGGGACTCGGCCAGCCCCCGCTCCACCAGCAGCACGTCGACCCGGAGCTTCTTCACGGCGCGGCCTCCGGGTGGATCGCCCGCGCCAGCGCCTCCACGCCGTCGAGCACCCGGGGCCCCGGGCGCAGCACCGTCATGGAGCGGAGCGGTCGGACCTTGCCCTCCCGCACGGCCCGCACCGCCGACCAGGGGCCAGCGAGCGTGGGTTGGTCCCGGGGTTCCATCACCGCGGCGTCGAGGATCAGCTCTGGATCGAGGGCGATCACCTGCTCCAGGGAGAGGGTCGGGTAGGCGGCGGTCCCCGGCGGCAGCGCGTTGCTCGCCCCGGCCAGCCGGAGCATCTCGTCGGCGAAGCTCCCGGGGCCTGCGCCCACGATGGGGGTCACGCCGTAGAGCAGGAGCACCCGGGGCCGAGGCAAGGGAGCCAGCCGGGCCGCGATCCGCTGGCGCCGCTCGGTGTGGGCGGCGCGCCAGCGCTGGGCGTCCTCCTGGCGTTCCAGCCGCTGGCCCAGCCCCGCCATCATGGCCTCGATCTCGGCCAGGGACTCGGTGGGAGGAAAGTAGGTAGCGATTCGGTGCGCCTCCAGCTTCTGGGTGAGCGCGGGGCCAGCGGGGCCGCGAGCGCCGATCACCAGCCCGGGACGCAACGCCAGGATCGCCTCCAGGTTGGGATCCGTGTAGCCGCCCACCTGGGGGATCCGCTCGACCTCGGGGGGGTGGTCGCAGTAGCGAGAGCGCCCCACCAGCAGGGGGCCCGCGCCGAGGGTGAAGGTGGCCTCGGTGGTGCTGGGCGACAGGGAAACGACTCGTTGAAGCAGGGGCTCGCGCCGGGCGTCCGCCCGCCGGCATCCCCCCAGGAGCCCCGCCAGCGCAAGCCCCACGCCTCGCCGGGAAAGTTCTCGGCCCGCTGTTCTCTCCCCTCTGCCCGACCGGGAGAGGGGCGGGGGGGTGAGGTGGCTCACCCGAGGCGAGGCTTGCCCCAGGGCACGGGCTTCACCGGATCGCGGCTGGTGGCGCTGGCGGTGGGGGTGGCCGAGGAGGTCACCAGGAGGGTGAGGGGAGCCAGCAACCCGGCGAGGATGGTCAGAAGCAATGCAAAAAGACCTGCGTGTCGCATGGGGAGCCCTCAACAGGGGCCGAACTCGTCGGCCAGTGCGCAAAAGCTAGCAAATTCACCCACCTGTCACCAAGGAGAATTTTTTGATGCGTCGGCGCGTACATGGTGCCCGCACGGGCAAGTTGCCCCCGGACTGAAGATTTGTGGTACCACGCGACCGCGGCCCGGCAGGCCGCGTCCAGAATTTCCACGGAGGATCCATCTCATGACGCGTTCGCGCTACGTTCTCCCGCTTGTCTCCGCGATGCTGGCTGGCGCCGCGATGCTGGCACCTTCCCAGGCCCAGGCCCAGCAGCCGCCGGCCCCCGCCGCTGGCGGGGCCGCGGCCGGGGGGACGGACCACGCCCAGGTCTCCGGGACCTTCGGCGTCGGTTACCTCGGCCTCGGCGGGATCACCATCGGCCAGCTCAACGGCCAGGCCCTCGGCGCCCGCACCATCGACGCCCCCATCATCGGCGTTCGCTACTGGCTGAGCGAGTCCTTCGGCATCGACGCCGGCATCGGCGTCGGCGTCGAGAGCGGCAAGACCACCAACAAGAACGGCAGCACCACGGTGGAGACCGAGAAGCCCGCGGCCACCGGGTTCCTGCTCCACGCCGGCGTGCCGCTGGTGCTGGGGACCCCGGGTCAGCACCACACCTTCCAGGTGGTTCCTGAGCTGAACGTCGGCTTCGGCTCCAGCACCATCAAGGGCCAGACGGTCAACGGACAGACCACGCCGGACACCAACCTGGGGGGCTTCCGCCTCGACATCGGCGCCCGCGCTGGCACCGAGATCCAGTTCGGGTTCATGGGGCTGCCCAAGCTGGCGCTCCAGGCCACCGTGGGTCTCTACTTCACCACCACCAACGTCACCGCCAAGCAGGATCAGCTGGAGCTCACCGACTCCAACACCCGGATCGGCACCACCGTCCAGGCTCCTCCCTGGGCCATCTTTACCAACAACATCTCCGCCCTCTATTATTTCTGAGGGTAACCTGCCCCCTCTCCACGAGGCGATGCCATGAAGAACACTTCCATCCTTCGGTGCTCCCTGTTCCTGGGGGCGTCCGCGCTGTTGCTCTCCCAGGGGTGCGGAGAAGGGGGCCCCGGCGCCGGGATCAACACCATCGAGCCTCCCTTCGGGAGCGCTCCTCCCTCGGATGATCGCGGCGGCAACCCGAGCAGCGCCAACAACCCCTTCAAGGCGTCCGCCCCGACGAGCAACGACGGCTACCAGTCCTCGCCGGAGTCCGGCGGCTACAACGCCCCCTCCACCTCCGGCGGCGGCTTCGAGGCACCCCCCGGCAGCGGCAACTGCGTCAACGCCATCAAGCAGTTCTACGACCGCTGCGGCATCACCGAGCAGATTTCCCAGTTCCCGGAGGTCGTCGCGGAGCTGGATCAGGTCCTCAACCAGATCTGCGGGGCCATCTCTGCCTCCCCGTCCTGCTCCGCCTGCGTGCTCTCCCAGATCTCCTCCGTCTCTTGCGCTGTCATCGAGGACGACAACAACGAGGACAACCGGGTCTGCGAAGCAGCCTGTGCCGGCGTCGACGTTGACTTCGACGGCGAAGGTGGGGGCTCCGGTGGTGGGGGAGGGGCGGCCGGCGCCGGCGGGGGTGGAGGCGGAAACCTCTGCAGCCGCTGCGGCCTCCTCGATGCCTGCCCGCAGCTCGGGTTCTCTTCGAGCCAATGCGCCCAGGCGTGCAACCAGCTCCCCCCCGGCTGCGAGCCCTGCATCCTTGCCGCCGGGACCGACTGCAACGCCATCGGCCAATGCCTCGTCACCTCTTGCTCCGGGGGCGATGCAGGCAGCGGCGGCAGCGGGGGCGGGGGCGGAGGTGCCGAGTGTGCCAAGCTCGCCTCCTGCTGCCCGGGGCTTGATGAGGGCTTCCAGCCAACCTGCAATTCGGCTGTCCAGCAGGGATTGGAATCCAACTGCAAGGGATTCTTCAACACCTTCTGCACGGCTCAATTAGCCACATCACCCGGGTCGCCCCGGTGGAGCAGCGCCTCCGCCCGGGCGATCCGTGCCTCGTCTTCCCGGTGGAGCGGCTCGCGGTCTTGGCCGCCCTGGAGCCCAAAGCGCAAGGCTCCCTCCGGCGTCAGGTACGAGACGAGGCTGGAGGACCGGTTGCCTTGCAGCAGCAGGAGCGCTCGCTCCAGCACCGGCGCGAAGGCTTCCTCCGCCAGGACACCACGGCCAGGGAAGAGCGAAACACCCTCGACCCGGGCCGCGTCGGAAAGCAACCCCGGCGCCAGCCACAGGACGCGCTCCACCGCCGCCCGGACCGCCGCGCGCTCCCCCTGTGCCAGCCCCAGCAGCCCCAGGTTGACCCAGGCACCCACGCGGGAAGGATGAACCGCGACCGCGCGCTCCAGGTCCGCGCGGGCCTCCGAGATGCGCCCCAGCCTCCGCAGCGCCTCCCCCCGGTGGACGCTGACCGCAGGCCCCTCCGTGTTGCTCATCGCGGCCACCCCGCGGGCCGACGTCGCTAGCGCCCGCTCCGGATCCCCGTCGAGTAGGTCGCACATCGTCAGGCCAATGTAGGCCCAGCGGGTCTGGGGGTACACCTCGATGGCTTGCTCCAGGGCGCGGCGAGCGGCCCGGGTCTCCCCGAGCCACAAGAGGAGTTCGCCGCGGTGCGCGTGGGGCAAACCTGACCCCGGAAAGTAGGGAGCCAACGCCTCCAGATCCGCAAGCGCCTGCTCGCGAGGGGCCACCCGGATCTGCTCCAGGGCGCGGCGGGATTCGACCCGGGGGTCAGGGCAGGGAGGGAGCAGCGCGAGCCCCTGATCGTGGAGCCAGGTCGGGGTGGTGCTGCGGTTCCCTTGCATCCGGTCGAGGCAGCGCTCGATGGCCTGCACCCAGGCCCCAGGATCACCCCGGCGGAGGGGACCGTCGAGCTCGGGGCAGAGGACCGTGGTCACCGGAAGCAGGTGTCCCACCAGGGCAGGGGGCAGGGAAGGAGGGATCGGCCCGGCTCGGAGGTCGTTCAGCAGCCAGAGCAGGCTGGCCACGAGGGTCTGCCCGCGGGCGCTCATCATGGCCCGGGTGAGGAGCCCCCTGGCGCGCTCGTGCTCGCCGCGCAGGGATACCCGTTCCGCCAGCCAGACGAGGGCCTCCGAGTCCTCTGGATCGAGGGAAATCGCCCTCTCGAAGAGGCGGAGCGCCTCGTCCGACTGCCCGCGGAGCGCCGCCAGGATCCCTCGCAGACGCGCCGTCCCTGGCTCTTCCCCCTGCGCGGCGAGGATCTCCTCCGCTTGGTCGGCCTCTCCGGACCAGAGCGCCAGCTCCGCGAGCATCCGGCGAGCCTCGGCGCCCAGCGGTCCGGCGGTGAGGGACGCCAGCAGCGCGCGGGCCTCCGGGAAGGAACCGGAGGCCCTCCGCAGGCGAGCGGCCTCGACCCTCGCCGGCCCGGAGAGCGGCTGCGAGAGCGCGGCGTCCAGGAGGGTCTTCGCAGACCCGTATTCCCCCCGGGCGATCCGGAGGGAGGCGAGCTCGATGAGGGCCTCGCTGGCCTGCGGTTTCAGCGCCAGGAGCTCCTTGCCGTGGAGGAAGGCCCCCTCGTGATCCCGGCGGCGGGCGTGGAGCGCGAGCAAGGCGGAGCGCCAGGCAGGATCCCGGGGGAACAGGGCGGCGCCGCGCCGGAGGGCGGAGCAGGCGTCCAGCTCCCAGCCCAGCCGGACGGCATCCCGGGCCTTCTGCCGGAGGGCGACGGGGCCGGCGCCGAGGTCGGCGGCCAGGTCCAGCGCCGCCAGGCTGTCGTGGTAGTCGCGGGTGACGAACCGCAGGGCCGCGAGCGCCAGGGCCTCTTGCGGGGAACGGAGGCCCTCTCGCCGGGCGTCGAGGAGCCTTGTGCGGGCGTCCGCGAGGTTCCCTTGCCGGACCAGGAGCACGGCGTTCCTCAGGGGGGCTGCCGCGGGTGAACGCATGGCGACGGATGCTACGATGTCCGCTACAACGGGGGGCGATGATTCCAGGAGAGGAGCTTCTGATCCGCCCGGCGCTGGACGCGGATCTCCCGGAGATCCTGGCCATTTATGGCCACGCGGTGCTCCACGGTACGGGAACCTTCGAGACGGAGGTGCCGGAGCTGGCCGAGATGGGGCGGAGGCGGGGCGAGGTGCTGGAGCGGGGGCTTCCGTTCCTGGTGGCAGAGCGGGCAGGGGAAGTGCTGGGGTATGCCTACGCAAACTGGTTCCGCCCGAGGCAGGCGTACCGCTACTTCGTCGAGGATTCGGTCTACCTGCGCCCCGAGGTCCAGGGGAAGGGGGTGGGGCGCAGGCTCCTGGGGGGGCTGATCGCCCGGTGCGAGGAGGCCGGCGCGCGGCAGATGGTGGCGGTGATCGGGGATAGCCAGAACCACGCTTCCGTCGGGCTCCACCGCGCCCTGGGCTTCGAGCAGGTCGGGCTGCTGCGGGCCTCCGGGTGGAAGTTTGATCGCTGGCTGGACGTGGTGCTGATGCAGCGCGCCCTCGGGGACGGGGATCGGAGGCCGCCGGGCTGAACCGCTCGGTCGGCGGCGGTCACCCGGGCTCGGGGATCTTGACCCAGATGGTGAGGGTGAGGCCGTCGTCGGCGGTGGGGGCGACGTCGATGCGCTCGACCTGGTCGATGGTGCGCACCGGCAGCCGGTGGAGCAGCTTGACGGCGACGAACTCGCGGCGGAGCGTATCGTTGGGGCGGGCGAGCATGGGGGCGCCGCGGACCTCGAAGCGGAAGGGCTCCAGCACCATGGCGTCGTCGAGCTGGAGCAGCCAGTTGGCGCGCTCCTCGGAGGAGAGGGCCTTGAGGAGCTCCTGGGCGAGGTCGGTGGTGATGGCGGCGAGGGTCTCGCGCCCCATGGGCTGGAGTCCCGTCTCGATGGTGGGCTCGGAGCTCTCCCGGCGGCCCCGGTTCGGCGGGGGATCCTGGTAATCCATGGTGACCATCCGGGAGCGCCCGTTCGGGTCGAAGGTCACGGAGGTCGGCGGGGCGAGCGCGTTCACCGGGACACGCGCCGGAGTGATGGCCGGGATGGTGGCCTGCGGGGCGACCGGGGCCGGGATGGTGCGGGGAGAGCCCCTCGGGGCGCTCGTCGGAGCGGCTGCCGGCGCCGAGCGAGGAGCGCTGGCCGGGGCGGAGCGGGGCGGGGGCGAGGAGCGACGCTTGCGTTCCAGCAGCGCCCGCGCCTGGTCGGCCTCGTCCTCGGCAATGGCTACCAGGGTCTCGCGGCCCAGGGACGTCGAGGTCGTGGTGATCTCGGGAGAGGTGTCGTGGGGAGGTTTGTTGCGGGAGCGATGGTTCGCCACGGGGACAACCCAGCAGCGTTCAGGGTCCGGAGAGAGATTGCAACAGAAAAGCAGCCCGCCATGCTATCCCGGAGACCGATGGCCCGTACGAGCAGCACCATCCCCCGTGAAACCCTCGTGACCCTGGTGTCCGCCCTGCTAGACGCCGAGCGTCGCATCGCCATGCTGGAGCGGCGGCTCCACGACGCCCGGTGGCTGGGCCCCGGGGAGGAGCCCAACGAGCGTGACAAGGAGATGGCACGCAAGCGGGTGGCCGACAGCCTCGGCGCGCTGCTCCAGGCGGAGATGACCCACGAGGACAGCAACCCCGAGAGCTGGGGATCCGGGTCCCGGGGATGAGCCACCCTCCCCGGCTCACCCCCGCGGGGCTCGACCTCGACGGCGAGCCGTGGCCGCTCCATGCCGCCAGCATCCACTACTGGCGCCTCGCCCCGTCGGACTGGCACGCCTGCGTCGACGCTGCGCGGGGCCTCGGCTTCCGTATGGTGGATCTCTACATCCCCTGGGCGGTCCACGAGATCGATGAGGGGCGCTTCGATTTCGGCGCCACGCCGCGGCTTGACGTGGGGGCGTTCCTTCGGGTCGTCGCCGGGGCCGGGCTCAAGGCCATCGTCCGTCCGGGGCCTCACATCAATGCCGAGCTGACCGGGTTCGGCATCCCGGACCGGGTGCTCTGGAAGCCCGAGTGCCAGGCCCGCTCCCCCCGGGGGAACCCGGTGATCCTGCCGATGCTCCCGGCGGCCTTCCCGGTGCCCAGCTACGCCTCCGCCGCCTTCCACCGGGAGGCGGCCGTCTTCTTCCGGCGCCTGGGGCCGGTCCTCGCGCCGCACCTCCACCCCCGCGGCCCGGTGGTGATGGTCCAGGTCGACAACGAGGGCGCGCTCTACTTCCGCGACGGGGCCTACGAGCAGGATTACCACCCGGACGCCGTCGCCCTCTACCGCTCCTTCCTCCGGGAGCGCCACGGGGACGACGAGGGGCTGCGCCGGGCCTACGGCGACCCGATCCTGTCCCTCGACGCCGTCGAGCCGCCGCGGAGCTTCGACGCCGCGTCCCTCGACCAGCTCCCCCGGCACCTGGAGTGGGTCGAGTTCCACGAGGAGCTGCTGGCCCGGGCGATGCGCCGCTTCCGCGAGGCCATGGAGGACGCGGGCATCACCGGCGTCCCCTTCAGCCACAACCTGCCCCCGGGCCAGGACGCCACCCCACTCAACCCGGCGCGCCTGCGCGCCTCCGTGGACCTGGTGGGCCTCGACTACTACCACAAGGCCGACCCCTCCCAGCGCCGCATCATCGCCCGCCGCACCACCGAGCTGGTGGCCCGCTGCGAGGGCCTCGGCGTCCCGCCCTACGCGGCGGAGCTGGGGGCGGGTTTCCCTCCGTTCTTCCCTCCGCTCGACGATCGGGACAGCGAGTTCACCCTGCTCGCTGCGCTTGCCTACGGGCTCCGGGGCTTCAACCTCTACATGGCCGTCGCCCGCGATCGCTGGGTCGGCGGACCCATCGACGACCGGGGGCGGCGCCGCACCTCGGCCCGCTTCTACGAGCGGCTCCTGGGGGCGCTGGATCGGCTCCGCTTCGCCACCCTTCGCCGCTCCACCCCGGTGCGCCTGCTGACGCCCCGCTCGCTCCGCCGCCTGACCCGCGCCATGCACGCCTTCGGGCCCGCCACCGGCACCTTCTTCTCCGTCTTCGGCGCCGGCGCCCGAGAGCGCTGCCTGGAGGACACCCTCGGCCTCGACGGCCCCCTGGCCCTGGAGGGCGAGGCGTTCCTCCGGGCCTTCGAGGAGTCCCTGGAGGTCCGCGGCGTGCCCTTCGCCTTCGTCGGCGGCGAGGACGCGGACGTCGCCTTGCAGGGCGCTCGCTGGGTGATCGGCGCCACCACCGGGGGGCTCAAGCCGGCGTTGCTGGCCCGGCTCCGGGGGATGGCTGCGGAGGGGGTCGAGGTTACCCTGGGTCCTAGAATACCCTCGCGGGATGGCTCGATGCACCCGCTGCGGGAGGCGCCGGATCTGGCGGGTCTGGAGCTGATCGAGGGGGCGCTGGCGCCGTCGCATGCGGATCGGCTGGTCTCCCGGGGGATCGAGCGGCTGGGGCTGCCGTGTTACGCCTGCGATCCGGACACGATCTTCGCGTGTGTCCACGAGGACGGGGGCGGGGTGCCGAGGGCGCTGGTGGTGCTCAACCCCACGGGAGAGGACGTGGTGGGCCGGGTGGGGGTGGCGGGGGTGAGCGAGGCGACGGACGCGCTGGAGGAGCAGCGGTTCCGGTCGGTGGGCGGGGCGTTCGAGCTGAGGATCCCGGCGAGGTCGGGGCGACTCCTGGGCCTCGGGTGACGCGGTGGCGGGGCCGCTCATCTCCTTCCGGGACGTGCACAAGGCCTTCGGCCCGAAGCGGGTTTACCTGGGGCTGAACCTGGACGTGTACGAGGGGGAGACGCTGGTGATCCTGGGGGGGTCCGGGGTGGGGAAGAGCGTGATGCTGAAGATGCTGATCGGGCTGCTGACGGCGGACCGGGGGAGCATCCGCTACCGGGGCAAGGAGGTGGTGGGGATGACGGAGAAGGAGCTGCTGCTGGTGCGCCGGCAGGTGGCGATGATCTTCCAGGCGTCGGCGCTGTTCGACAGCATCTCCGTGGGGGAGAACGTGGCTTACGGGCTCCAGGAGCACTACTTCCGGACGATGACGAAGGCGGAGATCGACAAGCGGGTGGCATGGGCCCTGGAGCTGGTCGGGCTGCCGGGGATCGAGGCGATGCGCCCCGGGGATCTCTCCGGCGGGATGAAGCGCCGGGTGGGGGTGGCGCGGGCCATCGCGCTCCAGCCGGAGGTGCTGCTCTACGACGAGCCGACCACGGGGCTCGATCCGATCAACACGACGCGGATCAACCACCTGATCCGGGGCATGCAGAAGGCCCTGAAGGTGACCAGCGTGGTGGTGACCCACGACATGGGGAGCGCCTTCTCCATCGCCGACCGGATCGCCATGGTTCACCGGGGGCAGATCGTCCTCCAGGGGACGCCGGAGGAGTTTCGAGGCTCCACGGACCCTCGCGTGAAGGATTTCATCACCGGCACCGCCCCGGAGGGAGAATCCCTCGAATCGCTCCTGGAGGGGTGAGCGACGCCCCTACCCGAGCCGCGCCGATGGCGGTACCTTGCCGCCATGGCCCTGAAGACCGAACCCCTCCTGGCGGACTACGCCGTCGTCGCCGGCGCCCGTATCGTCGAGAACGCCGCCGCCTCGCCGAAGCTCCCCGAGAAGGTGCAGCAGCGCTACCTGGCCTGGCGCGAGGCCAACGAGAAGCTCACCGCGAGCCGCCGCCAGTTCCGCGGCGACATCCGCGTGCTGGACGGCGCCCTCGACCGGGCCGTCAGCGTCCCGGCCCACATCATCCAGGCGATCCTCGACGGCTACTCCGACACCGTGGCTCCCCTCGATGACGAGCAGCGCCAGCGCTTCGACGACGCCCTCGCCATCCATGCGGTCTTCGGCAGCGACCTCCGGACCATCACCGCCCTCCCTTACCCCCAGGAGTGGGCCTCCATCCGTGACGTGCTCCACGCGCTCCAGCAGGGCGAGCTGGCGCCGGCGGTCCAGCGCCTGGGCCTCGCCCCGGACGTCCGCCGCATCGCCGCGCTTCATGCCCTCTACGGCGAGCGCCTCGGGATCACCGGCCCCGGCGGCGCCAGCGACGAGGCCCAGGCCATCGCCTCCTGGAACAACGCCATGCATTCCCTCCTGGTCTCCGTCGCTTTCTTCGAGGACGAGCACCCGGAGCTGAAGCAGATCTTCGAGGCTCCTTACCTCCAGCAGCTTGCTGCCCAGCGCAAGGCCGCCGCCGACGACCGCAAGCGCTCCGCCCAGCGCAAGGCGGACGAGGGGCACTGACCGTGGCGCTCCTCCGGCGCGCGCTCCTGCTCGCCTGGCTCCCGGTCCTCGCCGCCTGCGGGGCTCCTCAGCGCCCCGACGGAGGCCAGGGGTTGCTCCCGGTCGGCGCCGAGGCGCCTGCGCTCCGCGCCGTCGACCACGAGGAGCGCCCCGTCGATCTTCGTGCCGAGCGTGGTCGACCGGTTGTGGTCTTTTTTTACCCCAAGGACGGCACCCCTGGTTGCACCCGGGAGGCGTGCGCGTTCCGGGACGTGTGGGGGCGCTACGAGGAGGCGAAGATCCGGGTGCTCGGGGTGTCGGCGGACACGGCGGAGGCGCACCGGAAGTTCGCCCAGGAGCACCGGCTGCCGTTCTCGCTGATCGCGGACACCTCCGGGGATTGGGCGAGGGCCTTCGGGGTGGGGTCGACGCTGGGGATGTACCGGCGGGTGACCTTCCTGATCGGCGCGGACGGCAAGGTGGCCCGGGTGTACCCGGACGTGGATCCGGGGGTCCACGCCGAGCAGGTGCTCACGGAAGCCCAGGCGCGGTGAGGTCGTCGGCGCTCAGTAACAGGTGTTGGTGGAGAGATCGCAGCGGAAGCTGCAGCAGACCATGCCTGTGCCGCAGAAGTGTCCGTCCTTGCGGCAGTCCTTCTTCTCCTCGGGCTGGTTTTTCTTGAGCGGATCCAGCTCTTCCCCGGGGATGTACTTCGACTTCCCCACGCAGTAGGTGGCGATATCGTAGTCGTAGTGGATGTAGAACCCCCGCTCGGTTGCACCCCAGGAAGCCCCTTCCGCGGTGCGTCCCCCCTTCTCCATGAGCTGGTAGCGCACCCCGGTGGAGGTGTAGAACGCGCAGCGCTCGTCCTCAGCGGAGAGGTAGTACTCGTTGCTGCCTCCGCTGTGGGGGGTCGAGCAAACGAAGGTACCCTGGCAGCTCGCCACGTCTTCCACCGGGGAGGCCTGGGGATCCTCCTCTTCTACGCTGCATCCCCACAGGGAGATCTGTAGCCCAACCAAGATCCCGACCCACAGCAAGTTCGTTCGCATGGCCCCCTGGTCGGCGCGAATCTCCGCTGGTTGCGTGCCTCGGAAAAAAATCTGAGAGGAAGGCCAGCGGGCGGGAGCCCGGAGCGCCGGTCGAGGGGCGTCAGTTCCCGGGGGGGCGGGGCGTCGGTGGCGCCGACTGCTCGAACGACCGCGAGGGACGATGCCGCCGATGGATGTGGTCTGGGACATGGAGACCCAGGATCCGGATGATTTTCTCACCTTGCTCCTGCTGCTGGGGCACCCGGAGGTGCGCCTCCGCGCGGTGACCGTCACCCCCGGGTCCGCGCATCAGGTGGGCCTGGTGCGCCGGGCGCTGGGCTGGTTCGAGGCGGATATCCCGGTGGGCGCGGGGAACCTCGATCACCCGAAGTCCTGCGTGTCGAGCTGGCACGAGCGGGCTTACGGCGAGGTGCTCCCCTCCCGGGAGGCCGAGCCCGCGGGCGAGGTACTCCGGCGCTGCTGCGACGAGCAGACGACGCTGATCACCGGCGGACCGCTCAAGAACCTGGGGGCCGCGATGCAGATCCCCGGGTTCCGCGTGGGGAGGCTGGTGGTCCAGGGAGGTTTCGCCGGGGAGGGCGTCGTCCCCCGGGAGCAGCAGCTCGAGAAGTTCAAGGGCCGCGTCACCTGCCCCACCTTCAACCTCAACGGCGACCCGCGCTCGGCCCTGGCGGCGCTCGCCTTCCCTGGCATCGGAGCGCGGCGCTTCGTCTCGAAGAACGTCTGCCACGGCGTGGTCTACGACCGGGCGATGCACCAGGCCCTCGGCGAGATCAAGGGAAGCGCTCGCTCCCTGGGGCTGATCTGGCGGGGCATGGAGGTGTTCCTCGGTCACAAGGAGGGGCGCCGCGGTGATGGCGTGGGCAAGATGCTCCACGACCCGCTGGCGGCCTGCTGCGCCATCGACGAAAGGGTCGGCTCCTGGGCCGAGGTGGAGATCTTCCGGGAGCGCGGGGAGTGGGGAGCGCGGCTTCGCCCCGGGAGTGGCACCTGGATCATCACCGCCCACGACCGCGAGCGCTTCTGGAGCGTGCTGACCCGCCGGTCAGAATAGCTTCCACCACTTCTTCTTCGGGGCGGGGGGCGGGGGCGGCTCCGGAGGCGGTGGGGCG
>CAZSDX010000107.1:0-15632 GCA_964605685.1 uncultured Polyangiaceae bacterium
GCAGAGGGGACCTCACCCCCCCGGCCCCCCTCTCCCTGAAGGGCAGAGGGGGGAGTCTTCTCAGCAGTCACGGGGGGGGCTGCGCGCTCGGTCTCCTTCTCCTTCGCGGGCTGCGGGGGGAGGTCGGGATCCGCAGAGGGCTTGCAGCCGACGAGGCCGGTGAACCCTGCCCAGAGCAGCGCGAGCACAAGCCGAGGAGCCATGGACCTCCGTCTACACGGGCAGGGGGATCGCGGCAAAAAGCGCGTTCACCCCAGGGAGGCGCGCATGCGGGTGAAGAGGCCCTCCGGATCGTCGATGTGGACCCAGTGGCCCGCCTCCGGAAGAAGGTGGACCTGCACCCTCCCTCCGGAGCGCGCCGCCGCCTGCTCCGCCCGGGTGCGCTCCGCGTCGTCGAAGACGCTGGATTTGCCGCCGATCACCAGGTTCACGGTGAGCCCGGCGGGAGGCGCCTCGATCACCGGCCAGAGATCCCGGACGAAGTAGTCGTCCAGCATCGCCCGCAGCCCCGGGAGATCGAGACGCAGCACGAAATCCTCTCCTTGGCGCTCCAGGTTCATGGCCAGCCACCGGGCGGTGCTCTCCTCGTGCCCCTGGGCCACGATGCGATCGACGAACTGCTGGCGCGAGGAGAAGACCCTGCCGGCGGACTCCAGCGCGCCGAAGATCCCGAGCGTCCCCTCGGAGCCGCGTCCCCCCGGGCGAGGCCCCGGCATCGCATCCAGGATCCACGCGAGTTCCACCCCTCCGCCCCGCTGCGCCAGGAATTCCAGGGAGACCTTGCCGCCGAAGCTGTGCCCGGTGATCCCGGAGACAGGACCGGGGAGACGGTCGCACACCGCAGCCAGATCGGAGGCCGCCGCCTTCACCGAGTGCGGAGGCGGTGCCCCTTGCGACCCCCCGTGGAGCCGCAGGTCGACCAGAGCGATCCCCCAGGACGGGCACGCATCCACCAGGCGCCGGGCCAGCGCCCGGAGGTTGTTCCCGCTGCCGAGGATCCCGTGGAGGAAGAGCATCCAGCGGCGAGGAGGCCCGGATGACGTCACGAGCGAGTGCTGCACCACGAATGACATGGCGACCGCCTTACCACACAAGGCCCGCCGAACCTGCGAGAAGTCCGCGGATGGGCCTCGTGCTCGGCGACCGGGGCAGGCTTACGTTGGATCCTCGCGCAGGGGGCTTCGCACCGGGCGCGCCGCCTCCTCGTCCCGGAGGCGTTTCTCCTCCGCCTTCACCTCGTCGGGGATGGACCGCGACCACTGAAGGAAGCTCTTGCGGGCCTTGGCCAGCCGCAGCGCAGGCGTCGGGAAACGCCGCTGAAACCACCGGATCTGCTCCTGCCGCTCGGCGATTTCCTCGGGGCTCTCGGGGGCGGCCAGGAGCGCGCAAAATTCATCCGCAGACAGGCTCCGATGCGCCTGGCGTAGCGCCCGGATCATCGCCTCCGGGGAGATGCCGAGGGGGTACCGGTTCATCGCGGCTCCTCCCCTGCCTTCAACGCTTCGAGGAACCGGATATCCTCGATATCCTTGGGCCGCGCGGCGAAGCGCTTGGTGGCGATCAGGTCATCCAGGCAAGGGAGGTTCACGAAGACATGATCCTCCAGCCACAGGGTACCACGGCGCTTCCAGACGTCCTCGAAGGGAACGGTCTCTCCATCGATGGTCGACACGGAACGGGCCAGGAGAACGTCGATGCGCTCATCCCCTTCAAGCACGTAACGCCCCATCCTGAGCGCCTCCTCGATGGACCGGGTGGGCACCAGCCCGAAGGAAGCTGCGATCTCGTTGAGCTTCGGGACATCCTCCGGGGCAACCCAGAGGTCGTAGTCCTGGGTCATCACGGGAGCTCCGAGCGCGATCAGCGCCCGACGCCCGATGAGCAGCACACGGAGCTTGGCACGAACGATGGCGCCGAAAAATGCGATCTCATCGAGAGGCTCCTCGGGTTCCATGGAGAGCGATCAAGGTAGCACAGCCGCCGATGGCGAGAGCCACCGCAGAGCCACCGCTCACCCCTCGTCGCCCGGAGGGTCGAGGCGCCGCACCAGGTCCAGGGCGGCGAAGTGCTCCCCGTCGCGCTTGCTGCTGCGCTCGACCTCCTTGCTCTCGATCCGCTCCCCGTCGCGCAGCGCCCACGCGCGCATCACGAAGCTCGGCGCATGCATCGCCCCCCGCTTCTCCACCAGCTCGAAGCCGAACCCCTCGATCTCGCCCTTCTGCCGAAGCTCGTTCAGCACCATCTTCGGGTTCTTCTCCGGCGCCTCGGCGGCGCTCACCCGCTCATCCCCGGTGATCTGCGACGGGTCAAGGGTGCCCCCCTTCCAGGCCAGCCACGCCTCCAGCAGCTCCTGGCAGGCTCCTTGCTCCGCCTCTTTCCCCGTCGGGGCGAGGTACCACGACGAGCAGAACTTCTGCCCCGGAGCCAGCACCAGAACCCCTCGCCGTAGCTGCCCCCGGGGGTGATTTTTTTGCTCGAACGAGGGCAGCTTGATCTTCTCCTGGGCGCAGCGCTCGAACAGCTTCCCCTTCGGATTGAGCGCCCGGAGCCGCTCCGTATCGACGGCGGTCAGGGCGCGCACGGACGACTCCTGGAGGGGCTCCGCGAGCTGGATCAGCAGGGCCTGCGCCGCGAGCTGCTCCGCCAGCTTCTGGGTCCGGGCGCGCTGCGGGCCGCTCTCCAGCCTCCGCCCGTCCACCGGGAGCGTCAGGCTCACCACCCACTGCGCCCCGACCTGCCGCGCCTCCGGAGAGGGCATCTCGACGCGGCTGCGCATGCACCACTCCAGGAGCTTCCCCTTGGGGTTTTCTTCCTTGAGCTGCTCCTCCCGGAGCTGCTCCTCTGGCGCGTCGCTCTCCTCCGGCAGCAGGTTGGAGCGAAGCATCCCCGGGTTGTCCTCGTCCAGCCGGACCACCTCAAGTTCCAGGAGCCGCCGGAGAAATGCCTCCCGCTCGGCCCCCTGCGCCGGGTGCCCGAACCAGGCCACCACCAGCGCCTCCGAAGACAGGGGCGTGCCCTGATCGAGGCCCACCAGCGCCTCGGCTCGCTCCCGATCCAGGGTGGGTCTTTTCGCACCCCTGCCGGAAGAAATCCGCCGGGGGAAGGTGCGTTCGAGGGCGACGCCGTCCTCGGCCAGCAGGGTCTCGCGGGGGCCGAGGCTACGGGCGAGGGCTTCCTTGGCGTCCTGGTCGCCATGGACCAGGGTGACCACCCGGGGGTTGAGGGCCTCCAGGAGCCCGACCATCTGCATGCGGTCGGCGTGGGCGGAGAGGCTGTAGGACTCGAAGCGGCAGCGGACATCGACCTCCTTGCCTCCGACGACCAGGCGCCGCGGGCCCTGTTGCCGGAGCAGATCGAGGAGCGCGCGCCCCGGGGATTCCTCGTCCTGGTAGCCCGTGATCAGGATGGCATCGTGCTCGTTGGGGGCGAACTCGGCGGCGTAGAAGGCGGAGGGGCCACCGGTGAGCATGCCGCTGGAGCTGATGACCACGCAGGGGCCTCCGGAGGCGATCTGCCGGCGCTCGGAGGCGTCGGCGACGGCGCGGATGTCGGCGGTGAAGAAGGGATGCCCCTCGGCGCGGATCTGCCGCTGGACCGCGGGGGCCAGGTAGCGCTCGTGGAGCGGGTAGGCGCCGCAGACGGCGCGCACCATGCCGTCGACGAAGACGGGGACACGAGGGATACGCCCGTGGCGGAGCGCGTCGCGGAGCACCAGCAGCACCTCCTGGGCGCGCCCGATGGCAAACGCGGGGATGAGGACGCGCCCGCGCTGCTCGACGGCGGCGGCGACGGAGCGGAGCAGCCGCTCCTCGGCGAGCTTGCGGTCCGCGTGGGTGCGGTTGCCGTAGGTGCTCTCGGTGATGACCATGTCGACCGGGAGGGAGGTGCGCTCCAGACCGGGGACGGTACGCTGGGCGGCGACGGAGTAATCGCCGGTGAAGAGGAGGTTCCCGCCGGGGGTCTCCAGGTGGATCATCGAGGCGCCCAGGATGTGCGACGCCGGGAGGTAAGTGACACGCACGTCTCCGATCACGAAGGGAGCGTCGTGATGCACCGGAAGGATGCGCCCCATCATGCCCTCCACCTGGCGCTCGGTGTACATGGGGATCTCCCCTTCCCGGTCGCCGGAGCTGCGCATCAGCTTGAGGGCGTCGCGCTGGAGGATCTCGACGAGCGAGCGGGTCGGCGGCGTCATGTGGATGGGCGCCGCCGGGAAGGCTTCGTGCACCACCGGGAGCGCCCCGGTGTGATCGCTGTGGGCGTGGGTGACCAGGATGGCGTCGAGGCGGTGGCCGGTGAGCTGGTCCAGGTCCGGAAGCGCGCGGTCGGTGCGGAAGCGCACGCCGCAGTCGATCAGGATCGACTGGTCGGCCACCTGGACGAGCGCCGAGGAGGCACCGATGGCGCTGGCGCCGCCGAGGAAGGAGATCCGGACGGGAGGAGGAGCCATGAGGGCCCCTCCCTTACCACGACCCTGGCCTTCTTTCGTCCGGCGCCCCTGCCTCCCCGGCGCCGAGCGCGGGCAGCTCCCGGGAGAGGTTGACCGGGGTGTGCTTCTTCCCGTCGAGCCAGAGGGTGAACCTGCCTTTGTGCTCCTGGAGGGCTCGGCGCAACGCCGCGTCGAGGGGGAAGCGTGCCTGACCGTTCTCCCCCGTCACACCGAGCCAGAACGTATCATCATGAAACACAAGTTTCAACTTGGTTCCTTTGAGGGGAACACGCTCGCAGACGAAGGGTTCCCCTGGAATCTTGGATTCCCTTGTTTTTCGGATATGCCTGTCCTCCATCTCCCATAGAGTTTATTCCTACCCCGGAGTTTTCCCTTGGGGGCTATGATCTGAATCCCCCTGTGGGATCGTCACTTCTGGGTAAGCATTTTTGTTGATCCACGGTCGAAATTTCCCGTGATTTTTCTTCAAGAGAACTTCCATCTTTTCCCTGGGGAGGCCTGGCGTCTAACCTCGACAAGAGAAACCTCACCCCCTAACCCCCTCCCCATCGATGGGGAGGGGGAAGAGCGCGTTCCGCTCCGGGACTGGGTGGGGGTGAGGTTCCCTGTCGAGGTTAGACGCGAAGCCCCTGGGGAAGACCGCTCTCCCATCGAGTTCTGTGGTTTCCTGGATGGAATTGCCATCCGAAAATCTCAACGAAACATCTACGTTCGGGAACGGCTGTCGCTCGCAGACAAAAGGAGTGGTCGTTTCATGGCGAACGAATTTTTGTTCTTTTGTTGTCTTATCAAAGGTCCTTGTTCTATCCACGATCAAGTTGACCAGACCAGCGATCCCACCGGCAACAGCGAAATGAGCGAGTATCGACATCCGTAGATCAGGACGCGAGGGGACCCAACCTTTGACGAGAGATACCGCGGAGACAACGCCCAAGGAGAGCGCGGTCACCTCGACGGACGTTCTTACTGGATTCATTTTTCGTTGGGTTCTTGTGGCGATCTCCTGCTGTTCTTCCGAGACTCGGGCGCAGGATTGCAAGCGGCTCACATCCACCAAGACGCTCCCCTCATGGATCTTCACCTCCGCCGCGAGCAGGTCTGCCTCGGTGCGTCGTAGAACCCCAAGATCCGTCGTCTGTACAGTACGAACCTGGGTGCTCGTCTGGATCGGCATCGTGCAGGAGCAGAGAAGCAGGAAGAGCGCGGGAGAGTACCAGAGACGCATCTCTCGCCCTCATGGAACGACAGGAACGCTGTCGATCTTCCACCGGTAAAGCTGGCGAGGTGCGTTATCGAAGCCATCCGTGACAAACCAGACGTGGCTCCTGGTCACGCCGTGGATGAATCGAGCTCGTTCTCCAAGAGGAAGAGGAATGTCACGCTTTTCCAGCGTTTTTAGGTCGAAAATACGAACGCGGATGTTGGTAAATTGGCCTGACGGGCTGAGATCGTACTCTTGGTAAGCCAAACGACCCCACCCGCCGTGCATGGCCCAGTTTGCAGTAGATACCTGCCCACCTGTGATCGAGGAAACTTTGTAAGGTTTCAGTTGAGCAGGATCAGGAGAGAATTCCGAGGCCCAGAGTTCGACCTTTTCGTAATCGTTTGTAGCCTTTTGACCAAACCCACGAAGCCAAGCGACATGGGAGTTTGCGTATTCGATGCTCCCGTCCGCAGCCCCTGGAGGAGGTGTTGTATAGGGAATTCCAGGATCCTTCCCATTGGAAATCATCGTTTGCGGCGTCGAATAGGTCGTATAATTGTAGGTTGTATAAAGGAAATAATCTCCTGCGGACGTGAGATCTTTGACACCAAGCGCATCTGGATTCAACTGGATTACTTCAGCAAATCGATTTTGCTCTCCTTCTGTCAGTGAATAGGACTGAATACCTTTGGATTGCCACTGGCAAGCAAAACGATTTGTACCCATTGCCGCCCAGACCAACGCAGAACCCGCAAGGGCACCGGATGTGTCCCAGTCAAAGGTAGATACAAAGCCGTCCATCTTACCCCAAATGGCACCACTATCCATTTTCTTCACCTTAGTGGCGGAGATGGCGTAATTCTCCCCCCATAGATCTGGCATGTTTAGATTGAACTCAATATTCTCGTTGAGGAAAGCCGTTATGATATTTCCATCTTCCTCCAAAACGGCTGCAACCTGTTCTTCATAACGATAGCTAAGCAGAACGGCTCGAACTTTATTTCCATCGTCGTGAGCGCCCACAAAGAAAACCGTTGTAGGTTTCCAATTGAGAAACGTTTCGTTCATCCAAGCTTGTTCACAGCCAGGAACATCCGTCCAGTCACAGGGCTTCCATTCAAAGGCTCGGAAGGAAGATGGATTCTGTAGACGAAAGATCGGATAATCCTGGATCTTCCCGATCTCTTTCCATTCCAGCGATGGAGGATTCTCCTGGCCTCCCGCTGCCCCCTGACCACTCACGCCCGCCTGCCCTCCTTGCCCCGCCTGTCCCGCCTGTCCCCCTTGCAGAGTTGTCCCTCCCTTTCCCGTTCCTCCCTGACCCGAGGAACCACCAGCCCCCGCCCCCCCCGCACGACCGGCTTGTCCGGCATTTCCACCGCTGCTCTCCTCCGAAGAGGGAGCTTCCGTTTTGCCACAGGCAAGGTAAAGCAAGGCAAGGACGAGAGCCAGCGCCAGAGACAAGCGCAAGGAGTGCAGGGACATGAGAAACAACTGGTGGTGCTGGAGCAGCATCCGCGTCACGAAGTGGGACGTCAAGCGAAATCGTCCCCTCGAACGAGGAGCTTGCGCGCGGCGCGGGCCACGGAGGCGTCGCTGACGGCGGCGACCTCGGCGAGCGGCACCCAGGCGAGCTGCCGGGACTCGCCCTCCGCAGGAGCCAGCGTCGCCCCAGGCGGCGCCACGAAGAGGTAGCGCAGGTCCAGGTGCTCGTGGGCCAGCTCCTCGCCCCGGGCCGGGATCGGATGCACGTCCACGTCGAAGAGGGTGGGCGCCCGGGGGTGCAGCACCAGGCCCTCGATGCCGCTCTCTTCCAGGGCCTCCCGGCGAGCGACCGCGAGGGGATCCGTTTCGCCCGGCTCCCCGTGGCCTCCGGGCTGGAGCCACCGGTTCAGCTTCCGGTGAAACAGCAGCAGCAAGCGCTCGCCGGAGGCGTCAAGGATGAAGGCGGAGCCGGTGAGGTGGCCGTCCCAGCGACGGCGATCAAAGAGGTCTCCGCCGCCCTCGACGTGGGCGACGATGCGGGCCAGCGAGCGGGCCTCGTGCTCGTCGACCGGGACATGCCGGCGGAGATCCTGGAGGAGCAAGGTCATGGCGGAGGGAGACTACCCCGGATCCTCGCCCAAGGGGCTCTGTCCAGGGTCACCGCAGCAGCCAGACGACGACAAGGGCGGCGGCGGTGGAGAGCAGGGTCACCGGGAGGCCCGCGCGGGTGTAGGCGCGGAAGCCCACCTCGTCCTGAGCCCCGGCCCGCTCGATGACGATGATGTTGGCCACGGAGCCCAGCAGCGTCAGGTTCCCCGCCAGGGTGCTCACCAGCGCCGTGAGCACCCAGGCCGTCGTCCCGTCCGGAAAGCCCCGGATCCAGGGCTCCAGCAGCAGGATCAGCGGCACGTTGCTGACGATCTGGGAGCCGACCAGCAGCACGCCGATCAGCAGCGCCGTGCCGGAAGCCCCCTGCGGAGGGAGCACCCGGGTGAGCGCCGCCAGCGCCTCGTCCGGGAGCCCGGTCTTCCGCAGCGCCGCCACCAGAATGAACAGCCCGGAGAAGAAGACCAGCACGGTCCAGTCGACCCGCTCCAGCAGCACCGGGGCGTCCTTGCGCGCCGCCAGCAGCGCCACCGAGGCCGCCGTCACCGCCCCGAAGGCCAGGTGCGTCCCCAGCAGCGCCGCCACGGTGAACCCCAGCAGCGCCAGCAGGCTCGCCGCCAGCAGCAACCGATCCGTCGCTGCGGGGGGCTCCTCGGCCGCGGGGGGCGGGGCGCTCCGGGCCAGCTCTCCCCGGAACATCCCGTGGAGCAGCGCCGCCGTCACCCCCAGCGCCGCCAGCCCCGCGGGCCCCGCCACCGCCACGTAGCGGGCGTAGGGGATCCCCGAGAGCCGGGCCACCAGCATGTTCTGCGGGTTGCCGGCCAGCGTCATGGCGCTGCCGGCGTTGGCCCCCATGGCGACGGCCAGCACGAAGGGCACACGGGGCGCCCCGGTCCGCCGGCAGAGCATCATCACGAAGGGCGTCGCCAGCAGGCACACCGCGTCGTTGACCAGCAGCGCCGACAGCACCCCGGAGCCCACCGTCACCAGGTACAGCAGCGGCACCGGGCGGCTGGTCCAGCGCAGCACCCAGGAGGCCGCCTGCCCGAAGAACCCCGCCAGCTCCAGCGCCGCCGCCAGCATCATCATGCCGGTCAGCAGCGCCATCGTCCCCGGCTCGACGGCGGCCAGGGCCTCGTCCCCGTGGAGCCCGTGGACCCCCGCCAGCGACCCCAGCCCCACCATGGCGCAGGCCCCGATCAGCGCGATCGACGGCCTCCCGACCGGCAAAAGATGCAGCCTCCGGGCGCTGATGCCCGCGTACGTCAGCAGAAAGACCACAAGCAGGAGCCACCGCACGGCCCGCGCCGTTAGCACGACCCCACCCGCGGAGGTGTTCTACCGCTTGCACACCGGAGCCGCGGGCTATACTGCCGGCCTGATGCGCGGGTCGTTCCCCCTGTGGTTGCTCTTGCTGGTGCAGGGGTGTGTCCCTCCTTCCCGACAACCTCCCCTGGTGCCGGCCCCCGCGCCTCCCCCCGCTGCCTCACCGGATGCGGTCACGGATGACCCTGCTCCCCCCGCGGACTCACCGCCCGAGGTAACGCCGGAGGTCGGCGGCGAGGCCGGCGGCGAGGCCAGCGCCTACCCCCACGATCCGGAGCACGACGAGGGGGAGGTGGACGACCACGAGGAGGACGCCGCGGTCGCCCCGAGGACGACCCCGAAGATCGAGCTGACCGACGAGGAGATCGCCAGGAAAGCGCGGACGGACCTGGCGTCGCTGGGCTCCCTCTCCGTCGGGACGCCGAACCGGGGTTATTTGCTCAACGGGGTCCAGATGCCTGCGGGGGAGCACTGGCAGATCATCGGAGCGCCGAGCACCTGGGGGACCCAGGAGACCATCGACTTCATCACCCGGGCCATCCTGGCGGTGAACAGGCAATTTCCGGGCACGCCGCGGCTATTTATCGGCCACATCAGCGCACGCCACGGGGGCTACCTCTCCCCGCACAAGAGCCACCAGGCGGGCCGCGACGTGGATCTCGGCTACTACTACAGCCGGGAGGCCCGCTGGTTCGAGCGCGCCCACGCCCAGAACCTCGACCTGCCCCGCACCTGGGCGCTGGTCAAGGCGTTCATCCAGGAGGCCGACGTGGAGATGATCTTCATCGACACCTCCATCCAGCACCTCCTGCTGCGCCACGCCGTCGAGGCCAAGGAAGATCCGGCGTTCCTGGATCGGGTCTTCCAGGTCCGGGGCAAGAGCCCGACCCCCATCGTGCGCCACGTGAAGGGGCATGCGACGCACATCCACGTCCGCTTCTACAGCCCCGTCGCCCAGGAGCTAGCCCGCCGGGCGCAGCCCCACCTGAGACGCCCCGCCGACGCGCTCGCCAGGGCCCCTGCTCCGCCTCCCTCCGGCCAGGGAAAGGGCGGACCGAGCGCGGCGGCTGCCCCCGAACCCCACTACGTGATGCACAAGGCGCGTAGCGGCGACGTGCTGGTCAACCTGGCGAAGCACTACGGCACCACGCCGGAGGCCATCGTCCAGGCGAACCAGCTCAAGGGGCATGCACTCAAGATCGGCCACACCTACCGGATCCCGGTCCCGGCCAAGGCCCCCCCCGCCGGAAAGGCCCCGGACAAGAAGGTTCCCCCCGCTCCCCCGCCTCACGGCAAGCACTCCCGGGGGTGAGCCCGGGGTCACCGCAGCAGGGCCTGCAGGTCGCGCTGGACGAGGGGGTCGTTGAGGGGCGTGGTGAAGCGGGCGACGCTGGCGGCCAGGGCAGGGATGAGCTGGTCAAGCTGGTCGTGGGTCAAGGCGGAGGGGTCGATCCCGGCCCGCTTGCACTGGGTCGAGAGCACCGGCCAGGGGAAGACCGTGTACCCCCGGAGCACCCGGAAGACCGCCTGCCCCAGCTCGTTGAGCTGGATCCCATCCGGTACGCCGATCAAACGGTCACCCCTCCTTCAACCGACGCTCGTGTTCGTCGAGCCTGGAGGCCGGGGCCATGAGGAACTCGCAGGAGGCATCTCCCCGGGCCGTGCACCGGATCTCCCGCCCGTGGACCTCGCTCCCGAAGGCGTCGCTGCACCACCCGGAGGAGTACCCCGCGGAGAAGAGGCAAGCGCAGTCGGTCACCTCGCGCCCGAGGGATTTCAGCACCTCCGCCTCGAAGGTGTTGGAGTGATATAGTGGAGCATCCCCCGGGAAGGATCCCGGTGGAAGCGGGCGAACAGCCCTTCCACGATCGGCTCGGCCTTGGCAAAGGGAGGCTCGAAGGGAGGCGGTACCCGGACGCTCTTGAGCATTCTTTCAGGGTACCGAACCTCCCTACGGGTATGGAAGCACCTGACCTTATTTCTCTGTAATTTCAAGGTTCGTCGCGCTCAGGGAGCGATCCGTATGCTCGCCAGGAAGCCGTCGTCGACCCGCTTGGCCTGGGCCGCGAAGCGCTCGTAGGCATCTGTTGCGACCGTGCCCGTCGTCAGGGAGAACAGGTAGGTCTCCTCCAGGGTGGAGCCGCTCACTTTCCCGGAGCGCGACGCCTCGAACAGCTCGTGCTTGATGGCCACCGAGGGCAGGGCGGCGGGGGGCTTCCACCCGGGAGGTAGCTCGATCCGGCGGCGCACCCGGTACTGGACCGCCGCGTCCACCGCCAAGGCGCTCTGCCTCCCCAGCCGGGACGCGTAAGCCGCCCCCAGCGTGCTCGCCGCGGGCCTCGGGAACACCGAATGAAGCGGCTCGAACCCCGGCAGCGTCCACCCCTGCCCCTCCCCCTGCGCCAGCGACGGCACCACCACCTCCGCCCGGAGCGCCAGCGTGCTCGCCCCCTCCGCCGGGGTCACCACCACCTCGTTCACCGTGGCCCACGGCATCCACCCCTGCACCACGCCGCGCAGCAGCTCCTTGCGGTCGATGCCGGCCACCCGGTCCAGCGCGTCCACCAGGATCTGCGCCGTCCGCCCCTGGAGCTGCACCGAGAAGGTGCCCGCGGCGTTCCCCTTTGGGTCCACCTTGAGCGCGATCTCCACCTCGTCCCGGGCCTCCTCCGCGCTCGCCCCCTGCACCGGGAGCTGCTCCCCGCTCACCCGCAGCGCCACCCGCCCCCGCAGCTCCGGGCTCACCCGCCCGGGGGGTAGCGGTGGACCCGGGAGGTCCGCGTCGATCCACAGCTCACCCTCCGGCAGCCGCGCCACCACCAGCGGGTGATCGAAGCGCGACGGCCTCGCCGGGTACCCGGGGTCCGCGGAGAAGGGCTCTCGCTCCGCCACCACCACCTCCGCCGGGATCTTCAGCGCCTGGAGCGCCCGGTACACCACCCAGCTCCGGCTCCCCTGCCCCAGCTCCAGGATGTGCCGCGCCGAGAGCGCCTGCGGCCCCGCGTAAAACGCCGCGCTGGTGTCCGACAGCAGGTTCCCCTGGGGCACGCGGATCGCCTTGCCCGCCGCCTGCACCACCCGCTCCACCGCCGCTCGCCCCGCCGCGTCCCCCGCCGCCTGCCTCGCCCAGCGAGTGACGTACGGGTCCTCCTCCTGGAGCGCCGCCAGCAGCTCCCCCAGGTGCCTGCCCACGTCCGCCCAGCGATAGGTCCCGAAGCTGATCGCCACGTCCCTGTCCATGCGCGGCGTCCCGTCCTCGATGCGCCGCGGGCTCGCGTTCTCCAGCCGGAACCTCACCACCCGCTGCTCCCCCTCGTCTCGCTCCTCCGGGCGGCCCAGCGCCGGATGCGACCACCGCGCCAGCTTCAGCTCTCTCGGGTAGCGCACCTCCACCGTCGCCTGCCGCACGCTCGTCCGCTCCGGCAGCAGATCCTCCGTGTCGATGACCACGTGCCCGGCCCGATCCGGCAGGATCCACGCCTCCGCGATCTGCTCGATGTAGTCTCCCGGTTCGAGCTGCGACAGATCCGAGTTCCCCTGCGCTGCCATCGACGCCGCGTCCGGCTCCAGCAGCCGCCCGTCGCGCTTGTGGATCCGCCGTCGCAGCAGCTTCCGCAGATCGCGCCCGACCAGGGCAAAAGAGACCCCCCCGACCCCCTGCTCCACGTCGGTGGTCCCGGAGACCTTGCGCACGTCGTGGAGCACCGCCCGGAGCAGCCCGTCCGGAGCCAGCTCGTAGCGCTCGGTGTGGAGGAGCACCAGCGTCGCCGCGGTGCTGGGGGAGGTGCTCTTGCGGTCCTGCTCGACGACCTTGCGCCCCTCCTCCTCGAAGCCGCGGGTGGGGTCATCGCCGAGGAAGCGGCGGAGCGCCGGGAGCTGGCCCGGCGTGTCCCGGGGGGCCGCTCGATCCCGGGAAAGGCGCCCCTTGACCTCGGCCTCGCTGTCCAGGAAACCCAGCGCCGCCAGGGGCCGCTCCCCCGGGTGGAGCGCGTCGTAGACCCGGAGCAGCTCCTTCGCGTCGCCCTGGGCCAGCCGCAGCGCCAGCTCCTGCCCCAGCAGCGCCCGGGGGCTTCCGCGGAGCTCCCGGAGCCGGGTCAACTCCGCCAGGGCGCCGGCCAGGTCGCCGCGGTTCTGCTTCGCCTGGAGGCAGGCGAGGCTGTTCTTCGAGAGCCCCGGGGCGGCGCAGGCGCGGGCCTCCGCCTCGGCGCCGATACGCGGGAGCACCCGGTCCTCCAGGGAAGCGAGGAGCGGGGTCCCATCCAGGTGCGTTTTGACCTCTGCCAGGGAGGCGAGGGCCACATCCCGGAGCCCGATGTCCGCGGCGACGACCGCCTCGAAGGCGCGGAGCAGGGGCGAGATCGCCTTCCCGTCGGCGCGGAGGCGGGCCAGATCCCGGAGCGTCTCGACGCTGCCCTCGCCAAAGCCCTTGCGGGCGGCGGTGTAGATCGCGGAGCCCAGGGCCGCCTCCCAGGAGCCAGGCCAGGCTGCGGAGACCTGCTCGTAGGCGGCCCGGGCCCGCTCGATGCGGCGGTTCTCCGGGAGGTCGTCGCTCCGGTCGAGGGAGCGCCCGAACAGCAACGAGGCGCCGGGGGAGGGCGTCCCTTCTTCCAGCAGGCGGCGGGCGGCCCGGCTCTCGCCGAGGGCGAGCAGAGCAGCGGCGGTCAGCTCCAGGGACGGACCCTTGCGGGGGGCGATCTCGAAGGCTCCGACCCCCTGCACCGGAGCCGAGGAGGCACTCCCGACCGCTGGGGCCTTGCAGGGCAGCGGAGCGCCGTCCTCGCCGAGCACCGCCAGGGCCAGCCGGGCGCCGTCCTCGTTGGCGCCGAGACGGAGGACGACCCGGAGCAGGCCAGGGCCGGCGTCGATCCAGCCGAAACGGAGCGCCGGGGAGCCGCCGAGGGCGTAGGGCCGCTGGAGCACCGCGCGCCCCTGGACCGCCAGCACGGCGCCCGCGGTGGTCTGCGCTCCGAGCCACACCCGCTGGGCCCGGGGGACCTCGACATCGACGACGACGGCGTAGAGCCCGGGTTGCGGGCTGGCGGCGGCGGCGTTGAGCGCGCCGTCGTCGGCCTCGACGGTCAGCGGACGGATGGCGCGGGCGAAGGGACCGACCCCCGGGTACGTGGCCTGCAAGGGGCCTTCTTCCGGAGCGGTGGCGGCGAGGATCCCGGTGAGCGCCGCCGGGCTCAGGGGCCCCACGACCGCCGCCTGCTGGACCTCCCCGGAGGCCGCACGCCACCGGGCGGTGGCCTGGACATCCCCCCGGAAGCGAGCCAGCTCCAGGAGCCCCTGGGCCAGCAGCTCCCGGGAGACGGGGTGCCCCTTGCCGGCGCCGTGGAGCGCCGTCAGCCTGTCCTCGACCTCCTGGAGCGCCCCCGGGACCCGGAAGGCGAGCGCCTGGAAGCCTCCGAGGCGGTTGAGCCCCGGGGCGCTCCGCCACAGCAGCGCGTCGAGCCCCGCCAGCACGGCGCGAACGCCGTCTTCTCCGGCGGCGAGGCCCTCGTCAAGCAGGGTCAGGTACGAGGCGACCGCCGCCTTGTCGTCGGGGCCCTGCTCCAGCTCGTGGGCGCGGACGAAGGAGGCCCCGAGGGCGTCGCGGACCTCGGCGCTGGCGGGGGTTTTGGGGTCCGGTCGGCAGCCCGCCGCCCCCGGGAGCAACGCTGCCAGCAGCAGGGGCAAGACAGGGACGAGGCGGCGAGGACGGCGGTAGGGCGGGGCCATGGGAGCGGCGAGGATGGCACGAAGCGCTCGCGGCTGCCCAGGGGTAGCCTCCTACGCCGCGCCGCCGCGGAGCAGCCCGAAGAGATCCCGGGCGATCTCGCCTTCCGCCCCGGGACGACCGCTCTCAACAGCCCAGGACGATGACGCGGGAGTCCCCTCGGCGGTGCTCTCGCTCGAAGACTTTCTCCTCCCATCCCACGCTCGTTCGCCTGTCGAACAGCACCACCCACCCCTCCTTCAATCCCAGGCTTTCCATATACCTCCCCACCTGCTCCACCGCCTTCCCCTCCGTTCGCTCGTCTCTCCGCACCTTCACCTCGACCGCGTGGCGCTCGCCCTTCCACGTCACCAGCAGATCGAGGGCGCCGCGGCCCAGGGCGTACTCCCGGTCGATGCGACCGCCGCCGTTGATGACGCGCTGGAAGAACGCCATGAGCATGAGGTGGGGGCCGGCCTCGCGGTAGTTGAATCCCTCGGCGGCCAGGTGGCCATCCTCGCGCCAGAACTCCTGCCACGCTGCCATCAGTTTCGGCATGTCGAGCTTCCCGTCTGCCTTCACGTACCACGAGGATTGATGGGGAATGCTGATCTGAGCCCCGTAGTTCATCACCCGCGGGATGACCTCGCGGTAGATCGGGTTGGCGACGCGGGCCATCCCTCCCTCGACGCGGATCAGGCCCAGCCCCGCGACGTACTGGAGGTCCGCGTCGATGGCCTCGACGGGCAGCGATTCGCCCAGCAGCATCGGCTCCAGGATGCGCCGCACTCGCGGCTCTCCCAGCCTCGCGATGAGCGAATCGATGTGCGTCCGCCGCTCCTGGATCATGATCTCCTTCGCCT
>CAZSDX010000108.1:0-15493 GCA_964605685.1 uncultured Polyangiaceae bacterium
CCCCGGCCTGCCCCGCAGCCCCGCAGTTGTCGACCGGAGCGCCGCTGACGCACGTCCCGCCGCCGTCGCAGGCGTCGCCCGCGGTGCAGGGGTCGTTATCGTCGCAGGCGACCCCGGCGGCGAGGGGCCCGTAGGAGCAGGCTCCGCTGGCGCAGACCCCGGTGGCCTGGAAGCAGGGGCCCGGAGGCTGGTCGCAGGTGACGCCGCCGCAGGGGTCGCCCACGCACAGCCCCGTGGCGGCGTCGCAGCCGGAGGGGCAGGCGGTGGAGACCGGCGTGTAGGCGCAATCCCCGGAGACGGCGTCGCAGACCCCGGCGGCCTCGAAGCTCTGGGAGGTCGAGGCGTCCAGGCAGGAGGGGGCCGGCGGCGTGGAGCAGATGACGGCGACGCCTGCGCACTGGCCCTGGGCGTCGCAGGCGTCCGCCGCGGTGCACTCGTCGCCGTCGTCGCAGCCGGATCCCGCGGGCTTGAGGTCGTAGGAGCAGGTGCTATCGGCGCAGGTCCCCGCGTCCTGGAAGCAGGGGCCGGGGGGCTGGTTGCAGGCCACGCCGTTGCAGGGGTCCGCGTTGCAGGCTCCGGTCACCGGGTTGCAGCCGGAAGGGCAGGGGAGCACCTGGGAGGTGTAGCTACAGCCGCCGCTGGCGGCGTCGCAGACCCCCGCCGCGCCGAAGACCCGCACCGAGGCGGCGTCCTCGCAGGCCGAGAGCGGCGGGGTGTTGCACAGGAGCGGCGCCCCGGCGCAGGCTCCGGCCGCGGAGCACTGGTCGGCTCCGGTGCAGGCGTTGCCGTCGTCGCAGGCGGCTCCGGCGGGCTTGAGGGGGTAATTGCAGACCCCCGCTGCGCAGGTTCCCTGGTCGAGGTGGCAGGAGGAAGGGGGCTGGTCGCAGGCGACGCCGATGCAGGGGTCGCCCACGCAGAGGCCGCTGGGGGCGTCGCAGCCGCCGGGGCAGGGGGTGTCGGTCTGGGTGAAGGTGCAGGCGCCGGTGGCGGCGTCGCAGGCCCCTCCGGAGAAGGAGCGGGAGGCGCCGCCGACGCAGGTGGGTGCGGGCGGCGTGCAGACCAGGGTGGCGCCGACGCAGGTTCCGTTGCCGTTGCAGGTGTCGGGGGAGGTGCAGGCGTTGCTATCGTCGCAGGAGGCCCCGGCGGCCTTGGGGGCGTAGGTGCAGACGCCGCTGACCGGGTTGCAGGCGCCGGTGGGCTCGAAGCAGGCGCCCGGCGGCGTGGAGCAGTCGACCGGGGCGCCCGGGACGCAGGCGCCGCTGCCGTCGCAGGTGGCCACGCCGTTGCAGAGGTTGCCGTCGTCGCAGCTCGTTCCGGCGGCGACCGGGGTGTGGGTGATGGCTCCGGTGGCGGGGTCGCAGGCGTCGATGGTGCAAGGGTTGCTGTCGTCGACGGGCACCGGGGCGCCCGGGACGCAGGCGCCGCTGCCGTTGCAGGTGTCGGAGGCGGTGCACTTGTCGCCGTCGTCGCAGCTCGTGCCAGCGGGGGCTTCCTGGTAGTCGCAGGCGCCGTTGGAGCAGGTGCCGGGGGAGAGGTAGCAGCCGTTGGGCGGAGCCTCGCAGGTCTTGCCCACGCAGGAGGCGTCGGCGCACTTGTTGGCCAGGCCGTCGCAGCCGGCGGGGCACTCGACGTCGGTGAAGATGTAGTTGCATCCCTGGGGGTTCCCGCAGGAGCCCGGCACCTGGAAGGTGCGCAGCAGCTTGGGGGAGATGCAGAAGTTGGCGGGCGGGCTGGCGCAGGGCTCGGAGGGGCCCGGGGCGCAGGCGCCCTTGCCGTCGCAGGCGTCGTTGAGGGTGCAGACGCTGCCGTCGGTGCAGCTCGTGCCGGAGGCCCTGGGCTGGTAGGCGCACTTGTCGTCGGAGCCGCAGGTGCCCTGGGCGTCGAAGCACTGGGCGTCCGGCGGGAGCACGCACACCGAGCTGGCGCAGCAATTCTTGCTGCTGAAGGGCTGCGCCGGGTTGATCAGCTCGAAGTCGGAGGCGTTGTTGTCCGTGTCCAGCGAGGGGTTGCACTTGCCTCCCTTGCGCTGGATCCCGTAGTTCCCGTTGTTGAACGGCGGGAAGAACACGCTGCCTTCCCGGTAGGCGCTCCCCAGCCCCGAGCCCACCTGGTCGACGGTGTTCCCCTGGGCGTCCAGAAGGGCGATCCCGCCGATGGGGGAGACCTGCAGCGTGTAGGTCTGGTCCGGGGCGGTCCCGCCGGTGTAGCCCCCCGAGTTGGCCAGGAGGTAGAAGCCCTTGGCTGGTAGCGTCGTCCCTGGCGGCAGCGTCGCCAGCAGCGCCGTCGTGCCGAAGCCGTTGCTGGAGCGGACCTGGTACCCCCCCACGTTCAGCGGTGCATCGCTCTTGTTGTACAGCTCGATGAACTCGTCGAAGGCCCCGTTGGGCCCGAAGAACCGGAACTCGCTGATGACCACCGTGTTCGAGACGGCTCCTGCCGTCGAAGCGAAGAGGAGCGGCGCGAGGGCCGCGAGGAGCGAGAGCTTGGCGCGCATGGGCGAACGCTAGCTTTTTTTCAGGGAAAGTCTCGCAAATTCACGGACAAACCACGCCCCTCCGCGCTCCTCCAGCAGCGTCCTCACCGTCGCGCCGATGATCCTCGTCGGGTCCATCACCAGACGGAAATGGGTGGTCCGATCCTCCGGGTAGCGCACCTCCACCGGGAACTCCACCAGCCGCACCCCCCGGAACACCGCCCGCAGCACCACCTCGCTCTCGAAGGAGAACCTCGACCCCTTCACCCCCAGCCCCAGCGTCGCCTCCACCGGGTAGCGCCGCAGCCCGCACTGGGTGTCCCGGAGCGGCCTCCCCGCGAAGCCCGCGATCCAGTAGTTTGCGATCCGGTTCCCTCGCCGGTTCGCCCTCGGCGCGTTCGCCTGCTCGAGATCCCTCACCCCCAGCACCAGCGCCCCGCGATCCTCCACCTCCCGATCCATCCGGATCGCCTCTTCCGCCGGGTGCTGCCCGTCCGCGTCCAGCGACACCACCGCGTCCAGCCCCTTGCCCCTCGCTTCCGCCAGGAGCGACCCCAGCGCCGCCCCTTTCCCCAGGTTCTCCCGGTGCCGGAGCACCCGCGCCCCGGCCCGCTTCGCCTCCTCTCCGGTCCCGTCCGTGGAGCCGTCGTCCAGCACCCACACCTCGTCGAAGCCTTGTCCCAGCGCCCTCACCACGGCCCCCACCGTCGAGGACGCCTGGTACGCCGGGATGATCGCGACCCGCATGCGCCGCTCTTAACACCGCGCGCCTCTCGCCGTGTCAACGCCTGTGGTACACCCCTCCGCCATGGATGACCTGCCCCTGCGCCTGGAGGCCAAGCGCGAGCTCCGCAAGCGCCTGCGCGGCGTCCGCGGCTCGCTCCCCGCCTCGGCGGTGGCCCGGCGCTCCGAGGAGATCTGCCGCCGCATCGCCTCCTCTTCTCTCTACCGCGACGCCCGCTCCCTCGCCCTCTTCTGGCCCATCGAGGGTCGCAACGAGGTGGACCTCCGGCCCCTCGTCGACCTCGCCCGCTCCGGCGGCAAGCGCGTCGCCTTCCCCGCCACCGCCGACGAGGGCGCCGAGATCGTCCTCCGTTTTCTCGACGAAGGTGTCTCTCTTGACCTCGGGCCGCTCGGCTTCGAGGAGCCCCCGGAGAACGCTCCCCTCGCTCCTCACGTCGACCTGATCCTCGTCCCGGCCCTTGCGGTGGACGCCTCCGGTCACCGCATCGGCTATGGCCGTGGCTATTACGACCGGCTCCTCGCTCGTCTGGAAACCCCCCACGAAACGCTGGCGGTCGCCTTCGACTTCCAGATGCTCGCCGAGGTGCCCACCACCCCCGGCGACGTCCCGGTGCGCTGGATCGCCACCGACCGCCGCTTCTTCCGCGCCGGGACCGACCCGGGCAGCCGCTACGAGGCGCCCGCGCCTCTCCCCGCGGCGTCCGAGCCTCCCGCCGGCGTCCGGGTGATCCCCCGCCCCGGGCGCTGAACCGCGCTATGCTCTCCGGATGTCGGTTCGACCCCTCCGCTGGGGCTCCCTCCTCGCCGGCGCGCTCGCCGGTTGTTCTCCCGCTTCCACGCCCGCCCCGGCGCCTCCCCTCGCGGATCCGCCCGCGCCGCCCGCGACCGCCTCCGCCTCGGCCTCGGCGGTGCCTGCCCTGGTAGCCCCGCAGCTCGGTCCCTTGTCCCTGGTGCTGGCGACGGACCAACCCTCGGAAAAAATGAGGGAGTTCTGGGGGGAGTCGATCCAGCTTCGCTATGGCCGGGGGGTGTTTTTCCACGCCCACGCCGAGCCGTCTTCCTACGCGATCCCGCCGTGTGCGCTAAAGAACGGAGGCGAGCACTGCGGCCTGTTCTCCCTCTCGACCACCGGAACTTCGCCTCCTGACGGTGGCTGGGCGGCCCTGCCCGAGCCGGCGGGGACGCAGCGCAGCGCCTTCCTGCCGAGCGCGGATCGCTGGACCTCGTTCTCTCCCGGGCGAGATGGGGTCTACGCCTTCGCGATGCAGTCCAGGAAGATCCACCGGATCGACGACCGGGGGCGGGTCTCCGTCTTCCTGGAGGACGCGATCCTGGAAGAAGCTTCCATCGTTCACGTCTTCGAGGTCGGCGGCGGCGTGAGGGTGCTCTTCAGCGCCGATCTCGAGACATTTTTGGCGGAAGTGATCCCGGGGGACGAGAAGAAACCCGGCCACCTCGGAGCCAGGATCCCCTCGCCGATGGCCTTCCTCCCTCAGTGGCGCCAGAGCGCCCAGGGGATCCGCCAGATCGCCGAGGGAAAGAAGATGCCCCTGATCGGAACCCCCACGGCGGTCTCGCTCCCGGGGGACAAGGATGGCTGGGCGCTGCTCTGGGCCGAGGGGCTGGCGCCGCCCTACGACTGGCCCAAGGACAAACCCTTCAAGAGCAAGAGCAAGAGCAAGCGCGGCGCCAAGAACGAGTGCGGAGGGCCGAGCAGCCGGCCCCTCTCCGACCGGAGCATCGAAAAACGGCTCCACATCACCCGCTTCCGGGGGATCACCCAGGTGAGCGATGTGGTGGTAAAATCCACCAACGATTTCGAGGAGGCACGCTCCATCGTCGCCGTCGCCACGGACCGGGGGATCGAGCTGAACGGGGTCACCTACGACCTCAAGGGGAAGGAGGTCGCTCGCCGCACGGTCCCGAGGCCTGCGGCCCCTGTCTCCCTCGAACTCGCCGTCGACGAGGGACCGATCTCCCTCGCCTACGACCCGGGGAGCCAGCAGGGGCTGGTGATGCTGCGGCGCGGAAGGGAGCTCTGGTCCCGGCGGTTCGACGCCGAGGGGAAGTTCCTCGGGGAGGCCATCCCGTTCAAGGAGCAGGAGGAAGACCCCCGGGAGCCGGTACGCATCGACGGACGCTGGTACGCCGTGGAAGGCTTCAAGAACCAGGTGCTCTCCCTGGAGGAGGGTCGCGCGTTCCCTGTGGAGGGGAAGGAGACCCCCTCTGCCCTGGTGGCGCAGGGGCCAGGGAAGGCGCTGGTGTTGACGAGGACGAACACCGTTCTGCGGGGCAATTCCCTCGATCTACGCGGCGGCTCGGTGGGGCCTGCGATCACGCTGATGCCCTGGGATCACGCGGAGTTTAACCTTGACCAGGCGCTCCTGCTCCCTGCGGCGCCGCCCACGCCGGCGAGGATCGTCGCGGTGCGGTACGACAGGAACTCCCGCAAGGCCATCTCCGTGGAGCAGGCCCCGCTGGTGGAGGGGGCCGCCTGGGCGAAGCTCTGGGAAATCGAGCCGGATGTGCCCGATTTTCTTGGGTTGTACGAGGTCCCGGGGGACATCGTCGCGGTCCTCTCGTCCAGGGAGAAGACGACGCTACGCTGGCTCAGGGCCGGAAAGTCCGTGTCCCGGGAGGGGCCGGAGCTCGCTCCTCTTCCGGCGTCCGGCGGGGTTCATGCGCGTCAGCTCAGCGCGATCCTGGCGGCGGGGGCGGAGGAAAAAAAGCATCGATGGGCGCTTCTCCCCGGCGCTCCGGTTGCCCCGTTCCTGGGGGATTCCAGCCCCGAGGTGCTCGGCGAGTGCGCCCACGGCGTGCGAACAGGGCCAGGTCGGGTCGTGCTGCTCTGCGGGGAAGGGGGCCCGGTGGAGCGGCCCTCGCGCCGCATCGGACTCCGCGCGCTCACCCTCCCCGCAGGCATCCCTTGACTCCACCCCTGTTCAAAAGGGCCACGCTCCGATCTGGGGAGGAGACGGCTCTCCGGGCCCGAGGGAATCCAGCGCAATTCGCTGGAGCCTCCCCTGGAAGCCGGCCTTGATGAACAGATCTTGACACGTTACAGCGACAGGGACGATACCCCCAAAATCTTTCGGATCCACCGGCCATTTCCTCCAGAGTTGGCCATCGGAGAGGCGTACAACGATCAGGCTAACCCCTTCCTCTTCGGTGGCTGAGCCCATCATCGCGTAGCCACAACCAACCGCCCAAGTTCGCGAGGGAGCGTGTTGAGGAACATTTGCTACGGCGACGGCTGTCTTGGCGATGACTTCCGGATCCGTGCTGTAGGCAGCCTTCATGAGGGTGTATCGGGTATAATCATAGTTCTTGGTGGCATCTTCGCCGTAGGTGAAGACGATATCGTGGCCGTCGGTATTGAAGGAGGTGAAGCCTCGCTTGGAGGTGACAGGCTTCACCAAAAGATCTCGTACCCCTGTCTGGGGGGTCCACGAAAGCCAGCCAGATTTACCGCCGGAGTTGACTTTGATAAAATATTCGTTTCCTTGTCCAAAGAATGGATATCCAGGCAACCCGACCCAGTGCTCCGAAGGTGCGTAAACAAGCTGGCTATTCCCTTCATCTCCCCATGGAGAAGCGTGAATTTTCCCTTCTGCGTAGGTGATCAACCACTTGCTTGTTCCATAATACGTTTTGGTTACCTTCGAGTTGGAGATATCCCACAAATTTCCCTTGGCGAAGCTCGGCACTTCCCCCACACTCCCTGCGATCACAAACGACTTGCTCCCGCTCGGGTGATCGACGTGCTGAAGTACGTAGGTGGAGTCCGTGATCCCCCCGTTCGACGAGAGATCGCATTGTCCAGGAAGTTCACCCTGGTAACCAATCGCTCCGGCGAACGTCCCGTCCGGACGCCAAAAGACAAATTCCCACCTCGCCTGGCGAACCCGGACGATACTCATGTGGGGTGGGTTCGCCCAGGGATCCCACAAGGTCCGGGCTGCATTCTCTTCCACGATTCCAGGGAGTGTTTGCTTTCGCTGCTGGCACTCCACCCCCTGGAGACCGTTGGGTTCGCAGGGGGCCCACTCGACCGGGGAAGGCGGCGTCCCTCCCTTCGGCATGAAATGATAGACGCAGGGGCTTCCGGGAGGCTGGTACGGGAGCCAGTCCGGACCCACCACCAGCGGAATCCCATGAGGTGCTGCGCCCCCTTCGGCCCCTGTTCCACTGCTTCCTCCGGACCCTGCCGCCGCAACTCCTGCCGCCCCGGCTTTGGCCTTGCTCCCGCCGGAACCGCTGCTCGAAGGACTTGCTCCTCCTTGGCCTGACAGTCCCCCCGAGGTTCCCGCTGGAGCGCCTGGCTCTTCAGGAGAAGAAGAGGATTGGCAGGCCAGGAAGAGAGAAAAAAGACCCCCCCCGAGCGCCAGCAAGGGGAAGAGACGTTGCGAAAGGTTGGCCATCACAAGGAGGCTCCAAGCTCGTGAAGGGGCTTGTTCGTCGTGGGCAGGGTGTCCAGCCGCTGCACCTGAAAGAGAGGATCTTTCTTGTTTTTCCCATCCACCAGGAAACGATACCCGGAAGGTTCAACAATCGGTGGGGTCCCCAGAGAACCCTCCCGGAGCAGCAAGGTGGTCACCTTCACGGTCGGGGTGACCTCGATGCGCGCCAGCATGTGCCGCCGTAGCGCTGCGGAAGAAGAGGCTACCAGCAGGTGCCCGTCTCGATCCGTGAGCAACCAGCGTTGCTGGAAGACTCCGAGACGAGGCCAGGTCGCCACCACCTCGACGTTCCCCGTGACCGGGTCGATACGGAGCAAGCGAGTCTGACCAAGGCCAAACTTTCCCTGGCGGTCGTCCAGCACCCAGAGCTTGCGATCCACCGGGGTAAAGGTGGCGGAGACCAGCCGACCCAGCGGCTGGTTCAGCGGAATCTGCTTGTACCCACGAGCATCCCGGACGCTGCGAACCCAGAGGTCCGCAGGAGGAGTGTTTGGGGTATCCTGCCCCCGCAGCACCAACAGCTTTCCGAGCGTGGTCGAGTAAACGGAAGCGGAGGAGGTTCCTGGCCTGGGAGGCGGGGAGGGGGCGGCGGGGTCGGCCAGTTCCAGCAACGGGAGCGCGTTGGGATGACGGTACCCCGAGAGGGAAGGCGCCGGGACAACCGCTTCCCCCTCGGGGTCTTCGGTCGTGCGGCCTCCTCCGCGGTTTTCGATCAAGATTTGCCGGGCTTCCTGCGTAGAGAAGAGCTGCCCTCCCAGCGCGGTGAGCCCTCCGAGGACGGTGGTCCCGTTCTGCGCAAGGAAGAGAACGGAAGGGACTGCGGTGCCGTAGCCTTGGCTTCGGATGGGTTCGGCAGCGCGAACCTGGAAAGGGCTGTTCTGGATCAAGGTTCGGGCCTCGTTGCTGAAGGTATCGGCAGGCAAGGCCATGTACCCACCGCCTTCGGTCAAGAAATGCAGGCCAACGTTGGGGAGAAAGGCGAGGAGTCGGGTATCACCGGGTCTGGAGACCACGTCTCCCGGATTGAAGAGGTCGCAGGAAGGACAGACGGAAGGAGGAAGGATCTTTCCGGCGACACACTCGGCGCCCCAGCAAGCAGGTACTTGAAAGATGGGAGCCTCCTTGTTTCCGATCTGCGCGCTCTTGAGCACCGGGTACATGCGCAGGTAGTGATTGGCCAGTTGTTCCCCCGGAGAACCGTCCTTTTTCCTGTGGATTCCGGTAGAAAGCTCCTCGGTCATGCCGACTTCGGTATCGGCATGCATCCAGAGGCGTCCAAGGCGAGGCCCGAGAACATCGATGCCACTGTTTGGATAGCCCTTGTCTTTCCAGAAGATGAGATCCGAGGTAAAATCCCAGGAAATGGGTTCGCGTTCTTTCTTGGACTCGTACAATCGAAGGCTGAGCGAGGAGACGCCACGCGGCTGACCGTTGATCGTGACACGGTGAAACGGAGTGTCCATATCTTCATCAGAAAATTTAGTCAGAGCCAAATCATCCAGTATGGCGTCATCCTTCGTGCAGTCGATGGTATTGGGAAGATTTTTGTTCCAGCAAAAGCGGATCTGGGTGCTGCTGACGGGGATGGAGGCGAGAGGTGCGCCGAGAGGATGGGCAGACTTTTGAAAATCCGCAAGAAATCCGTTTTGCTCCTTCAGTTGTGTGCGGACGGCGCAGAGCGACGAACCTGCCGGGTTTATGGTGCACTGGCTTGTGGTCTCGTACTGCACGAAGAAGTTGGGAACAGGGACCGGTTCGCACCCATCTCCGAGGGGTTCTCCGTTGTGGACCCGCTCTGCGTCCTCGTTGCTGTTCGCCTGGATCGGGTTGTAATTCGGGCAGTTGTCTTCCCCATCACAAACCCCATCTCCATCCTTGTCTCCGTAGCTTTCTGGACCAAACTTCCCTTCCTTCCCTGCATCCCACGGACAAGGGTCGCAATCGTCCGGGAACCCGTCACCATCGGAGTCGTCTCCATCGTTTCCTTCTGGACAGACATCGAACGGATCCGGCACCCCATCTCCATCTTTATCCTCCAGCATCTTGGCCAGCCAGGCGCTGGTCTCCTTCGTGTAGGTAGGAGCGCGGTACTTGGTGGTGCAATCTCCTCCGATCAACGTGCCAACGACGATTGGCTCTTCCGGATTCAGTGGTGCGGGAGGGATGGAGGGGAGCAAATTTTCCTTCCCGGGAATGTTGCCTCCGATAAACACCGGGCCGCCGCTGTCACCTCGACCCGAAATCGCGTAACCGTTTGCCTCGGGAAACATGGTGTTCGAAGGCCAAAGATCGCAATAGGAAGGGTTGGAAGGGCTGGGGGGAAATGTATAACCGTTGGCATCCAGCACGATGAGGGGAACCATCTGCGGTTCCATCGGCTCGGAACAGCTCTTCCAGCCGAAGAAGTAGTTGTTGCTCTTCGTATCCACCCACCTCATGATTCCGTAGGCACGGAGTCTATTCGAACCACTGAAAGGATTGTTCCGTCCGTATCCAACGATGGTCACGTTGGGTTTGTTTTCCAGAGCCCACCCCTCAACCCCAGGATCCGGGAGGAATCCCTTTTCAGGATTCGCAAAATCCTGATGAACGAGCACCTTGCTCAACATGTTTTGCGGGAGCGGAGGATCGACGTAAAGCGCGACCATATCGCCGCGTCCGTTGTTCCTGAAGAGTCCTGCCGGACCCTCCGAGGGACAGGAACGCTGCTCGCAAGAGATGACGTTCTCGCTGCAAAGTTCGGGAGGTACCGGGCAGGAGGTCGCATCAAAGAGGGAAGGATGATGAGAGACGGCTCGAACCGTGGTTGCGATAATGGGTTCATCCTGCGCCTGTCGAAACAAGATCTTCCCGAGTGTGTTGCTTCCGCAACCATGCGCCCTGGCATCGGGGCAATGCGCCGCAGAAAGAACGACACGGGGTGCAATGGCGACGGTGCTACAACTGCTACTCCACACTCCAACAGAAGGAAAGAGGTTGGTGGTGTCAACGAGGTGGTTGAGGATCGCACTGGACCGTTCCGAGAGTCCCTCTGTCGTGGAAGAAGGGGGATCGATGTCTCCCCCACAAGCCGCTATCCCCCCCCAGCAAATCCCAGGCCAAGGAGGAGAACACGACGGAAAGAAAAAAGATGGGCGTGCATGGGAAACCTCGTTGTTGGGGGATGTCCGGGGGTGTTGGGTCGCTTGGGCCTCATGGTATCGGATCCGTGAGGGGGAGCAACGATTTTCAGGTCGTGCTGCTCTGCGGGGAAGGCGGTCCGGTGGAGCGACCCTCGCGCCGCATCGGACTCCGCGCGCTCACCCTCCCCGCGGGCACCCCCTTACTTCGGTGCTGTGCTCTCTTGGCGGGGATCGGGATGGATCGCCTTGGTGGCTCCTTGCAGGTATCCTTCCCCCGGATGACGAACCGCATTCTTGCCCGACTCTTGCTTGCCCTCGGAGCCACCCCCCTCGCCATCGTGGCGTGCGGAGACGAAGGAGATTCCTCCGGGACACAGAACACCAGCAGCGCTTGCCTGCGCGCCCTTCCGGCAGGAACGGGGCAGAATTTTTGCCACACCGCCGAGGACTGCAAGGAAGGTCCCGGATCCATCTGCACGGCCGTGGACTTGCCCCCCTCCTGCGGAGGTCAAGGCGCGGAGGCTCCCCTCCCTCCTCCGTGCTCCGGCGACGAGGAGTGCTCCGCGAAGGGCTCGGCGGGTGCGCCGCTCGTGTGCCAGGATCAAGGGACCTATTCAACCTGCCTTCCTCCCTGCCTCGGGGATGAGGACTGCGGCCTCCTGCAGCGCTGCCAGGTCGAGACAGGTCACTGCGAGCCTCGCACCTGCGACCAGGCGACACCCTGCCCGGAAGAGACCTTCTGCGCGGCCAACGGCGTGTGCAAGCTCAAGCTTTGCTTCCCTGACGCCACGAACGCCTGCGCGCTGGGGCAGGTCTGCGACCCGGCGGTGTTCGCCTGCGTGGCCAGCGCCTGCGAGACGGCCAAGGATTGCCCGGAGCTCTTCGTCTGCGACGGCGGCGCCTGCCAGCGGAGGCCGTGCGCCTGCGACACCGAGTGCGGCGCGAGCGGCTTCTGCATCCGGGGGCGATGCGAGGAGTCCCCGGGGGTCTGCGCGGGGCAGATCGCCTGCGGTCGTCCGCTGATCCTCGCCGGTGCCGCGGTGGTGGCGGGGCTCGCGCGGGGCGGCGCCTGGGCGTGAGCCTACCCTCGGCCCGGGATCACCTCGGGCCGCCGAGGTTCTCCTGGGCCTCATTCACCAGCCCCTCGACCACCGAGGCGGGGAAGCCGAAGGCCGTGCCCATCGCCTGGAGCGCCTTCCACTCGGCGTCGGCCAGGTGGTGATCGCAGAGGGCCACCAGCGCAGCGAAGGAGAGCACCGCCTTGCGCGCCGGCTCGTCCGGGAGCGACCCGGTCAGCGCCTTGAGCCGCTCCTCCAGGCCGTCCTCTTCGAGGGCTTCCTCGAAGGTATGGAGCATCTCTACAAATTCCTCCGGCTCGAACATGCCGCCGGTGATCTCCCGGAGGGTCTCGCTGAGCGCGAGCTCCTCGTCCTCGGAGAGGTCGCCGTCGGCGGCGGCCAGGAGGAAGGCGCCCTCGACGAGGCCGCTGAAGAACTCGTCGGCGGAGGAGGTGCCGGGTTTTTTGCGGAAGCGGGCGAGGAGGGAGGACTCGTCGGCGAGCTTCTTGTCGAGGAGGGCCCTGGCGCGGCGCGCGGTCTCGCTGTTCATGCACCGACCTCCAGGCCGAGCTGGGTTTTGAGGGAGCGGACGATGCCGTTGACCTCCGGGGGGTTGAGGCCGAAGGCCCTGCCGAGGCTGTGGAGCACGAAGAGCTCGGAGGGGGCGAGCTCCCGGTCGCAGAGGGCCACGAGGGCCGCGAAGCCGAGGACCTGGCGGCGCGCGTCGGGGTCGGGGCAGGCGGCGGCGAGGGCCTCGATCATGGCGGGGCGGCCGGAGCGTTCGAGCTGCTCCGAGTAAGCGGCGATGCTGTCGGCCAGCTCGCCGGGGGAGACGGACTGGCTGGTCATCTGGGCGATGAGGTCGGCGAGCTCACCGATCTCCTCGCGGGCCAGCTCACCGTCAGCGGCGGCGACGAGGAAGGCGGCCTCCAGGAGCGCGCTGTAGAGGGGGTTGCTCCGCCGGCCGCTATCCGGCTCGATCTGGGAGAGCCGGAGCACATCGGGGAGGTCGCGGGAGGTGTTGTGCGCGAGGATGTCGCGGGCGCGCAGCAGCGGGGGAGGGGGCTCCATGGGGAGCGACGATGCCCGGGAAGGGCAGGCCGGTCAAGGAGGGGAGGGGCCCCGCCCCCGCGGGTTATGGGTAACTTCTTGCCCTTGACCTTGGCCTTCCGGTCGCCGGAGTGACCGTGGAAGGTGCGGGTGGGGGCGAACTCACCGAACTTGTGGCCGACCATGTGCTCGGTGACGAAGACGGGGACGAATTTGCGCCCGTTGTGCACGGCGAAGGTGATGCCGATGGCCTCGGGGAGGATGGTGGATCGGCGGGACCAGGTCTTGATCGGCACCTTGCTCTTGGTGGCGATGGTCTTGTTGATCTTACCCAGCAGGTGCCCGTCGATGAACGGGCCTTTCTTGACGGAACGCGGCATGGCTTTCTTCCTGGGTCACTTCTTCCCGCGGGGGCGGACGATCATGGTGTCGGTGCGCTTGTTGTTGCGGGTCTTGAACCCCTTGGCGAGCTGGCCCCAAGGGGAGCAGGGGTGGCGACCACCGGAGGTACGGCCCTCGCCGCCGCCCATGGGGTGGTCGACGGGGTTCATGCTGACGCCGCGGTTGTGGGGGCGGCGGCCGAGCCAGCGGGCGCGGCCGGCCTTGCCGAGGGAGACGTTCTTGTGGTCGATGTTGGAGACCTGGCCGACGGTGGCGCGGCAGTCCTGGTGGACGCGGCGGATCTCGCCGGAGGGAAGGCGGACCTGGGCGTAGTCGCCGTCCTTGGCCATGAGGGTGGCGGCGACGCCGGCGGAGCGGACCAGCTGGCCGCCGTGCCCCTTGTGCATCTCCACGTTGTGGATCATCGTCCCGAGCGGGATGAAGCGGAGCGGCAGCGCGTTGCCGGGCTTGATGTCGGCGTGGCGGCTGGAGATCACCTTGTCGCCGACCTTGAGGCCGTCGGGGGCGATGATGTAGCGCTTCTCGCCGTCGGCGTAGTGGAGCAGGGCGATGCGGGAGGTGCGGTTCGGATCGTACTCGATGGCGGCCACGTGGGCGGGCACGCCGATCTTGTTCCGCTTGAAGTCGATGATCCGGTAGCGCTGCTTGTGGCCGCCGCCGCGGAAGCGGGAGGTGATGCGGCCGCGGTTGTTCCGGCCTCCGGTGCTGGTCTGCTGCTCGAGCAGCGAGCGCTCGGGGGCCTTCTTGGTGAGCCCTTCGCTCGACAGCACCGAGTAGAAGCGGCGCGACGGCGAGGTCGGCTTGAAGGTCTTGATCGGCATCGTCGTATCCTCTCAGCCCTCGCTCGGCTCGCCCTGGGCTGCCCCTTGCTCGGGGGTGGCCGGCTCGTCGGCGGTGGGCTCTTCCTCGTCGAAGAACTTGATGGTGTCGCCGGGCTTCAGCGTGATCACCGCCTTCTTCCAGTTCTGGAGCTTGGCGTAGCCGCGCCCCATGCGGCGATCCTTGCCGCGGAAGATCATGGTGTGCACGTCCGTCACCGTCACCTTGAACATCTTCTGGACGGCGTCGCGGATCTGGATCTTGTTCGCGGTCTTCTCCACCTCGAAGACCACCTTGTTCTGCTCGCGCAGCAGGCTGGCCTTCTCGGTGAGGAAGATCGGGCGCTTGAGAATCCTCTCGGGGGTCATGGCTTCTCCGACTTTCAGCGCAGGCAACGGGCTTCGAGGGCCTTGGCTGCTTCCTGCGACAGAACCAGGTGATCGTGCCGCAGCAGGTCGTACACGTTCACCCCCTCGGGCGGCAGGAACATCGCCTTCTCGAGGTTACGGACCGACAGCTTCAGCTTCTCGTTGCTGGCGGCGTCCACCACCAGCGTCTTCTTGTCAGCCTGGAGCGCCTTGAGCGCGCTCGCGGCCACCTTGGTCTTTGCCTCACCGAGCTCGAGCTTGTCGACCACGATCAGGCGCCCCTCCTTGACGAAGAGGGAGAGGGCGCTGCGTAGCGCGCCGACGCGCACCTGCCGCGGAGGCCGGTAGGACCAGTCACGGGGGCGAGGCGGGTGGGCCTGGCCGCCGCCGACGTGGTGCGGCGCCCGGATGGAGCCCTGCCGCGAGCGGCCCGTGCCCTTCTGCTTGTACAGCTTCTTGGTGGACCCGGCGACGGCGCAGCGCTCCTTGGCGGAGGCCGTACCCTGGCGGGCGGACGCGAGCTGCGCCTTCACCACCTCGTAGAAGAGGTTCTCGTTGACCTCGGCCTCGAAGACCTCGTTGGCCAGGTCGATCTGGCCGACCTTCTCTCGGCTCAGGTTGAATACGTCCAGCGTGGGCATTCTGCTCTCCGTAACGACTTGATCTCGACGTCGACGCCGGCCGCCAGGTCGAGCTGCATCAGCGCATCGAGGGTCTGCTGGGTCGGCTCGAGGATGTCGAGCAGACGCTTGTGGGTACGAATCTCGAACTGCTCCCGCGACTTCTTGTCGACGTGGGGGCCGCGGAGCACCGTGTAGCGCCGGATCTCGGTCGGGAGCGGGATCGGCCCCGCCACGCGGGCCTTGGTGCGCTTCGCGGTCTCGACGATGTCCGCCGTCGAGCGGTCCAGGAGCTGGTGGTCAAACGCCTTGAGGCGGATGCGGATCTTGGGGGTCTCGGCCATGGTACTCACTCGATGATCTTGGTGACGACGCCG